>NZ_CP059404.1:1342060-1677575 GCF_014217255.1 Corynebacterium incognita
GATTACGTCTCCCACCACCGCGTCGCCACGCCTGAGCTGAGCCGCCAGCGGGTGAGCGACGTCGCCGCTTGGCTGAGCTAGTTCACGACCGCCGACAATGTACACAGCGAGCGCAACTGGTGCTCCGGAAGGTGTTTTTCCGGTCCAGTTGCGCTCGCTGTGTACATGGGACGCGTTGATCGCGCCCCGGCGGGCTAGGAGCTATCCGGCCTTGGGAACGTCCTTGATCTTCATCTCGGACGGCATCCACAGGCCCGAGCGTGAGATCTCCTCGTGCTTGATATCGGCCAGGCGCGGGGCGTCGCCCTTGGAGTTGGTGCGCAGCTCGTACTTCTTCACCGCGCCCCAGTCGCGCGCCCAGTCATTGTTGAGGTAACTCGGGATCTCGTACGACCAGTTGACCGCCTCCGCCGTGGCCATTGCGCCGCCGAACTCAAAGGCTTGGAAGCCCGACAGCGAGGCGCGTGCTTTCGCATCCGGGAGCACCCGGTACTCCGGGATCTCGGTGACGCCGGCGTAGTGATCGAAGGTGCGCTGGCACGGGAACTGCAGCGCCGTGGACCAGTCCAGCAGCGCCGGGGTCTGGCGGTCGAAGCGCTCGTTGAGGGAGGTCAGCTCCGGCACGCGCGGCGGGGTAAACGCGATCCAGTCCTCCGGATCCAGGGAATCGTCCTTAGCCACCAGGCGCACCACGTTGGCCTCGTCCGGCAGCTCGTCCAGCGGGAAGCGCATGTTGCGCCAGTCCGGGGTCGCGCCGGCGTCGAGAAGCTCAGCCTCGCCGGTGTTGGTCACGTTGCCCGCGGCGTCCACGGTGCCGTATTCCAGGCTGAGCTGCTCACCCTCCTGCTCGATGCCGTTGACGTCGTGGTGTTTGATGCGCCCGGCCACGGACACGGTGATGAGCGGCGCGTTATCGCGGCGCTCCGGCAGGTTGTACCACGAGGTGGTCACCTCGGCGGAGGCGCGCTGCTCTTCGTTGTAGGAGCCGAGGACGG
Organism: Corynebacterium incognita; assembly: GCF_014217255.1. NCBI lineage: Bacteria > Bacillati > Actinomycetota > Actinomycetes > Mycobacteriales > Corynebacteriaceae > Corynebacterium > Corynebacterium incognitum. The sequence goes on from NZ_CP059404.1 coordinate 1,343,056, forward strand.
GTACCTTGCGGAAGTCCAGGTTGAACGGCAAGTTGATGGTAGAGCCGTTGACGCCCTTGACCGTGCGGGTGCCGCCCTCGGAGGTTTCCTCCGCGGTGGTCTCCTCGTTCTCGGAGCCCTCTTTCTTTTCCTTGGCGGAGTCGGAGGTCGCCTCCATACCTTCGGAGGAGCCGGAATCCGCGTCCGTCGCCCCGCCCGTGGCGGAGTCCGCGTCCGAGGAGCCAGTGCTGGTGGAGCCCGGCGCCGCCGCGGACTCGTTGCCCTGGCCGCCGATGGCGCCGACCGACGCCGAGCCCGGGTTATCCGGCTCAATGTACCCCGGGATGGAGTTCGGGTCGAAGCCGGTCGAATCTTCTTCTGGGGCCTCCAACGAGTCGCCGAGTGTCACGTCGCCGACCGGGGTGAGGAAGGCGTCGTTGGGGTTGGCCTCCACCATGACGTCGTTGGCCATGGCGCAGGTATTACCCGCCAGGGAGCGCACGTTGCCCTTGCCCACGGAGTACGCCGGGGACTGGGAGAGGAAACCCTTGCCCAGAGACAGCATGGAAAAGACCACCACGGCCACGCACGCAATAGCGATGGGCGCGGACATGATCGGTGCCCAGCGGGAGACCTTCGCGGCCTCTGTCGCGGCATCGGTACGCTCCGCGCGCATGCTGTAGCGCAGGGACTGCACCACGCCGATACCTGCGGTGAGCAGCGCCAGGGCCAGCATCACCGTGTTGGCCTCGATGGCCTTGAACTGGATGGTGCGGTCCCACCACGGGATGCCGAAGGAAGAAACGTACCACCAGGCGTTCCAGCCGGCCAGGCACAACGCCAGCAGGAAGAGCACGCCCGCGATGGAGAAGGTCCGCGCGCGCGGCGACTTCACAGCGATCTGGGACAGCACCACCGCGCCCAGCGCCGCGATAGCGCCGGCGATACCGGCGTAGATGCCGAAGTGGTGGGTCCACTTGGTCGGCGTGAACATGAGGAAGAACATGGAGAAGAACACGATGAGCAGCAGGCGCTGCGTCGGGCCCAGAGCCGCGCCGCGCACCCGGTGGTATTTCATCATGGAGAAGATGACCAGACCCAGGCAGAACAGCATGGTGAACATGGCAAACCGGCGGGTAAAGGAGCCGTCGACGGTCTGCTGGAACAAGGTGGTGTAGCGCAGGTACTCGGAGTACCACGGCAGGGCCGGGCCCACCTCGCCGCGCACGCGGATGGATTCCATCACGCCGGCGAAGGTCTGGTCCGCGAATACGGCTACCAGGATGGCGGTGCCGGTGGCTAGGAATGGTGCGATCATGGCCGTCCAGGCCACGGCGGGCTTGGTGCTTATCGACGCCGCGCGGGCGCCCATGATCTGAAACAGTTGCGGCAGTGAGACCAGGAACGCGCCCACCGCGAACAGGCCGGTGGGGCCGGCGCCCAGGGTCAAGGTGGCGGCGATGGTGCCCACGGCGGCGGGCAGGAGGCGTCGAGTAGCAATGGCGCGCTCAAAGGACGCCCAGGTAAACAGCACGCCGAGGGCCACGACGGGCTCCGGGCGGGTGCCGTTGTTGTAGGGGAGCCAGAACGCCAGGAACATGAACGCGGCCGTCCAGTGGGCCACGCGGCGGCCGTCGATATTCGCGCCCAGGCGCGGGAGGATCTCGCGCGAGAGGATGAACCAGATACACAGCGCGGAGATGAGCGCCGGGATGCGCATCCACACCGAGGACGTGGAGACCTGGGCGAACAGCGCCAGGATGTCGTAGTAGGGGGAGCCGAACGGGGACTCGGGCACGCCGTACCAGCGGTAGTAGTTGGCCATGTAGCCGGAGTTCTCGGACACGCGCGCCATGGTGAGCAAGAAGCCGTCGTCGGAGGTGTTGGCGCCGAAGATGTGCCAGTAGCCGAGGATGGCGGCCACCACGCCGTCCAGCGGGCGGACCTGCTTCCACGAGGCGGGCATAAACGAGCCGCGGCGGCCGTCGAGGCGGTCGATGCGGTAGAGGCAGAACAAGGCAATGAGCGTGAACACGATGCCACCCCACATCGCCACCTGCTTGATCGCGGACGGGGTGGAGGTAAACCGGGAGTTGATCTCCACGTCGGCCTGCAACCCGGCGTCGATGAGCTGGGAGGCGGTGTCGGGGTTGTCGCTCAGCTCGGAGTAGATGCCGGTGACCTGCGGGCGCAGATCCTCCTTGGTCTCCTCGGTGATGTCGCCGATGGTCACGGTGGTGCCCTCACCGTCGGCGCGGATGGTGAGCACGGCGTCGTCGGGAAGCTCCTTGAGCTCCTTCGGCGACAGATCGAGCAGCACCTTCTCCAGCGAGGTGACGGCCAGGCCGTCGTCGGAGGTGTCCACGAACAGGCCACGGTTGGTGGCCTCCGTGGAATCCGGGGGCACCGTGGACAACAGGACAGACTCGCCCTCGTTGAGTTCGTCCGCGGCGGCGGCCGGGATGGACAGCTCCAGGGACTCCGGCGCCACGGAAATGAGTGGCGCGTTGACGGAGCTCAGCGAGTCGTTTTGTGGCCAGCTCAGCGAGGACTGGGTCTGGTTGACCGGTAGCAGCGGCGTGGCCACGAAAAATAGGAAGCCCAACAGACCCGAGATGATGGCTAGGTTCTTCAGCCAGGCGGGGGCCTGCGGGCGTGGCGACGTCGCGACCGGGCGCGAGGCGGGCGCGGGATTATCTACGGTTGGCTCAGATGTTGACACACTGAGGCAGTCTAATGGGTCACCCCTGGTTATTTGCGTGCGACCACGACGAACGGGCCGAACTGTTCGACATGCCACAACTCCTCGCTGAAGACGGCTGGGTTAAACAGCACGGACACGTAGCGGTTATTCGGCTGGTTGGGGTAGATGTCCTCGGCGATGTGGGTCTTGAAACCCTCTTCCTTATTCTCCAGATCGCCGCGGAACAGCATGACGTCCGGGGCGTGCCACGGCGCCGCGTCGAGCTCGTCGAGGAACTTCTGCGGATTCTTCAGATCGCCCCAGGAGCGGTTGCCCCAGTCGCTGATATGCGACGCACGGGCGTTGTAGTTGCCCAGCGGGTTGGCGTAGTGGTTGGTGAACGCATTGAAGCCGTAGTACGGGTAGTAACCCATGAAGTGGGTCTCATCGGCCAGCACCACGGTGTCCTCGAAGGGGTGGCCCCACTCGTGCAGGCGATCGACGATCTCCGCATAGTACTTGGTGGAGTCCGGCGCGTAGCGGTCCGCGCGCTCGCCGTAGCCGTCGGTGTCAGAGTAGGCGTGGTCGATCGCGGTCTGGTTCTCCTTGGGGATGGACTGGGCATAGAAAATGCCGCCCGCGGTGCACAGGATGAGGAACAGCGCGGTGACGCGCGCGCTGACCTCGGGGCTGAACCGTTCGGGGTAGAAGCGGTGGATGCCCACGAGGCGGGCGTCGGCAAGCGCGAGGACACCAAGGGTGGCTAGCTGCATAACGATGATGACGGTGGTGCGGAAGCCCAACAAGGTGGTGCCCGCGACGGTGAACGCCATCGACGCCAGGGTCCAAGCATAAACGCCGAGCAGTGCGGCAGTCATCACCTTGACGTCCGGATCGCGGAAGCGGAAGACGATGTAGACCACGCCGAGAAAGCACAGCACGCCAATAATTGACGGCGCCAGGAATGGGAACGGGGTCTCCGTGCCCTCGCCAGGCAGGTAGGACTGCGCCGCGGACTGTACAGGGTCGGCGCTGCGCCACGACGCCAGCAGGTAAGGCGCCCACGCGATAGCCGCGATCGCCAGTGAGGTCACGCCAATGACCACCAGGTGCAGGATGGGCTGCCAGGTGTGGTGGGTGATGGCGAGGACTAGGGCGATGAGCGTGGCCACCGCGAGCGCTGCGACGCCGGTAAACAGCGTGTAGAACGTGGCAGAAAGACCCAGGTAAAGTGCTAGCGCAAGGCTGGCCGACCAGCGGCCGAGCAGCGCGCGGCGCGCCATGACGGCGGCGGCAGGGATGCCCATGGCCACGACGGCGCCGTAGGGTTCCTCAGCGTTGAGTGTGAGGCAGATAGCCATGGTGGTCAGCGCAATGGCGGTGGCCACAGGCAGGGAACCGGTGAGGCGCTGCCATACCGGGACGAGCAGGCAACCCGCGGCGGCCAGGGAGACGAGAGCCCACGGCTGGTAGACCTCCCAGCCCGGCATACCCAGCAGGTTTGCTAGGCGTCCGCCGAGCCAGAACCAACCGATGGGGTAGTAGGTAGGCATGTCGATATACGCCATGTCCTGGTTGGCGGCCGTTTCCGTCATGCGGGTGAGGAACTGGGTGCGGAACACCTGGTCTACCTGAATGCCGTCCAGCCAGAGGCGGGAGGCGGACAACGGGATGCCCAGCGTGGTGATGGTAAGGAACGCCGGGGAAAGATACGACAAGGCGTAGGTCAGCCAGATGCGCCACCGCGGCCGAGACAGCGTGGATTCACTTTTTGCTGCGTGGGATTCGTCGCGAAGCCAGAAGAACAGGAGCACGGCCAGAGCCACGAGGAAGATTGCCAGCGCAAAGGTGCTCAGTGCGCGCGTCACCATCGAGGTGTTGAACGCGGGCAGCGACGTGGCCTTGAGAATCTTCCAGGCCAGCAACGTCACGGCGCTGCCGCCGAAGATAGCGAGGAGGATGCCGAAAACGGTCCGCTTCAGCGTGGGAAGGTCAGACGCGTAGGCCTTTTCGCGCAGCTGGGGCCGCACGATGGATCCGGATTCGCCCTCAAGACCAATGGCCGAGGGTATACCCGTGGCGGAATCTGCAATGCTCATACGCATCAGTTTCGCACAGGTTGCGGGTGAAACGGGTACCGGAGGAACATTGTCGCACAATTCCTCCGGTACCGGCTCGGCCTCCTAGAACGGGAGGCGGCGGAAGATGGCCTGCGGGATGAACTTGAAGGCCAAGGACACGTACTCAAACAGTGGGTGCACGAAGATGGACTGCTTGCCAGACAGCACCGCGTCCACGGTGGCCTTGGCGACGTCCTCGACGTTTACGGTCAGCGGCGCCTCACCGGCCTCGGCGGACATCTTGGTGCGCACCTGGCCCGGGCGGACAACCAAGACCTTGGCGCCGGAGCCGCGCAGCGCCTCGCCCAGGTTGATGAAGAAGCCGTCGACGCCCGCCTTGGACGCACCGTAGACAAAGTTGGAGCGGCGCACGCGCATGCCCGCCACAGAGGACAGAGCGACGATGGTGCCGTGGCCCTGCTGCTTGAAGCGTTGGCCCAGCAGCACACCCAGGGAAACTGGGCCGGTGTAGTTGACCTGTGCGCTGGCGACGGCCGCGGCGTGCTCCTGCCACAGCTGCTCCTGGTCGCCCAGGGTGCCGAAGGCGACGATGGCGACGTCGACGTCGCCGCCGGCGAAGACGCGCTCCACGACGTCGGGGTGGGAGTCGAAATCGGTGGCGTCGAAGTCCACGACCTCAACGGCGCTGGCGCCAGCCTGGCGGAGGGACTCCGCGGCGGCGTCGATACGCGGGGAATCAGCGCGGGCGGCCAGGGTGACCTTGGCGGGACCCTTGGTGAGGAACTCAGAGACGATACCCTGACCAATCTCACTGGTGCCGCCGAACAAGACGATGTGCTGGGCTTGGCCTACAGCGTTAAGCATGAAGTTAAACCTTTCAAAAAGTCAGTGGTTACGCGACTAGTGCAGCTCGAGGCGGCGGGACATGTCGGAGGCGAAGACGCCGGTGGGGTCAATCTCGTTGCGGGTACGCAGCCAGCCGTCTAGGCCCGGGTACATCTTGTGGAAGTCCTCCGCAGAAGCGCGCGACTCCTTGGCCAAGTAGAGGCGGCCGCCGAACTCCAGGACGCGCTTGTCCAGCTCATCGAGGAACTGGCCCAGGCCCGGACGGATCGGGAAGTCCACGCACACGTTCCAGCCCGGCATCGGGTAGGACAGCGGTGCGCGGTTGCCCGGGCCGAAGAGCTTGAACACGTTCAGCGCGGAGTAGTGGCCGGAGGACTGCATGTCGCGGATGATCTGCTTGAACGGCTCCACGGCGTCCATCGGCACCACGAACTGGTACTGCAGGAAGCCCTTGGAACCGTAACCGCGGTTCCACTCACCGATGAGATCCAGCGGCTGGTAGAACTGCGTCAGGTTCTTCACCTGGTTCCGCGCCGGGGCGCCCATCATGTAGTAGGCCTCGCCGATGGCGGACAGCGTCAGCTTGTTCATGGTCCAGGACGGGAAGACGTCCGGCACGGTCATCAGCTGCGGGGCATGAAACTTCAGCGGGTCCTTGGCCAGCTTCGGGGCAAACTCCTTGAGCTGATCCAGGGTGGCTAGGGAGCCGCGGGAGATGGTGGAGCGGCCGAGCTTGGGCTCTGGGGAGATGACGTCGAACCACGCGGAGGAGTAGGTGTAGTTCTTCTCCGAGCCGTCCGAGTGGAAAGCCACGGTCTCGTCCAGGTTTTCCGTGCGGTCGGTGTCCGCGATGAAGTAGGCGGTCTCCGTCTTGGTCATCTGGATGCGCGCCCGCAAGATGATGCCGGTCAGGCCCATGCCGCCGACAGTGGCCCAGAACAGGTCACCGGACGGATCGTCGTCGGAGCCTTCAGGCGCCAAGTGCAGGACGCGGCCGTCGGCCACCAGCAGCTCCATGGACACCACGTGGTCGCCGAAGGAACCGGCGGAGTGGTGGTTCTTGCCGTGGATATCTGGGCAGATGGCGCCACCGATGGTGACCTGGCGGGTGCCGGGCAGGACCGGGACCCACAGGCCGAACGGCAGCGCTGCCTTCATGAGCTGGTCCAGGGTGACGCCACCGTCTACGTCCACGATGCCGGAATCCGGGTCGATGGAGTGGATGTGGTTGAGCGCCTGCATATCGACGACGAGACCGCCGCCGTTTTGCGCCGGGTCGCCGTAGGAGCGGCCCATGCCTCGGGCAATCACGCCACGGCGCAGGTGCGCGGGCTTGTCCGCATTGTCATCGGCCACCAGAGCCACGGCCTTCTGGATTTCTTCGACATTGGAGGTGCGAAGCACGTGCGCGGTGGACGGCGCGGTGCGCCCCCAACCGTGTAGGGATTTTTCTTCGGTGTGCAGTTCCATGGTCATGTGAGACATTCCCTCAATTTCTTTAATGGTCTTCGGTAACCAATAGTACGTCCGGTGCGGACATGACGATTGGCGCGACGTGAGGCGACGGGGGACCTAGAGATCCATGATCTCGCGGATCCGTGGCGGGAGTTCGTCCTGGGAGGTGATGTCCGGTTTCCCCGCGGCGCGGTGTTCTTCCAGGAGAGCGTAGATTTCCTGGCGCTCCGCGGTGTCGAGGAAAGGGATTTCCTCGGCCATCAGGCGGGTCATGAAGTCGTTGAGTGGCACGTTGGTGTGTTGCGCCGCCATGTGCACACCGTTGCGCTTGTCTTCTTCCGCGTTGTAGCGCTTCTTCCCGAAACCAAACATGTCCCCAGCCTACCCCGCACGATCTGCGGGACAGCTGTGCGATTGCTCAACAACAACAGGAAGTGGTCACCGTCATACTGCTCCCATCATGCTGTGGCACGAGGAGCCGGAGCACGTGCCAACGCTGGTGTCCGGTGCGTCGATATAGTGGGGGCCATGACTGCACACAACTCCACCAACAGCATGAACTCCAACGGCGCAGCCGATAGTGCGGTGGCGCCAGAAGACAATTACGCACTCGATGACACCATGGCAGGCCGCGCGGTCCAGGCGCTGACGCTGGGCGCGCTGTACGCGGTGCCGGATTTTGCCAAGAGCACCCTGGCTCGCGTTGTGGGCTTCGGTGGCGTTATTGTCGCGGGAATCACCGCCATCGGCGTGGCCAACGCGCGCCGCGATGACCGTGATGAAGACGAGAACCTGGAGGAAGTCCGCGAACCTGCCGAGGTCGCGGCAGAGGGCCCCGCTGAAAAGTCCGCCGCAGACGACGCCGGCAACCACGTGAAGCAGTGGTTCGACAACGCCAGCACTGCCCAGATTTACGGCGTGCTCGGCGGGGTGCTGGGCCTGTTCGGTCTGAGCCTGTGGTGGGACAAGGTGTGCGTGTCCTGGATGGCGCGCAAGCTGCGGAAGAAGGGGGTGCGCAAACCGTTTTCTCTCATCGGCGCCGCGGTGGCGCTCATTGTCTTTATTTCTTCCGAGTGCGACGCCCGCGCTAAGGGCGCCGAGTAGCCCATTTCGGCTGCTGAACTGGGATAACGGTAGGGGCACAGGGAAGTCGCTACCCTGGGGGTCATGATGAGCCAGCACAGTCAACGCCCCGGCGCCCGCCGGGCCGCGGGGCTCGCATCGGTGTCGGACCTCGCGGATTTCCAAGCCCGCCGTCCCCACACCATTATTCTGCAGGTGTCCAACGTTCGTTCTGACGGCGAGGTGCACCGCCACGTTGGCGTCAATGATGCCTTGACCTTCCACGAGCTGCATGGAGTCCTGACCACCTGTTTTGGTCTCGGCGCGGAAAGCTCCCCCTGGGCGTTTTTCGTGCACGTCCACGCCCGCGGCGAGCGCATCGACCCGGGGCATAACTTACGGGAATTTATCACCCGCGTGGGTGATCAGCTCGATTACACCTGGGGGTTGTGGGACTTCACCATCCAGGCCGCCGACATCTACCCGCGTGACGCGGATACCCCTCAAGCACTGTGCATCGGTGGTTCGGGCGCGTTCCCGGGCCGCAACTTCGACCTCACCGAGATCAACTCCCGGCTTACCGGGCAGGATACTATCGACGCCGTGTTGGGCACCGTCGCCGGGGGCGTGCGCAGCGTGATCAGTCGCTCCAAGCTCTTCGACTTCGTGCCTTTGCTGCAGGCCATGGACCTCAACCGCGAGCCGGAGGTGGATGCGGGCGTCGCAAGGCAGCTGGCGAGTCTGCCCCGGGAGGTCACCACGGAAGGAACCGACGCGTTCTGGTCTACCGTCTTGGGGCTTGCCTGCATGAGCGACGACGAGACTACCAACACCGTGGCGGAAACCACGATGGATGCTTTGGGCTGGCACGACGAATCCGGCAAGCCTTTGAGCGCCGCCGAGGTGCGCGACCTGTGCAGCTCCTCGTTGCAGGTGCTGTCCGACGTCGGGGGCGCCGGCCCCAGCGCCCTGCCCCCGGTGGATCGGCTGGACGTTTACCGAGCACTCTTGCGCGGCGCGTAAACAGCGGGGCGCCGTTGGGGGTGCGGTAGAGTGTCCAGACGTGACTGAACCGGACGTGGAAGTAAAAGGTACCAGCCTGCGCACGCAATTGACGCGCTTTGTCGGGGTGGGTATTTTCACCGCGCTCCTGGACTGGGGGCTGACCATGCTGCTCATCAACTTCGGCGTGCCGCGCGGCAGCGCGAAGGCAGTGGGCTGGGTCTTTGGCACCATCGCCGCGTACCTCGCTAACGCGCGGTTCACCTTCGGGTCCAAGGTCAGCGGTCGGACCGCTGTGGCCGTGGGGTTGCTGTACCTGTCCACGTTCTTGGTGCAAAACATCATGTTCCGTATCACCGAGGCGCCCCTGGTGGCACTAGGCTTGGAAGGCGGAGTGATGAACACCGTGTCCTATGTTATCGCGCAGGGCGTGGCGACCATCACCAATTTCGCTATTCAGCGGGCGTTTATTTTTAAGGCTCGCTAGTCCCGGCGTTGAAGGAGGCGACGACATGGAAAGCCAGCCACCCGTAGAGGAGGTCGAGGCGTCTAGCCTCATGAGCGTGTCTGAGCTTTCCGAGTCCCAGACGCTCAGCGCCCAATCCATCAAGTTTCTCATTACTGGCGGCATCTCCGCGGTCATTGACCTGAGCCTGACGTGGTTGTTCCAGATCGCGCTGGACCTGTTGGCGCCCACGGAGGCGCGCACCGTCGGTTTCGTGGCTGGCACCTTGGCGGCCTATATCCTGAACCGCCGCTGGACGTTCCGGGCAGCGCCGTCGAAGCGCCGCTTCGTGGCCGTGGCCCTGACCTACGGCGTGACGTACATGGTCAATATCTTGTTGACGCGGTGGGGCTTCGCGTACTTCGATGACACGTTGGGGTGGCCCTCCACGGTGGCGCTGGTGGCCACGTTCGTGGTGGCGCAGTTGGTGGCCTCTCTCATCAACTTCCTCGTGCAGCGCTTTCTCATCTTCCGCACCACGCACCGGAAGCTGGAGTTTGTGGGTTAGACGACAGCTGACGCCGCCAAAGTATTAGAGATCGCTGACATGCCCCTGTGGTAAACATAAGAATTATCGCGCTGGCGGCGGCGTCGTGACCTCTTACATCAATGTGTTTTCGCACGCCTAAGATTTATTAACAATTTTAGAGTGCTTGTACAGCATTGCTTGGCGCGATTATTGGAGAATATTGGCCGGAACCCGTGGGGAAACTGTGGCAGTCTAAACATGACGTCAGACACAGTGAGGCACACACAACAGGGGGAGGGGATAGCTGCTTGGCCACATCACACGACAGAGCAATGAAGGCCTCGGGGACATAAGAAAATAGAGAAATACAAGGGGAAGGGGCACGACACCGCCCCGGCGCAGCGGATGGGGGTCCGTAACTAGGCCGGGCGGTGGAAGTCCTCGCGGCGGCCCTGGTTGTGCAGGCGCAGCCATTCGGCGAAGCCCTTAGGGTCGCGGCGCTGCACTAGGAAGAACCAGCCAAACCGTGCGAACTCCTGCGGCAGCAGCTTGCGCATGCCGCGCTGGTACAGCAGGTAGCCGCGGTTACGGTAGGTGAAGAAGCGCTTGAACTCGCCCTCCGGGTACTGGGTGTGCATCGTGCCGCCCAGGATGGGCTTGAACTCGTCGGAGCCGTCCGGGTGCAGGTAAGAGCACGTCAGCGCGGTGCCGAAAGACAGACCGGAGCCCGCCAAGCGGCGGTGGTATTCCACCTCGTCGCCGCGGATAAACAGGCGGTAGTCCGGCACACCGATAATCTCCATCGCGGCTGCAGAAATCAGCGCGCCGTTAAACAGCGAGGCGATGTCCGGCAGGAAGTCGCCCTCCAGCTCATCCATGCGACGGCGCCACACCAGGCCCTGGCGCAAGGGGAACGCCAGCCTACCGGGATCGTCGATGTTGCACACCGCGGGGGACACCTCGTGCAACTGGTGTGCTGCCGCCACGCGGTAGAGCTCCGCCAACACGTTCTCGTCGGCGGGGCGGCCGTCGTCGTCCGCGCACCACACCGCGTCCGCGCCCAGCGAGAGGGCGGTGAGGAAGCCCAGGGCGAAGCCGCCCGCGCCTCCCAGGTTCGTCTTCGACGGCACGTACACCGCGCGCTCGCCCGCCAGCTCAGTGACCAGGTCGCGCACCGCGTCGTCCGCGCCGTTGTCCACCACGATCACCCACTGCACCGGGTGGGTTTGCCGCGCCACCTGCTCCAGAGAGGCGCGCAGCAGCTGCACGCGATTGTGGGTCACGATGACCGCGGCGGTGCTGCCGTGAGGATCGAGCACCGGGGTGGAGGCTGCGGGCTGGGTGGAAGCTGGCATCGGTTAGTTCTCCTCTTCGGTATCGAAGCGCTCGAGCAGGTCACGCACGTAGTCGCCCGCGCCGGGGCCCTCGTAGGCCTCCACCACGTCGGCTACCAGGCCGGCCTCACGGATGTGCCCGTGGTCAACCCACAGCGCGGTGTTGCACAGCTGGGCCAAGAAATCATTGGAGTGGGACGCGAAGACCAGAATGCCGGAACGCTCCACCATCTCCTGGAGCCGGACCCTGGCCTTGGCCATGAATGCCGCATCGACGGCGCCAATGCCTTCGTCGAGAAGCAAAATCTCCGGCTCAATGGAGGTCACCACACCCAACGCCAGGCGCACGCGCATGCCGGTGGAGTAGGTGCGCAGTGGCATGGCCAGGTAGTCGCCCAGCTCGGTGAACTCGGCGATCTCGTCCATTTTCTTTTTCATCTGCTTGATGGTCTGGCCTAAAAACAGCCCGCGGATGATGATGTTGTCGTAACCGGAGACCTCCGGGTCCATGCCCACGCCTAGGTCAAACACGGGCGCCACGCGGCCGCGCACGTCGGCCGAGCCGCGCGTGGGCTCGTAGATGCCGGAGAGCAAGCGCAACAGTGTGGACTTGCCGGCGCCGTTGTGCCCGACCAGCCCTACTCGGTCGCCCTCGCGCAGGTGCAGGTTGATGTCTTTGAGCGCCTCCACCACCACGGTGTTGTCCGCGTTCTTGCCAATCGCGCCGCCGGCGGTGGACAGCATCGCCTTCTTCAGCGAGCGGGACTTGGCGTCAAAGATGGGGAAGTCCACGCAAGCGTTGTACGTATCAATGGAAACCATGGTTGCTTCTCCTTATACCCAGTAGCTCACGCGGAAACGCCACTGGCGCATGGCCAGCAGGGCCAGGCCGAGGCCGACGACGGTGCAGCCCAGCACGATCCACCAGTGGTAGGCCTCCACCGGGGCGCCGATCATGGGGGCGCGCACGATTTCCAGGTAATGGAACAGCGGGTTGAGCTCCGCGATCTTGGCGCGTTGGGCCACCTCACCGCCCTGGTTTTCCAGGGTAGAGGTGGTCCACACGATCGGGGTGACGTAGAACAGCAGCTGGGTCAGCGCCTCCAGCAGCGGGGCGACGTCGCGGAAGCGGGTGGCCACCATGCCGAAGAACATGGCCACCCACACGCCGTTGACCATGAGCAGCAAGAGCGCCGGGATGAACAGGAAGAACTCCCACCCCAGCGGCCGCGGGAAGATGACGATCAAGATAAGCCAGATGATGAGGTTGTGGCCCAGGAACAGCATTTGCCGCCACACCAGGCGGTACACATGTACCGAGAGTGGCGCCGGCAGCTGCTTGATGAGGCCCTCGTTATCAATGAAGATCGTCGAGCCTTCCTTGATGGCGCCCGAGATGAAGTTCCACATGATAAGACCCACCGTGACGTGCGGCAGGAACTCCGCCACGGGGATCTGGAAGAGCATGGAGTACAACAGGCCGAGCGCCAAGGCCATGACGCCCGTGGCGATGGTGATCCAGAACGGTCCCAACACCGAGCGGCGGTAGCGCTGCTTGATGTCTTGCAGGCCGAGCATCCACCAGAGCTCGCGCTGGCGGGCGCCCTGCGTAAGGTCGGCGAAGGCGGCCGCGAAGGTCTGCGAATGCGAGGGCGGGGTCTCGCCTTGCTCGGGGGTCTCCGTCATGCGCTCAATGTCTTTGAGCAGCTTATCGTTGTCGTGCACGTTTCCTTACCCTAGTCCCTTATGGGGTTAAAGTGTGTTTGCCCCATACGGTTTTTGGCTATAGTGGCGGGGTATCGCGAACGGTATACAGTGGGGTGCGATCGGTGACACGGCTCGTGGCACGATCGGGACAGCAATGGCGAAAGGTGGGTGTCTTGGACACAGGTCAAACGTCTTACCACGAGTTTGATGTGGCCAGCGTGCGGGGTGCGTACACCGCCCTGGGTGATGGCTGGACGTACCTGAACGCTCACGAGGCGCCGCAGCTCCCGGAGCGCGTCATTTCCGGTGTCGCCCGCGCGTTTCGTTCCTCCGTCGCGCTTCTCGACGCCCCGACGGGTTCCCACTCCGCGCCCGCGACTCCCGGGCGTTTGGAGGCCGCCACGCACCTGGCTGCCGCGCGCACCGCGATCGCGGACCTGGTGGGTGGTAGCGCCGAGTCCGTCGTCTTAGGCCCTAGCCTGCCGGCGTTGTATCAGTCTGTGGCGCGCTCGCTGGGCCCGCTGGTGCGCTATTCCTCGTCCATCGTGTTGTCGCGCCTCGACGACCCCCTACTCACCAGCGCGCTCGAGGGTGTGGACGCTGAGGTGCGGTGGGCGCAGCCGGACCTGGGCACCGGCGAGCTGCCGGCGTACCAGTACGACGAGATCGTGGACGGCTCCACGCGCTTGGTGGCGTTTTCCGCCGCGGACGACCTGCTGGGCACCCTCGCCCCGGTGGAGGACGTAGTGGAAAAGGTCCGGGCGCGCTCGCGGGCGTGGACGCTTATCGACGTCACGGCGCTGGCCCCGCACCAGGTCATTGACATCGACGCGCTGGGCGCGGATATCGTGGCCGTGGATCTTGGGCGGCTCGGCGGCCCGCAAATGGCGGCGCTAGTCTTCCGGGACGTGGCTATGTTCAACCGCGTGGACGCGCTGCACCCGGCCTACTCCGGGCCCGCGGCCTCCAAGCTGGAGACCCCGGTCTCGGCCGGGCTGGCGGGCGCGGTCTCGCCGCTGGTCGATCACCTGGCCGCGATGGTGGACAGCAAGGGCACCCGCCGCCAGCGGCTGGTGACCTCCATGTTCGCTACCTCGGACTACCTGGGCGATCTGGCCGACGACCTTTATACTTTCATGTCCACGCTGCCCGCCGTGCACATCCTCGGCGTGACCGGTGAGGCCGCGGCGCACGCCAGCAGCGAGCGCCTGCCCGCGCTGACCTTCGCCGTCCGCGGTGTCCCCGCGGAGCTCGTGCACCAGCGCCTGTTCGATAACGGCCTGGTCACCACCATCACGCCGCAGACCCCGCTGCTGCAGGAGATGGGCATCGCGGATCTCGGCGGCGCGGTGACGGTGTCGCTGAGCCCGTTCAACACCCACGCGGACGTGGAGCACCTGGTCCGCGTGGTGGCCTCGTTAGCCTAAGCCTAGACCGTCAACACCAACGTGCCGGTGACGTCGCCGGAATCCAGGGCCGCGTGTGCCTTCGCGGCGTCGGCCAGCGGGAACGTGGCGTGGCGGTGGTGCTTGATGCGCCCGGACTCCAGCAGCGGCCACACGTTCTTCACGGTCTCGGCCACAATCGCCGCCTTGGCCTCGGTATCCCGCGCGCGCAGCGTGGTGCCCTGGAGGGTCAGGCGATTGGCCACCAGCGCGCCGAGGTTGATCTCTGCCTTGGTGCCGCCCTGCATGCCGATGATGACCATGTGGCCATCCTTCTTCAGCGACTTCATGTTCTGCTTCAGGTACTTCGCGCCGATGATGTCCAAGATGACGTCGCACTGGCCCTTGAGCTCCTCGGCGAAGTCCTGCTCCTTGTAGTTGATGAGCACGTCCGCGCCGTAACGCATGCAGGTCTCCAGCTTCTCCGCGCTGCCCGCCGTGACCGCCACCTTGGCTCCTAAGGACTTGGCCACCTGGATGGCAAAGGTGCCGATGCCTCCGCCGCCGCCGTGGATGAGCACCGTCTGGTCGCGGCCCAGCCCGGCCTCCATGACCAGGTTGGACCACACGGTGCAGGCGACCTCGATGACCGAGGCGGCGTCGACAAGCGAATAACCCTTCGGGATGGGTAGCAGTTGGCCCTCCGGCACCGCGACGTACTCCGCATAACCGCCGCCGGCCAACAGGCACCCGACCTCCTCGCCGACCTCGCGCCCGGTGGTGCCCGCGTCCGCGATGGTGCCCGCGCACTCCAGGCCGATAATTTCCGACGCCCCCGCCGGCGGCGGGTAGTGCCCGCGCGCCTGCAGTAGGTCCGCCCGGTTCACGCCCGCGGCGGCGACCTTCACTAGCACCTCGCCGTCGGCAAGTTCCGGCATGGCGACGTCCTCGAGCACCAGCGAGGCGGGATCCTCGGGGTCCTTCTGCACAATGGCCTTCATGGCCTTCATGGTCTGCGTGTTATCAGCTGTCTGAGTCATGGGATCCACCCTATTGGAATCACAGACATTGGGGTGCGGTTTCCGTGCGGGCGCACGCATCCGGTAACCTAAGCCCGTGCGCACGCGCACGATGGAGACGTGGCAGAGCGGCCGAATGCACTGGTCTTGAAAACCAGCGTGGGGAAACTCACCGCGGGTTCAAATCCCGCCGTCTCCGCCATGTGATGAGTTGAGACATCGCCTACAGATGTTTCGGGACATCGCCCAGTCAGTGGGGGAAGTTGAGTTGGCGACCTTGCGGTGGGTGCATTGGTGGAACACCAAGCGCCTTCACGAAGCATTGGACTACGCCACACCGCAGGAAGTAGAAATCGAGTACCATCTCACCCAGCCCGTCAATACGGGGTAGTAAAAGAAGCGGAACTAAACCCAGGACGCTTCATGTCGGCACCGGAGGGGTGAAGCTGCGACAGAGGAGATCACGCCTGTTCGGCGCATCAGGGTCAGCAACGGTGGTCCGCACTGTGGCGCGGCGGTATGTCAAGCTCCGGGTTTTTGAACTAGCTCCCGAGAGCTGAAATTCGATACTTTCGTATCACTTTTGCCTCTTGACGATCCCGCCGAGGTTCTAGTGGATCTATATTTGATCTATATTATGTTTGAGGAAATTTCCTCATCCTCCCCATAGATTCAGTGCCCTTGAAAGGAAACTCCTGGCAATCATCAAAAAGCTAGCAGCTACTTTAGTGGCAGCAACAACGTTGTCCGCGACAAGTGTTGCAGTAGCTGCTGCAACACCAGTTCAGAACGACACCGCCAACTGTGCGGAGGTACCTGATGCAAACGCTTCACAGAACGAAGATATTGCCCTGGCGTGCAAGATTGCGCAGCTAGACAATGATCGCTTCAGTACAACCAATAATGGCAAGAAGCTCGAATCAGATCTCACTGATGCCGAACTCAAAAGCGATTATAGTTTTAACGACGAGCAGGTGTCTGATTTCCGCGATATTCTCGCAGGAAAATATACGCCAACTACCACTATAGAAAGCTCAACCGGCGTCCAGGGAATGGCGACGACCGCGAATGCTGGACCACGCTACTATATTTCTAACGAGGCACTCACCACCGGTGCGTTTGTAGCAGTAGCTACTGCTGCTGAAGCAGGCCCTTGTGCACTTGCTGCAGCATTCACCGCTGTTTCAGGAATGATGGGTGGCCCCGTGGGCACTGCAATTTCCGGTGGTATTGCGCTACTCGGCATTGGGTTCTTTGTTGATCTCGCTGCCAAAATCATTGGAGCCTTGGTACAGGGCAAAGGTGTGGCACTCTACCCACAATGGGCGTTCCCTCCATTGAAGTCCGCAATTGAGTAAAAGGAAGGACAATGGCCGATAAACAACTAATTCTGCGTCGTATAGTTCCCTTTGCAATAGGCGGTATGACTCTTGGCATGCATGCAAGTTACCGCACCGGACTGGCGGATACTGCCCCAAAGGTTTTTTGGTTATTTTTTGGTGTGCTTCTCATTGCAGCGTTAGTTCTGTGCTTCGCTTCGCGAAGGGTTAATCACGTCCATACAACAACTTCTCCCCCTAAGATTAAGTTTCCGGGATTCAGGGATGCGATAGTCGCGCTTTGTTTGTTTGGACTCGCGCTGATTGATACAAGCTACGCGTGGATTGTGATATACGTATTATCCATTGGTTGGATGCTGTTGGTCTATTTTGAACTTAAACCTTCCCAGCCTTAAATGCCAGGGGCTGCATCAATTTCTGAAAAGCGATTCGTAGGCGGTCGTGGGCTGACTTGGCTGGCTTTGAGATTGCGACGTGTGGGTGGGGCTCGTGGAAGAACACGCAAAGTCTTTACCAGGTGCTGGACGACCGTACGCCGGTTACGCTTGAGGGCGTGTTTTTGACCGGTAGTCCGGGCCGCGAGTTAGTGGAAATCAAGGCACATGCCTAGGAACAAAACCCGGGGCACTTCAATACGATCGAAGCCCAAGCGGCTTAAACGCCGCCCTCCACAAACCCAGGGCGATTCATCATAATGCGAATGCTTGCATCGCATCTTGATTTTAATTCTGGCCCTTGGAGCTAGGACCATCCCCGAGGAAGGTTATACAGAATTCGACGGGCTGCTTGCCGCCCAGATTCTGTCAGTGCTACACCTGCGATAAGCCCAGCGATTCCGGCAAAGAACACGGCAGGGAACCAGGCCATATCAGTGGAGAAATGAAATATGCCAAGTGTCACTAAAAATCCGCAAAGAGTCACCGCTAAGCGCATGTTTTACCACCCCATGTAGGTGGCAAGGCCACCACCCGCACCGGCAATACAGCTGATCGCAAGTCCTGGTCCAATTTTCTTAGCGAGGAACTTTACTAAGGCCCAATAGGAAACCCTCTTCTCTAGAATAGACAGGATGGTGTCGTAACCAATGACGCCACCAGCGCAACCAGCAATGGTTGCGGCAGCTGCGCTAAGAACTCCCTTATCTTGCTGTTCCTCTGCCGCCCTAGTCTGGATTGATTCTGAATTAAGCTCAGCATCCATCGTCTTTGCTGGAGACAAGATTGTTTCCTGACCATTAGAGTCAATGGCTACAGCGTCACCATTATCGTTGAACCCGTACTCAACTGTTCCTGCAGGCAAGGGGGAACCACCTGCGGACTCGATATCTTCATTGATTTGTTTGACGTCATCTTCCGAAACAGTCTCTCGTTCTGCACCGGAAGTTGTGGGAACTTGGTAAGTCTCGACGCATTCCTTCTCCTGTGCGGCAGGAGCTGCTCCGGCCGTCGCAACAGGGAATGCGACGAGAGCCGTAGAAGCAGCTAGAGGGAATACTAGAGTTTTCTTCAAACGCATAAAGGGATACCTTTCGGACAATAGAGCCAGGAGCAAGACAGCAGCTTTCAGGCTGCCCGTCACCAAGTCTGATGGAAAGATTGCGTCTCTTCAATGTTCTTATTCCGCCAGGAAGGATATTGACACGAAAGTATCGTCCTGTAAAGGCCATGGATGTGGAGGCGCCGAATCGATCCTTGATTGTCGGTCCACATGTCTTGAGTGGTGGCCATTGGCCCCCGTCGGCAAGTGGGGAAAATGGTCAACCGATAAAGAATTTTCGAAGCACACCCCACGCAGATCGTTGAGAGGCTCGAGAAGGCCAAGAAACTAAAGGAAGCCGGCTCGACCCAAGCCCAGATCCTCACCGAATCAGGTATCGGTGAAGCGACCTTGAATCGCTGGCAAAGCACCTACGGCTATATGAGCCGCTCCGAAGCTCGATAACTCAAGCGCTTGCGCGAAGAAAAGACCAGTTCAAACAACTGCTTGGCCAGGTCGAACCTGAGAAGAAAGCGTTCTGGGCACCTCGGGGAGTGCATCCAGCCAGGAATGCTCAGGTCCCTTGGGCGTCCAGCCAGGCGTCGATGCCGCCGGCCAGGGATACGGTGCCGGTGACGCCGAGGGTGTCGAGCTTGTCGACGGCGCGCGCCGAGCGCACCCCGCCCGCACACTGCATGACCACCGGGCGGCCCTGAGCAAGGGCCTCGGGGATCTCGGGCGGGTATTCGTCGTGGTCGACGATGCGCCCGAGGGGGAAAAGCAGCGCCCCGGGGATGGAGAACTGGTAGTGCTCGTGGGGCTCGCGCACGTCGATGACCAGAGCCCCCTCCGGGATGGTGGTCACCTCCGGGATACTCGCGTCGTGAGTGGTGACGCTGGTCGCCGCCGGTTCCTCAAACGTCGCGGCCGCGATCGGGCCTTCCTCTATCACGCGCC
Organism: Corynebacterium incognita; assembly: GCF_014217255.1. Classification (NCBI taxonomy): domain Bacteria; kingdom Bacillati; phylum Actinomycetota; class Actinomycetes; order Mycobacteriales; family Corynebacteriaceae; genus Corynebacterium; species Corynebacterium incognitum. The sequence continues at coordinate 1,362,356 of NZ_CP059404.1, forward strand.
GCACCGTGCCAGCCGCGGCCTGCAGCGGGATGTACTCCCACGTGCCGTCAAGCGCGGAGTAGTAGGCCAGCCGCCCAATGAGCGGCGTGCCCACGTCGGTGATCAGCTTCATGGCCTCTAGCGCCATGGCGGAGCCGACCACGCCAACCACCGGGCCCAGCACGCCCGCCTGCGAGCAGCTAGGCACGCTGCCCGCCGGGGGCGGGGTGGGGAAGAGGTCCTCGTAGATGGGGCCATTATCGGCGTGGAAGACGGTAAGCTGCGCGTCAAAGCCCAGGATGGACGCCCACACGTGCGGGATATTGAGGTGCGCGCACGCCCACGACGCCAGGTAGCGGGTGCCAAAGTTATCCGAGCCGTCCAACACCACGTCCGCGTCGGCGAGGATGTCGCGGGCGTTAGCGCCGGTCAGCCGGGCTCCCACCACGGCGACGTCGATAAGCGGGTTGAGCGCCAACATCGCCGCCCGCGCCGAGTCCGCTTTCGCCGTGCCCACGCCGTCCGTGGTGTGGATGACCTGGCGGTGCAGGTTAGACACGGAGACCACGTCGTCGTCGATGATGGTCACCGTGCCCACGCCCGCGCCGGCTAGATACAGCAGCGCCGGGGAACCCAGCCCACCCGCGCCGATGACCGCCACGTGCGCTTCCTTGAGCTTGTTCTGCGCCACCGGGCCAAAGCCGGCGAGGGAGAGTTGGCGCCGGTAGCGCGAGGTTTCCTGTGGATCCATCACTCGAGCCCCACCCACTGCGCGGAGCCGTCCGCGCGCGTTTGTTCCTTCCAGATGGGCACCTCCGCCTTGACGCGGTCCGCCAGCTCGCTGGCCGCCTCGAAGGCCTCACGGCGGTGCGCGGCGGCGGCCATCACGACGAACGCGGACTCGCCAATACGCAGCAGCCCCGTGCGGTGCGCGCACCACAGCCGCACCTTCGGGTGCGCGGCCAGCACGCTGGTGGCCACCTTCTTGATTTCCTCGTCCGCACTCGGGTGCGCGGTGTAGTCCAAGTCCAGCACGCGGGCCCCGCCGTCGTGGTCGCGGACGATGCCGTCGAAGACCACGAGAGCGCCCATCGCGTCGGTGACCACCTGTTCGCGAGCATTATCCACGAGTGACTCCAGGGGTGCGGTGGTCATCAGGGCGTCGAGAAGCACGCCCGTCTGCTCCGCGACGTAAGCAGGATCGGTGGCTGCGGAGCCGCAGGAATGGTGCTCTTTAGTGCTCATGGACTCCCTCCAGCATGTCAATGATCGGAACCAGCAGCGGCTTGAGTACCGCGCAACCGTCCTTGACCCCGCCGGTGGAACCGGGCAGCGTCATGGCGAAAGTCTTGTCCGTCACGCCCGCCACCGCGCGCGAGACCACCGCGGTCGCGATATTCTCCGCACCGACGCGCCAGAACTCCTGCACGATGCCCGGCAACTGCCGCTCCAGGTGCGGGGTCACGGCCTCCACCGTGCGATCGTCAGCGGTGATCCCCGTGCCGCCGGAAGTCAAGATCACGTGCGGGGCCTGCGCAAAGGCCTCGTCCACCGCGGCCTTAATGTCTGCATCCGGCACCACAATCGGGTCCGGGGTGTCAAAGCCCAAGCCCTGCAGAAACTCCACGGCGATAGGGCCCGAACGGTCCTCATAAATGCCTGCCGACGCCCGCGTGGACGCCACGATCACCAATCCGGTGCGCTTCATGGCTGTAGCCTTTCTTTCTTACAGGGGATACACGTCGATGGCCTCGCCCGCGGCCAGGCGTGCCCCGGCCGGGATGCGCAGCAGCGCGGTGGCCTCCGCGGCCTGGGCCAACAGGTGCGAGCCCGCGCCACCGGTCGGCGACGCGGTGACGCGGCCGTCCAGATAACGCAGCGTGCCGCGCAAGAACTGGTCCCGGTTGTCCAGGCCCACCATCTCGCGGTCCACCTGCGCCGACTCCGGCCCCGTGGGCACCGTGCCCAGCAGCGGCGCGACAAATAGCCGGAAGCTCACCAGTGTGGACACCGGGTTGCCCGGCACACAGATGACTGGGGTGCCTTGGAACGCGGCGATGCCCTGCGGCCCGCCCGGTTGTTGATCCACGTGGCCGAACCAGCCGTTAGCCTCCAGCACTTGGCGCACCACCTCGAACTTGCCATGGGAGATGCCGCCGGAGGTCACGATGGCGTCCGGGGCGTGCTCCGCCACGGCGTCCTCAAGATCCTTGCGCAGGGCCTCTGGCTCGTCGTTGGTGCGTAGCGACGCCACGACCTCCATCCCATACGCCCGCGCCTGCGCACGCAGCATGGGCCCGTTGGAGTCCGGGATGCTCGCGGCGCCGGGCTCGCCGATCTCTTTGCCGCCGGTGCAGATCACCAGCCGTGCCGGGGCGAAGCAGGTGACCTCCTCGATGCCCTGGCTGGCCAGCGTGCCAATGGCGGCCGGGGTGAGCACCGTGCCCTTATCCAAGAGTAGCTCGCCGGCGGTGATGTCCGAGCCCGCGCGGCGGACGAACTGGCCCGGGTCCGCGGGCGGGACGCTCACGGTCTCGCCCACCACGGTGAACTCCGGCGGGTCGCAGGCCTCCACCGGCACCACGGCTACGGTGCCTTCCGGCAGTCGCGCGCCGGTCATGATTGGCACGATCGTGCCCTTAATGCCGTTGGGGTAGTAGTCCTGCGGGTCCGTGCCCGCGGCCAGCGTCGCGCCGGTCAGGTGAAAACCGGGGTTGTCCAGGTGCTCCTGGCCGAGGGCGTAGCCGTCCATCTGCGAGTTATCGAAGCGCGGCGAATCGAACGCCGCCGTGACGGGCTCGGCGAGGGTCCGCCCCAGGGCGTCGGCAAGCGGGGTGAGCTCGGTGCGGCGCTCGCCCAGGGTGGCGGCGATGGCGGCGACGTGGTCCTCGGGGGTGCGCATCAGCGAAGGCTCCTTAAGTTGGGGCGGAATGCACATCAGTCTACCTCGCCGAAATTGCCTGGGAATTACCGTGTCAATCAATCGGACAATATAGTGAAGGCATGTTGGACATCCACTACTTCGCCGCCGCCCGCGCCGCCGCCGGGGTAGCCAGCGAGCGTGTCGACGCCCCCGCCACCCTCGCCGAGCTCATGGATGCGCTCGCCGGGGCGCACACCGGCACCACCGACGCCGGGATGAGCCTGGCGGAAATCTTCCCGCGCTGCTCGTTCCTCATTGACGGCACCACCACTACCGCCGACCCGGCCGACGTGTCGCTGGCCGGGGTCAGCCGAGTGGACGTGCTGCCGCCGTTCGCCGGGGGCTAGAAACCGGCCGCGTCCCACGCCTTGAGCAGGGCGTCGGTCTCTTCCTGGTTGGTGATGGAGATGCGGACGCCGAAATCAGACGGGCGTACCACGATGCCCTGATCCGCGAGCTTCGCAGCGACCTCGTGCGGCGTGAGCGGGAGCTTCGCCGCGGGCAGGAAAATGAAGTTGGACTGGGACTTCAGCGCGCCAAATTCGGACAGCGCTGCGGTGGCGCGGTCACGCTGTGCGGCGGTGTCCTCCACGTGCTCAAGCAGCTGGTCCACGGCCTTCAGAGACGCCAGCGCGCCCTTCTGGGCGATAGTAGACACGGCGAACGGGGCCGCGACCTTAGCCATGGCCTCGATGATCTCCGGCGCGCCGAACGCATAGCCGACACGGAGATCCGCCAAGCCAAACGCCTTGGAGAAGGTGCGCAGGCCCACCACGTTCGGGTACTTTTCAATGGCCTCGGTGGCAATTGGGGTGTCGCCCGCCAGGTTGTACTCGAAATAAGCCTCGTCAAGGCCCACCAGCACGTTGTCCGGCACCTTGGCCATGAACTCGTCAAACTCGGCCTGGGTGATGGTGGTGCTGGTCGGGTTGTTCGGGTTGCACACGAAAATCAGGCGCGTGTTGTCATTGATGGCCTCCGCCATGGCATCCAGATCTAGGCGGTAATCCGCGGTGAGCGGGATCATGCGGTTGGTGCCGCCGACCACGTGCACGAACAGCGGGTAGGCCTCGAAGCTCGGCCAGGGGAAGATGACCTCGTCGGTGCGCTCGAGGCAGGTGATCTGCACGAGCTGCTGGCACAGCGCGGACGAGCCCGCGCCGACGGTGATCTGCTCAAAGGACAGCCCGAGGTGCGCGGCCAGCGCCTCGCGCAGCTCCACCATGGCGGCGTCGGGGTAGCGGTTGACCTGGCCGGCGGCCTCGGTCATCGCCTCGACGGCAGCAGGCAGCGGGCCGTTAAAGTTCTCGTTGGAGGAGAGCTTGATGGCGTTTTCGAGCTTCTTTCCGGGGACGTATGCCTTCAGTTGGGCTAAATCTGCGCGAATCATACTGTGAAGTATAGGAAAAGCCTGCTCTGCTGAGGGGGCAGTTTGGAATTGTTTTTACCAGCGGGTAAAATCGCCCCGTAGTCCAGTAGCGCTGGACACTGGAGACGTGCCAGAGCGGCCGAATGGGGCTCCCTGCTAAGGAGTTGACTTGCTTGCGCAGGTCCGGAGGTTCAAATCCTCTCGTCTCCGCCACCTGCCTGTCAGCCTTGTCGGCTGGCAGGCTTTTGCGTTGAGCGGCGCAGCGGCAGGGTGGTGGGCTCGGGAACGACCAGAAAGTTCCCCGAGCCGAGGTATCTCGCGCGAAAAACGGCCAACGACGAACGAGGTTCCACAATTGTGGTTCGTGCTGCCATTCGTCGAGGAGCAGCAGCCCGTTGGGGGAATCGTTGTTGCTGAGCGGACTCAGCGCCAGGGCTGCGGTGGCTGGGTTGAATTTGTGTAATTCTAGCAACCGGATGTGCGTTCATCTACCAATCGGATTGCACGAAGGAAACTGATTTGAACTCAATTGAACAGTGTTAAAGTTGGGGTATGAGCCGGACTTTTAGCATTAGGATGAGGGCGAGTCAGCGGGGGCTACACATCTCCGGGGCAGAACGCCTGGTGTCTCGTGACAACATTGACGACGCAGTGCGCCCGCTCATCGAACGAGCCTTGAATCACCCCAAAGGTGAGCCCGATGACGTCCACCTGTGCATTGAGCCCATCGCGGAAGACGCCATCCGCCGTATCCCCGCCTTGCGGATTTCGCAGCACGACAACAATCACCCAGAAGCTGCCGACGCGTTCATTGATCAACACCTATCGCAGATCACTGCTCTTGACGCGAATCTCCGCGCGCAGGTTATCTCGTGGTTCCGCACCGTTTCGGGGCTACGTGGCGCGATGTTGGTCTGTGCCCGGACTGGGCGTCGTCTAGAGCCTGATCGCGCTCGGGGAGTGCGCGTAAGCGTCGTGGATGCTGTTTCGCACACTACGAAGTCAGTGAAAAACCACCGAGCTGAGGCGCTGGTTTTGGCGAGCAAAGTGGTAGCGCACCCGAATATTGTGGGGGAAATCTGTATGTCGGACGATCCTGACTACACCACTGGCTACGTCACAACTTCTCATGAATACTGCATCGTGCCCCATATTAAGGAAGTTGGCAGCACGGTGGGGACGCGAGTGTTCCTTTACAGCGGTCCAGATGCCGAGGTAGCTGCGACCATTGAGTGGCTGGAAAATGCCCCCGTGCTCGTCGAGGTTCCTCATGCATAGCGTCGATAACTTAGCGCACGACGCGATGGAAGACTGGGCCGCGCGCGAGTTAGAAAGAGCGCCCCGAACTTTGTCTTCTGCACAGCGTCCTCGAGCGGTTGTTGACGGCAAAGAAATGACATTGTTCTCTTCGTCCAACTACCTAGGGCTCGCCCACCACCCGGCGGTTATTGGTGCGGCGCGAGACGCCATTGAAAATTACGGCGTTGGCGCAGGCGGCTCGCGGCTTACAACGGGAAATTTAGATCTGCATCAAAAAGCTGAACGTGCACTCGCGGCGTACTTTCGCACAGAAGACGCCGTCTTGTTTCCGTCTGGTTATCAGGCCAATGTTTCTGTTGTGGGCGCACTCGCCAAGCTTGCAAAGCAGGCGGGCACTCCGGTGCGTGTTTTTTCGGATGAAAAGAATCACGCAAGCCTTATTGATGGTGTCCGTCGAGAAGAAAAGGAAATTTACGCTCACCTTGACCTCGGAGACCTGCGGGCCCGACTTGAGGCGTGCCCCTCAGGACAGCAACCCCTTGTCGTCACCGATGGTGTGTTCTCAATGGACGGAGATCTCGTAGATTATCCCGCATTGCGGGCGTTGGCTGCGGAATTCGGCGCGTGGTTATTGGTGGATGATGCTCACGGTGTTGGCTCGCTGGGGCGCGGGGTGACCAGTGGCTATCCACTTCCTGACATCCTTATCGGTACGGCTAGCAAAGCCCTCGGCGCGGAAGGGGGATTTGCGTGTTGCTCGGCGGCGCTGGGGCGGTTTTTGCGTCATCAGGCTCGTGGGTACGTGTTTTCCACCGCACCGTCGCCCGCGATTCCTGCTGCCATCATCGCAGCACTGGGACTAATTCCCGAAAGGGAGCCTCTATTGCGTGAACGGGTGGCGAGGTTTCGCGGTGTAGTGGGGGCGGGAGCGTCACCAAGTCCCATTATTCCTATTCACTGCGTCAACACGGCGCAGGTTATGCGCGCAGCGAGTGAGCTTGCCGACGCCGGGTTCATGGTTACGCCTATCAGGTACCCTACGGTGCCTCGCGATGAGCCCCTCTTGCGTATATGCATCATGGCAACCCACCAGCTCGCAGACCTAGATTCGCTTGCCTCCCTTTGTGTGAAGTACTCAGTTTCGCGCCCAACACATTAGACTCGTGCGAGTAACTGGCCGGCGCGATGAGGCACGCAGGAGGTGGCGCATGAGCAATGTGACTGAAGAAAACGTGGGCATCTTGGAAGAGATGCTCAAGGTTGAGGGGAATATCGACCCGAAGAACGCGCCCCGCATGCAGGAGCTTCTCCATGACACGCCTATCCAGGACGTCATCGCGCTGGTGGAGCGCCAGAACTCCATCCGCGGCGCGGTGGTGTTGCGCCTTTTAAAACGGCAGCGCTCCATCGAGGTATTCGAGGCTCTCGACGCCGCGCATCAGGCCGATATCATCGACGAGCTCGGCAACGCGGACGTCTACGACTATTTCGACGAGCTCGACCCCGACGACCGCGTCTCCCTGCTGGATGAGCTCCCCGCCGAGATCGCCGACCGGCTCCTACGCAGCCTGGACAAAACCGAGCGCGACGTCACGGGCGTGGTGCTCGGCTACCCGAAGGGTTCCATTGGCCGCCGCATGTCGCCGGAGGTCCCCGAGATTTACCGGGAGATGACGGTGGACGAGGCCATCGCAAGGCTGCGCGAGGACGCCGATCGGGTGGAGACCATCTACACCATCCCCGTCATCCGCAAGGATCGTCGCCTCGTGGGCGTCGTGGGTTTCCGCGAGCTGTTCATGGCCCGCGGCAACCGCCTGGTCGAGGATCTGATGAGCGAGCCCGTCTTCGCCCGCGCGCACGACGACGCCGAGGAGACCGCGCGCTGGTTCTTGCCGCTGGACCTGCTGGCCATCCCGATCGTCGACGAATCGCAGCGTCTTGTGGGTATCCTCACCTGGGACGACGCCACGGACATCGTGGAGGAAGAGGATTCTGAGGACTCCGCGCGCGCCGGCGGTACGGAAGCGCTGCAACAGCCTTATATGTCCACGCCGTTGCTGAAGTTGGTGCGCTCGCGCATCGTCTGGCTGTTGGTGTTGGCGGTCTCCGCGCTGCTTACTGTCCAGGTCCTTGACGCTTTCGAAGGCACCCTGGCCTCCGCGGTGGTGCTGAGCCTGTTTATTCCGTTGCTCACGGGCACGGGCGGCAACACTGGCAATCAGGCCGCCACCACGGTCACCCGTGCGCTCGCGCTTGGCGACGTCCGCAAGGAGGACCTTGCACAAGTCCTGTGGCGTGAGCTGCGCGTGGGACTCCTCCTCGGTTCGGTGCTGGGCACCTTGGGTTTCACGCTGGCGTCACTGGTGTATGGGCTGAACATCGGCATCGTCATCGGCATCACGTTGCTGTTGGTGTGCGCGATGTCGGCGACGGTGGGTGGTCTCATGCCGATCATCGCGAAAGCCATCGGTGCGGATCCGGCCGTATTTTCTAACCCGTTCATTTCCACCTTCTGTGACGCGACGGGGCTGATCATTTACTTCCTCATCGCCAAGGCAGTATTGGGAATTTAGGGTTTTTACCCTCATACAGGGTTAACATCGCGGTGTTTGTGGGGCTATTGTGGCGTTTGTGAAGGGTGACTTGTAAGGTTTCCTGCACATGTAGTGAGTTAGCTAACTCCAGTTTCTCCCTGGAAAGGTGCCGCACCGTGACAGATATTAACACCCATGAGTCCACCGCCCATGCCGAGGGCGAGGATGCCGCTGCCCCCAATGTAGGTGTATGGAAACGCCAGATCATCGGCATTATCGGCGGACTGGTGCTTGCCTTGGCCGTGTACTTTCTGTTCCCGGGCAACGCCGCGGACACCGTGCTGAATTCCTCCGGCGCGGAGGAGGGGGCTGAGTATTCCAATCAGGCTCTGCGCGTCACCGCGGCGATCACGATTCTCATGGGCGCGTGGTGGATGACCGAGGCTATTCCGCTGGCCGCCACCGCACTGCTGCCCTTGGTGCTCTTCCCGCTGATGAACGTCGCGCCACTGAAGGAGGTGGCGTCACCTTATGCTTCGCCCACCATCTTCCTGTTCATGGGCGGCTTCCTCATTGCGTTGGGCCTGCAGCGGTGGAACGTGCACCGTCGCTTTGCGCTGATGGTGGTCGCGGTCGTCGGTACGAGCCCGAAGCGCCTCATTCTGGGCTTCATGATTGCCACCGGCATTTTGTCCATGTGGGTGTCCAACACCGCCACCGCGGTGGTCATGCTGCCCATCGGTATGTCGGTTCTGAAGCTGACCGCTGAGACCGTTGGTGGCATGAAGAAGCAGAAGAACTTTGCCACCGCGCTGATGCTGGCGATTGCTTACTCGGCGTCGATAGGCTCGTTGGGCACGCTCATCGGTACACCACCGAATACTCTGTTGGCCGCCTACATGGCGGACGCCCACGGGCTCAATATTGGCTTCGGCCAGTGGATGCTGGTGGGCCTGCCGATTGCCGTGATCTTCACTGTCATCGCGTGGCTGGTGCTCATCAATGTGTTCAAGCCGGAGATTGACCACATCCCTGGCGGCCGAGAGATGATCCGTGACGAGATCAGGGCGATGGGCAAGTGGACTGCTCCGCAGGTCATGGTGACCATCATCTTCGTGACCGCGGCCGTGTGCTGGGTGGCGATTCCGCTCATCCTGGACGCCACCGGCGTGGAATCCAACTACGACGATGCCATCGTGGGTATCGCCGCAGGTGTGCTGATGTTCCTGTTGCCTGCCGACGCCCGGACCGGCGTGCGGTTGCTGGACTGGAAAACGGCGAACGAGCTGCCATGGGACGTGCTGTTGTTGTTCGGCGGCGGACTGTCCTTGTCTGCGATGTTTAGCGAGTCCGGACTGTCGCTGTGGATCGGTGAGATGGCCAAGGGGCTGGACGCTTTGCCGCTCGTCTTCCTCATTGCCGCGGTGGCGGCGCTGGTGCTGGTGCTCACGGAGTTCACGTCTAATACGGCGACGGCCGCGACGTTCCTGCCGATCATGGGCGGCGTCGCGGTGGGTATTGGGCTTGCCGACGGCGGCCCGCAGAACGTCCTTCTGCTCACCATTCCGGTGGCGCTGGCCGCAACGTGCGCGTTCATGATGCCGGTGGCCACCCCGCCGAACGCTATTGCTTATGGTTCGGGCTACGTGAAGATCAACGAGATGTTGCGCGGCGGTGTCTGGCTCAACGTCATCTCACTGGTGCTCATTACTGCGGCTGCGTACCTCATTGCCGTGCCGGTGTTCGGCATCGTGCTCTAGCGCTCGCGCGACCGTGTGGAAACGCCCGCTCAAAGCATAAGGTAAACGGCGGGCAAAAACACTAATTTACCTGCCGTTTTGGAACATTGCACGGTACTGGGTATAGTAATTCTTCGTTGCACAGCGAAGCGTGAAAGCGAAACGCCAGCGACACTGCGCCCGTAGCTCAACGGATAGAGCATCTGACTACGGATCAGAAGGTTAGGGGTTCGAATCCCTTCGGGCGCACAGTTTAAACCCCCGGGTCACACGGCTGAAAGCCGAATGGTCCGGGGGTTTGTGGGCTTTTTATGTGCGGGCGAATCAGGGGTTAAGTAGGGCCTATGCGACAAAAGGTGTGTCTACCGACGACACGCCGAGAGACACACTTTTTGTCGCATAGCCCACACTTTTTGCTACTTAACCCGAATTTGGCCCTAGACGCACGAAAACCCCGCAATTGCGGGGTTTCGGCGTTTGCGGTGCAACGCTACCTTTAGCTTGACCGAAGAGCCACACAGCGCTCGCGAAGTAACGAGGCGTGCTGGTAAATATCTTCAATCGCGTCGAGATCGAACAGCTGCTCCTGTTTCTCGCCATCGAAAATACCGATGCGCGGGGTTTGGCGGTCAAAGTATAGTCGAGCAATTGGCTTGCGGTTGTTGTCCTGGTAGAGAATTGCACAGTAGCTTTTAGCATCTCTGAGTGTCACGTCAGCTATTGGAACTTCTGCGCAACAAATAGCTTTGATGATGGTGAAAGCAGCAAGTTCCTCATCTGTAGTTACGATGCCGTTGTCATCGACGGGAGCTGTGGGAGAAGTTTCATCCTCGGGTTGAATTTTGTCAGCAGGTTGAATTTCATCGAAGTCTTGTGCGGACCTTAGACGTCGATTAACTTCGTCTTTTAGGAATTGGGACTGCGCAGTTTCAACGAGTTTTGAAAATACATCGAGGTTTTGTGCGGTCATGCGTCGCGAGGTGACTCGAGACGCGATCAGCTTTACCCAATCAGAATCGGGTTCTTTGAATTGGGCAGCGAGTACTTTTCGTATTTCAGAAACATACTTCAGCTGTTCCGCGCTTGCCGCGATTGTTTCGGAGTCGAATTGCGACTTCGTGCACATCTCAAGGTGTGGAAAGACACGAGCATCGATATTTGCTAAGTCGATGGTCATGAATGGTTTTTCATCCATTCGATTGGCTGCATCAAGTTGGGCATAGAATTCGTAAACTTCGCCATTTGTGAGGATGGCAAACTCGGTGTCGGTGACATTGAAGTAGCGAATTAGTTGGTTTGCATGGTCGAGCTTTAGCGGCTCACCAATTTTCTTACACTCAATCAAAAAGCGAAAATCATCGCCAGATTTGATCGCAAAGTCGACCTTTTCGCCCTTTTTTACTCCAACGTCTGCCGTGTATTCAGGGATTACTTCTCGGGGATCGGTGACGTCGTAACCAAGTACGGAGCTTATGAAGGGAATGATGAAGGCAGTTTTGGTTGCCTCCTCTGTTTCGATGATTGGCTTAAGCTCTTTAACTTTGGAAGCAAGGGCGTAAATCGATTGATCGATGCTCATTGAGTTTGAATGCTTTCGGGGTAGGGGTACTTCGGAAACCAATGCGACTGGGTAGACAGCCTCACTAGCGAAATCAGGTGTCCAAATCAACGGGGTAAAGATGACTGAAGCAAGAATATGGCATGAACCTCATCCAATACACCTAACTGTAAATAGGTATTCAGGTAACTGCAATCGATTTGCCGACTTTTAATGCCTTTATGTGTAGTAGCTGGGCGCCTAACGTGGCCGTGGCGGTGGCCAATTCTCGAAATGTATAACCGCAATCCTTATGGCTAGTAAAGAGTAGGCTTGGGGGCAGTGGACTTCGAATTGCCGTAACTGTTCATCGTGCCCGGCGAAAGTTCACCAGTTTTCTATGAGAAATATTGGGCGCATTATTTACTGCGCCTGTCTGCGGTGTTAACCTTTATGAACCAATCTATTAGCAATCAATGATTATTGGGGTGTTGTGAACGGGGGGGAGGTTCTGTTAGTCACAACGCACTTGATTATCGCGGCCGTGTTCGTCGGTTTCGCCGCGATGTTAGCTGCCATCTTTGCGTGGGGGCTGGGGACAGTTAACCTCCTCCCCGGCGACGTGGAGGTCGCTCGCGGGGTTGCGGAGGGAAGTTGGGAGGATTACTGGCCAGTCGTGACGGCCGGGTTCTTGGCCGCCGTGAGCAGCGTCGGCGCCTTCGCGCACGGCCTGCACGCGTGTGTGCGGGACTACCGCCAGCGCGACGCCCGCGCCATCGGGGCGGGCGTCCGCGTACCGCTTCACGGCGCGACCACGTGGTGGTGGCTCGCCGCGGGCTCCGCAGCGATAGCCGTGGCGCTGTTCACGCTGTACCTCGCGCCGGGGGTTCTCGGCCTGCTTTGGGGACTGTTGTTCATCACATAAAAACGCGCCCGCACCGATGACGGTGGGGCGCGTAGCGCGGCGTCGGACAGCTTAGATGAGCGACGGCACGTTCACGACGAGGGAGAAGAGGTCCTTCGGGTCGTCCGGGTTGGCCACCAGGTCGATGTCAGTCTCCAGCTCGGAGCCCTTTACCGAGTCGCGCAGGTAGCGCAGCGCGGAGAAGTCGTTGATGGCGAATCCGACGTCGTCGAACAGGGTGATCTGCTCGTCGTTGTCGCGGCCGGTCTCGTCGCCGGTCAGCACCTTCCAGAACTCCACGACGGGGAAGTCCGCAGGCTTCTGCTGGATTTCGCCCTCGATGCGGGTTTGCTCCGGGAACTCCACGAAGACCTTGGACATGTCCAGGATGCCCTCTTCGAGCTCGGTCTTGCCCGGGCAGTCGCCGCCCACGGCGTTGAGGTGCACGCCCGGGGCCACATGGCGGGTGGCCAGGATCTGGTTCTGTGCCTTGTCAGCGGTGCAGGTGGTGATGATGTCCGCGCCGAGCACGGCCTCGTCGACGCTGTTGCACACGGTGATGTTGAAGCCGAGTGGCTCCAGGTTGCGCTTGAACTTCTCCACGGCGGCTGGGTCGATGTCGTAGATGGTGAGGTCCTCGATGCCCATGACACCGCGGAAGCCCAGCGCCTGGAACTCGGACTGGGAGCCAGCGCCGATCATGGCCATGCGCTTGGAGTCCTTGCGGGCCAGGTGCTTCGCCACCATCGCGGAGGTGGCTGCGGTGCGCAGGGCGGTGAGCAGCGTCATCTCTGCCTCGAAGGTGGGGTAGCCGTTGTCCACGTCGGCCAGCACGCCGAAGGCGGTGACGGTCTGGAAACCGCGGGCCGGGTTGGAGGGGTGGCCGTTGACGTACTTGAAGGAGTACTCCTCGCCGTCGGAGGTCGGCATGAGCTCGATGACACCGAACGGGGTGTGGGAGGCGATGCGCGGGATCTTGTCAAAGCGCTCCCAGCGCTTGTAATCGGACTCGAGGTAGTCCACCATGCCGGTGATGATGGACTCCACGCCCTCGCGCTGGATCCAGCGCGCCATGTTCTGGACGTCTACGAATTTCACTGTGACCATAAAATATTTTCCTTTCGTCTGCGCGGGCAGCGGCGGGGCCGCGGTCCGCGGCGTGCGGATTGAAATTTAGCCGCACGCCAGTATACGGATGTCTGTGTGCTTGCCGTTTGGTCGAAAACCTAGCGCCGGTCGCGCGGGTGCAGGTCGGTCTGCGGCGCGGCGGGGAAGGACGAGGTCGGCAGGTGCTTGGCCTTGCGCTCGTCGGCGATGGTGCGGATGCGGTCGCGCCACGCGAACCACATGCCCATGAACACCGGGATGAGCGCCAGGGTGGCCAGCAGCGCGTAGGAGCCAATCGGGTAGTCGAAGGCCATGAGCACGATGACGCCGCCGATGAAGATGAGCGTTGCCCAGTCGCCCCACACGCCGAAGGGGGAGCGGTAGCCCGGGCGGGTGTAGCGGCCCTGCTCGGCCAAGCGCACGAACTTGAGGTGGGCCAGCGCGATGGCGGCCCACGAGGCGATGGTGCCCAGAGCAGCCAGGTTCAGCACGATTTCGAACGCCATCTCCGGGACGATGAAGTTCAAGAACACGCCCACCAGGGCCACGCCAGCAGCCATGACGATGCCGCCGTACGGCACGCCGGACTGAGACATACGGGCACCGAACTTCGGGCCGGATCCGGCCAGGGACATGTTGTACATGATGCGGCCGGTGGAGTAGAGGCCGGCGTTGAGCGAGGAGATGGCGGCGGTGATGACCACGATCTGGAAGATCGGGGCGGCCGCGGCGATGCCCAGGGACTCGAAGAACGTCACGAACGGCGAGACCTCGGCGACGTACTCGGTGTACGGCAGCACCATGGTGAGCAGCAGCACGGAGCCGAAGTAGAACACCAGGATGCGGATGAGCACGGTGTTGACGGCCTTCGGGATGTGCTTCTCGACGTCCTTGGTCTCGCCGGAGGTGGTGCCTACCAGCTCGATACCGGCGTAGGCGAAGACGACGCCCTGGATGACGATGATGGCGGGCAGCAGGCCGTTAGGCAGCCAGCCGCCGGAGTCGCTGATGAGGGAGAAACCGGTGGGGTCGCCGGACGGGTGGCCGAAGATGATCACGCCGATGGCCACGAGCATGAAGATGATGAGCGCGACGACCTTGATCATGGAGAACCAGTACTCGAGTTCGCCGAAGATCTTCACGGACATCATGTTGAACAGCAGGATGAAGGCCACCACACCGAGGGCCAAGACCCACTGCGGGATGTTGTCCAACCAGGTGGTGTACTGGCTAAACCACTTGATATACAGCGCGACGGCGGTGGCATCGGCCACCAGCGTCATGGCCCAGTTACCCCAGTAGAGCCAGCCGGTGACGAAGGCTGCCTTCTCGCCGTAGAACTCGCGGGCGTAGGAGACGAAGGAGCCGGAGCTGGGGCGGTAGACGATGAGCTCGCCTAGGGAGCGGAGGATGATGTAGCCGAAGAAGCCACAGATGAGGTAGAGGACTGCAAGGAAGGGGCCGGCGGTCTGGAGCCGGGAGCCGGTGCCCAGGAGAAGGCCGGTGCCGATGGCGGAGCCGATAGCGATCATCTGAAGCTGGCGGCTGCCCATTCCCTTTTGCAGGCCGTGGTCCTCAGCGGCGTAAACGTTGCGTTCCGCCTCGTGCGGGACCTGGCCCGTGGGGGCCGGGTTGCTTTCCGTCATGTGCGTCAACTTTCTGTTCGGAGAGTTCTTGATCGAACTTTGGACGCAGTAGAGCTTAGCAATTTTTCAGAAAACACTGTGACCTAGGCCATTTATATAAAATTTCCAGCTCGGAATTACATAAAAATTTCGCGCTAAATGCAGTGGTCAGAGTCACAAAAAGGGCGCGCCCGACTGTTGCGGTTCGTGGCGCGCCTCCCCCTATTTGTGGGCACAGTCACTTTCGTGTCGCTGCCCACGAACACGGTTAAAAGACGTCGATGCGTCCTCCCAGCGACTCCGCCTGGCGCAGCTGCGCCACCCAGCGCGGGGCACCGACGTGCAGCCGGATGACAGGACGGGAAGAAATCTTCACCGGGCTCACTGATTCTTTGCGCGCGCCGGAGCGCGCCTCCAGCCGGGTGCGGGCGCGGAACCCGGCGTCGGTGAGCTCGGAGACGTCGGGGTGCGCGGACGCCAGTTTCTCCCGGGTCTCCTGGAGCAGGGCCAGGGCCTCGTCCAGGGCGTCGACAAGCGCGGGGGCGTTGGGCTCAAGCATCTGCCGCACGAGGTCCGGGTCCGTGCTCGCCACGCGGGTGGAATCTTTAAACGAGCCCGCGGACAGGGACTGCGCCAGGATGCCACCGTTATCGCCCACCACGGCGAGCACCTCGGCGAACACGTGGGGTAGGTGGGACACGCGTGCAACTGCGCCGTCGTGCGCCTCCACGCGCACCGGCACGACCTCGGCGGACGTCAACTTGGCCATCTTGGTGACGTCCGTGAACACGTCGATCCACGACTGCGGCACGCGCTCACCACGGGCGTCGAGTTCTTGGGCGTAGTCAAAGGTAATCGCCCAGGCCGCGCGGTGGAACAGATCCCGCCGCGAGTTCTCCCACCCGGATTCCGAGGTACCCGCCATGGGGTGCCCGCCCACGTAGCGGGACTCCAGGCCGCGCTCGCGGATCATGTCCAGCACGTGGGTCTTCACGGACACGACGTCGGTGATGCCGCAAGACGGCGCGAGCTCCACGATGCGGTCCAGGATTTCCCCGACTGCGTGCATGGGCACGGCCACTACGATGAGGGCCCCGCGCTCCTCGGCGCGGCGCAGCACCGTGTCCAGATCGTCGGAGACGTCGTAGCCCTGTTTGATGGCGGATCGTGCCGCGGACGTGGAGCGGTTATAGCCAAAAACCTCCTGGTCGCGGTACTCCAGATCGCGCAGCAAAGAGCCGCCGATAAGGCCGAGTCCGATAATACAAATGGGGCGATTTACGTCGTGCATACTCACAGTGACAATCTTGGCACAACCCGACTAGCATCTCCTGATATGAGCCAGGATTATTTTGAGGACGAGGGCGCGGGCGCATTCGCCGTCACCGCGACGGCGGTGGACGGCGCGTGGCAGGTCCGCGAGTATCGCGACGATTTCTCCTCCGTGGATACCGCGATCAATAAGGTTCGCGGCCTGCGCGCGGAGTCCGCGGCCTTCGCCCTGCTGTGCGTGGACGACGACTACTTCGTCATCGTCCGCCCTGTGCCGGGGAATGTGCGCCTGTTCCTCTCGGACGCCACCATGGCCGTCGACGATGATTTCGCTGCCGACGTTCTAGAGCGCCAGGGTCTGGACATCCCGGACATCGATCCGGCGGATCTGGACGACGTGGATGGCTACGCCGACGGTGATTTTGGGATCCTGGAGGACCTCGGCATGACCGGCGAGGTTCTCGGCGTCATCACCGACAACCAGGAGGACTGGCCCTCCGACATGCTCCTGCGCATCGCGGGCGAGCTCGGCTTCGGTGACGAGCTGGAGGAGATCGTCCACGGCGGCGACGAGTAACGTGCTCCCGCAGCCCGAAGGTCTCTCCCGCGCGGAGGGGCGCATGCGCCGCGCCATCGCCGTCGCGCGCACGACCCCGCCCGGCGATATCCCGGTGGGCGCCGTCATCTTTGCCCCCGACGGCCGCGCATTAGCCACCGGCACCAACCGCCGCGAGGCCGACCAGGATCCCACCGCCCACGCCGAAGTTGTCGCCATCCGCGAGGCCGTCACCCGGTTCGGCGACGGCTGGCGCCTGACCGGCTGCGAGCTCGTGGTCACCCTCGAACCCTGCCTCATGTGCGCGGGCGCCATCGTCGGCGCACGCCTGGGCTCCGTGGTCTTCGGTGCGGACGAGCCAAAGACCGGCGCCTGTGGCTCGCTTATCGACGCCCTGCGCGCCCCCGGCGCCCTCCACACCCCGCAGGTGCGCGCCGGGGTGCTCGCCGCGGACACCGCCGCGCTGCTCACGGACTTCTTTGCGAGCCTGCGCACGGACAGGTAATTCCAAGGTGGCGCCCCTATAGTGGATCCCGTCAGCGATAAGCGATGAGTAGCGAAAGGAATCACGACTATGTCTGGAGTAGAAAACAAGAAGGACGAGCTCTTGGGCAAGGCCAAGGAGGGCCTCGGCGAGGCCACCGGTAACGAGGATTTGGCCAATGAGGGCAAGGCCGATCAGGTGAAGTCCGGCGCCAAGCAGAAGGCCGAGCAGGCCGGCGACGCCATTAAGGACAAGTCCGATGAGGTCCTCGGCGGCCTCAAGGACAACGCCGACAACTAGAGCCTCCCCAGCAGGCTCCGCCGAGCAGGACCCATCCAGCAGGGGCCGATTTGGTGCGCGGGCTCGCCCTCCCGTAATCTGATCGGCGGTGGCGTGTCCGAGCGGCCGAAGGTGAACGCCTCGAAAGCGTTTGTTGGGTAACCCCCAACCGCGGGTTCAAACCCCGCCGCCACCGCCAATGTGAAGTCTCGCGGCATCGTTTCTTATTCGATGCCGCGAGACTTCTTTTTGCGCAAAGGTCGGGATCCAAAAGCCGGAAATAGGGCGTCAGGCGCGCGATTCCGACCTTTGTATCCCGACCTTCAGCGCCCAAGGCGCGGGCGCACCCGCGAAGCGGCCCTACACGAGCGCGGTGATGCCGTAGGCCAGCGGGGCGCCGATGAGGATGGAGAAGAACACGCGCAGGAACCAGACGATCACGATGTCGCGGATTGTGATCGGGATGTCCGTGGCCAAGATGTCCGGCACCGGACTGGAGAAGAAGAACACCTGGGACACTGCCACGATGCCCACCAACAGGCGCGTGACCAGCGACGGATTGCCCTCCGCGATGAGCGCCGGGAGGTAGATTTCCGCCAGGCCGGAGGCCATGGCCTCCGCTGCCAGCTGAGCGTCGGGAATGCGCAGCAGCGTCAGCAGTGGCACGAAGAGCAGGCCCAGCCAGCTAAACAGCGGGGTGTACAGCGACAGCGCCAGACCGATGAAGCCCACGGACATGATGCCCGGCAGCACCTGCATGACCATGAACAGGCCGTCACGGGTGTTGTCCCACAGCACCTTCGGCAGCGACGGCACGCGGCGCAGCACCAGGTTGGCCTCGTTCCACGCGGAGCGGAAGCGGTCCTGGGTGAATACCTTTTCCGGGCGCGGGGTGGCGCCGGGGTAGTAGTCCTCCGAGTAGTTCTTAATTGGGCGCAGCCGCACGATGACTGCGGTGACCGCGAAAGTGACCAGCATGGTGGCGCCCACGTACAGGCCCCACACGTTCATGAGGCCGAGGGTCTCCGCGAGGATGATCATGAACGTCATGGAGCACGTGGTGAAGCCCGCGGCAATTGTCACGGCCTCACGGGTGGTGTAAGCACCGGACTTGTACACGCGGTTGGTCACCAGCATGGCCAGCGAATCGCTGCCCACAAAGGAGGTCATCGCGTCAATCGCCGCGCGGCCCGGCACGCGGAACAGCGGCCGCATGATCGGGCGCATGAGCACGCCGAAGAATTCCATCAGTCCGTAGCTAATCAGCAGCCCCAAAAACGGTGCGCCCACCGGCACCAGGAACGCCAGCTTCACCACGAGGCCCTCGAAGAGGAACGGTCCCAGGTCCTCGCGGAAAATGAATGCCGGGCCGAACCCGAAAATCAGCGCCAGTGCGAGCACCGAGGCGAAGATATTGAGGAAGGAGAAGATCCTCCGCGGCACCGAGCTGCGCCAGGTGCCCGTGACGAACGGCCGCACCGTGCCCACCAGAATCAGCGTAAGGGCGAAGAATTGTGCCGCCGGGCCCGCGGCCTCCTTGAGGAAGGTGCCGATGTGATCGAGCAGAATCGTGTTATCGCCCGCGATGGGGAACGGCACCATGAAGGCGAAGACGCCGATGCCGCTGTAGAGGAAGAAGCGCCACTGTCCGGGCGTGGAGATTGCGGGTGTCGCCGTCGCGACAGTCCCCGCGGCAGAAGTCATACCGGCCGCGGGCGTCGTCGTAGAAGTGGTGGTGTCCATGAGGGGAGAAGTCCTTAGAAGTCAGAAGAAGGAGGAGGGGAGAAAACGCGACACGCCCTCCCGCCGAAACTGTGGCGGGAGGGCGTTGCGTGGAAGGTAGCGCGTGGGCTGTGCCTGATGAGGCAGCCTCTAGGCGCGGTGGGAATGCCGATGTCGCAACGCGGCTCCGCCGGTTGCGTGATGATGCTTCATCAGAGTCATCGGTGCGTTCACCTCAGATCCCATACCTTTCCAGAAACGAACTAAGAACTGTGGCAGCCACCCTAGCCCAGCCCGCGAGGCACCGTCTAGGGCTCACAGGGAACTTCTATCGCGGACTTACTTCTTTCGGGGGTGGGCAAGACATCTAGGGAGTTTTAATCATGGTGGCCTACACTAGGGGAATATTTATCGCTGGCTCGGGTGTGAAACCACCGACAACCACCGCCTCCGACAACAACCGACACAGAACTTACGAGAAGGGGTCACTGACTACCGTGGCAAAAGTGTTGTTCAAGCTTGGTCGCTGGTGCTTCAACAAGAAGTGGACCGTGATCATCACGTGGCTGTTGCTGCTGCTCGCAGTAGGTGGCAGTGCGTTTTCGCTCATGAAGCCCTTCACGAGCGAGTTCTCCATCGACGGCACCCCGAGCATCGACGCCACCCGTCGCGTGGTCGAGTTGTTCCCCGGCGAGGGCAACCCCGCCAACGCTCCCGGAGTGAACCTCGCGTTCAAGGCGCCGGAGGGGGAGAAGCTCAGCGATCCGGACAACGAGAAGGCCGTCGAGGCCGTCATCCAGCATCTGGAGGACAACCTCGTCATTTCCGAGGACGAGCTGCGCTTCGGCAACCCCTTGGAGGTCTCGCCGCAGTTGCAGCGCGACGTCGAAAAGCAAATGACGGACATGGGCCTGCCGGAGGCGCAAGCCAAGGAAGACGCCGCGAACCTCGGCATGGTCAACGAGGACGAGACCATCGCCTACACCACCTTTAACTTTGACGCCGAGAGCCCCTATTCGGTGACGGAGGAGCAGTTCCAGACCGTCGCCGACGCCATGGATATCGGCCGTGAGATGGGCATTCAGGTCGAAGCCGGCGGCGCGGGCTACGGCGGCCCCATCACCATTAACTCCACGTCGGAGGTTATTGGCCTGGGCGTGGCGTTCATCGTCCTGGTGGTCACCTTCGGCTCGCTGGTGTCCTCTATCCTGCCGCTCATTACCGCCGTGGTGGGCGTGGGTACCGGTGTGCTTGGCCTGTTCATCTCCACGCATTGGCTGACGATGAACGACATCACCCCGGTCTTGGCGGTCATGATCGGACTGGCCGTGGGCATTGATTACGCGTTGTTCATCATGTCCCGCTACCGCAGCGAGCGCGCACATATGAAACCCGATGAGGCCGCCGGTATGGCGGTGGGCACGGCGGGCTCGTCCGTGGTGTTCGCGGGCGCCACGGTGTTTATCGCGCTGTTCGCGCTCGTCATCGCCAAGATTGAGTTCCTCACCGTCATGGGAATCGCCGCGGCTGCCACCGTAGCTATCTCGGTGCTGGTGGCGCTCACGCTCATCCCGGCGCTGCTCGGCGTGTTCGGCGACAAGGTCTTCGCCGGCCGCATCCCCGGCATCGCGGGCAACCCCAACCGCAGGGGCAAGAAGCGCCGCGGCAAGACGATGGGTCACCGCTGGGCCACCCTGGTGCAGCGCGGCCCCGGCGTGGCCATGGCTTTCGTGGTCCTCACCCTGGGCTTGCTCACCGCGCCCGCGATGAACATGCAGCTGGCCCTGCCTTCCGACGTCACGTCCAACCCCGACACCACGCAGCGCAAGGCCGCGGATCTGCTGACCGAGGGCTTCGGCGCCGGCGTCAACGGCCCGTTCCTCGTGCTCGTCGACGCCACCGATATCAACCCCGACGCCCCCGCCCTCCAGCCGCTTGTCGACGCCCAGGCCTCCGCCGCCGAGCAAGACACCGATCAAGCAAAGCCGCAATCGAAGGAAGACATGGCCCGGCTGTCCTCCTTCCTGTACGCGACGAACCAACTCAAGTCCATTCAGGGCATTAAGCACGCGCAGCTCGTCGGCGCGAACCAGGAGGGCACCGCCGCGCAGATCATGGTGACCCCGGAAACGGGCCCGGCGGATGAGCGCACCGTCCAGGTCGCCCACGCCCTGCGGTCCTTCGCCGACGAAATTGAGGACGCCACCGGTACCACCGTGGGCACCACGGGTCTCACCGCGGTGCAGGTGGACATTACTGAGCGCCTCGAATCCGCCATGGGCCCCTACCTCGCCGTGGTCGTTGGCCTGGCCATCTTCTTGTTGCTGTTGGTCTTCCGCTCCATCCTCGTGCCACTGGTGGCGGGTATCGGTTTCCTACTCTCGGTGGGCGCGGCCTTCGGTGTCACCGTCCTGTTCTGGCAGGAGGGCCTGTGGGGCCTGGTGCCGTCCCCGGCGCCGCTGATTTCTTTCCTGCCTATCTTCCTCATCGGCGTGACCTTCGGCCTGGCCATGGACTACCAGGTCTTCCTGGTCACCCGCATGCGTGAGCACTACATACAGTCGGGGCAGAAGGTCACGCTGACCAGCAAGTACAACGCGGTGGAGGAATCCACCATCATTGGCTTCGGGCAGGGCGCCCGCGTGGTCACGGCCGCTGCCATCATCATGATCTCGGTGTTCGTGGCGTTTATTAACCAGCCCATCCCGTTTATCCAGATCTTCGGCTTCGCCCTGGCCGCCGGCGTGCTTTTCGACGCCTTCTTCGTCCGCATGACCTTGGTTCCCGCCACCATGTTCCTCATGGGGCATGCCACCTGGTGGATGCCCAAGTGGCTGGACAAGATCCTGCCCAACATCGACATCGAAGGCACCGCTCTCGAAGAAGAGTGGGCCCGCCACAACGACATCCCCGAGGCCGCGAGCGCCGAACCGCACACAGCCACCGCGGTCCTTCCCACCGCCGACGCCGACCACAGCGTGCCCACAACCTTCAGCGCCCCGGCCGTCTTTACCTCGCGCCTGCCGCGCGACTAAGCTCCAGCGCCCCGGACCACCGGCCGAACAGCGCAGCGCACCACACAGCGCCAGCCACCGCCGGGACCGTGGTGGCTACGCACTAGACTGGGGCGCATGACTGAACCCGCTGGCCGCCCCGCACCTGACGCCGATATCTTGAACAAGGACCTTTCCTTCGAGGTCAAGACCCGGCTGGGCGACGGCGCGCCGGGCAAGCACGGCCGCACCGGCGTCATCCACACGCCGCACGGCGACATTCAGACCCCGGCGTTCATTCCGGTGGCCACCAAGGCCACGGTGAAGACCCTCACCCCGGAGCAGGTCCGTGCCACGGGCGCGCAGGCCATCCTGTCCAACGCTTATCACCTCTACCTGCAGCCCGGCGCGGACATCGTGGATGAGGCCGGCGGCGTGGCCGCGTTTGAAAATTGGCACGGCCCGACCTACACCGACTCCGGCGGATTCCAGGTCATGAGCTTGGGCGTGGGCTTCAAGAAGGTCCTCGCCATGGACACCGCGAACCTCACGGAACAAGACATCCGCGCGGCGAAGAAAGACCGCATGGCCATCGTGGATGAGGACGGCGTGGACTTCCGTTCTATCATCGACGGTTCCAAGCGCCGCTTCACCCCGGAGAAGTCCATGCAGATCCAGCACGAACTGGGTGCGGACATCATCTTTGCCTTCGACGAACTCACCACGCTGGTGGACACCCGCCAGTACCAGGAGCAGTCCGTGGCCCGCACTCACCGCTGGGCGCAGCGCTGCCTGGATGAGCACGACCGCCTCACCAAGGAACGTTCCCACCGCCCGAAGCAGTCCCTGTGGGGCGTGGTGCAAGGCGCGCAATATGAGGACCTGCGCCGCCAGGCCACCCGCGGGCTCATCGAGCTGTCCAAACAACAAGAAGATAAGGGCATGCGCCCTTTCGGTGGCTTCGGCATCGGTGGGGCACTAGAAAAGGAAAACCTGGGCACCATCGTCGGCTGGGTCTGCGACGAGCTCCCGGAGGACAAGCCCCGCCACCTACTGGGTATCTCGGAACCCGACGATCTCTTCACCGCTATTGAGGCCGGCGCCGACACCTTCGACTGCGTCGCCCCCACCCGCCTCGGCCGCCGCGGCGGCGTTTACACCCTCGACGGCCGCCTCAACCTCATGGGCGCCACATTCAAGCGCGACTTCCGCGGCATTGACGAGGAGTTCGGCGGCTACGTTTCCAACAACTACTCCCGCGCCTACATCCGTCACCTACTCAAGGCCAACGAATTCCTCGCCGGCACCCTGTGCACGATCCACAACCTCGAGTTCATGATTCGCCTCGTGGACAATATCCGCGACTCCATCGACGGTGGCTACTACGAGGCGTACCGCGATGAGTTTATGGGGCGGTATTACAGCCAGCGGAATTAGCGTATTGTGATATGTTTAACAGTTAAAATTAAGGTGATGGAAATATCCATTTATGCATTTTTAATGTGTGGTGACCCGTTAATTAGCGGAGAAAATGAATATGTTCATAATCTGTTTCGTGCAACTAAGGGATTTTAAACTTTCTTTACGCTGTTTCTAATTATAACTAGACAGGAACGTATGAACGTGATAAGATTTTTGCGATTGCCAAGGAACTAGGCTTATCGACCTTTGTGCGTGAATGCCGTCAAGGGATAAGTGGGTCGAATCAATTTGGCTTGGCGGTCGCCCGTCTTTGTTGGGTGAAAAATGTATCCTTTGAGGAGAAAAATGGAAAAGATTAAAACAATCTGGGCAACATTACTTAGTGTTGCAATGATTTTGGGAGTAGCTACCATTAGTCCAGTAGCCTCTCATGCTCAAACGACCGATCAATACTATGGATGGTCGGATAACAGTCTGCTTGAGGCATGGACGCCACCCGGAGCAAGCTCTCCTGACCGTTGGTGGAAGCGAGTTCTCTACGTTGGTCAGGAAAACAAAGTCCAGCCTGCCGAACTGGTCTACTGCTTCAACGAGAACAAACCCGAGCCAACAGGTGCGGGAACTGGTGATCTCTATACAAAGACCATTGGTGACGCTGAACTATTTGCAGAGCGTGCAGACGGTGAAGCTCTTAGTCCCGAGGAGTTAAAGGACAACGTACTTCGCGTCCTTTATAACGGTTACCCAAATGATGCGGCTGGTATACAGCAAGCTTACGGGCTGACTGATCTGGAGTATAACGCAGTAACCCAGCTGGCGTTGTACAAGTACACCGATGACATGGCTTTTCGAAAGTCAACTTTTGACTCTTATCCGGAGCGGAAAACCCTAATGTGGGAGGCGTACAACTACCTCATTGGAACGTCGGTAACGGGTGCGACGGTACAGCCACCTGCGATGGAAGATTACCCTGCTGATTCTACGCTTGAGCTCTACCAGTCCAACGACGGAGACGTCCAGGATTTGTTGGGTGTTACATTTGTTAATTCAGATGGCACTCCAATTACCGAGGTTACGCCTACTCCGACTACCTCAACTACGACTACTACAGATGTACCAGTTACTGAGACCGTAACCGTGACCCCCACCGAAACGGTCACTGAAACTTTGCCTGCTGAAACAACGACTGTAGGCGGAACCACCGAAACTGTAACTGAGCCAGTAGCAACCGTGACTGAGACTCAGCCAGACGTTACTGAGACTGAGCCAGGTGCTACTGTGACTGAGACTCAGCCAGACGTTACTGAGACTGAGCCAGGTGCTACTGTGACTGAGACTCAGCCAGACGTTACTGAGACTGAGCCAGGTGCTACTGTGACTGAGACTCAGCCAGACGTTACTGAGACTGAGCCAGGTGCTACTGTGACTGAGACTCAGCCAGACGTTACTGAGACTGAGCCAGGTTCAACTGTGACCGAGACTCAGCCAGATGTTACTGAGACTGAGCCAGGTTCAACTGTTACTGAAACTCAGCCGGATGTTACTGAGACTGAGCCAGGTGCTACTGTGACCGAGACTCAGCCAGACGTTACTGAGACTGAGCCAGGTTCAACTGTTACTGAAACTCAGCCGGATGTTACTGAGACTGAGCCAGGTTCAACTGTTACTGAAACTGCTCCAGCCGTGACCACCACGGAAACCCTTCCTGCAGTGACCGTGACTGAAACCCAGCCCACCGTTACCGTTACTGAAGCTCCAATTACGGAGACTGTAACTGAGCAGCCAACCACAACCACTTCGGAAACTGAGCAGCCTATCGATGGCGGCGATGATGACAAGGATGGTTCTTCTGAGGGCATTCCATGGTTGCCAATCCTGGGTGGCGCAATTGGACTTATTGGCCTGGGCGGCCTTGTAGGTGGCGGTTCCTCTAACGGTTCTTCCACTGCTGACAAGGGCGACGTCAATGTTGATGTAGATGTTGATAATGGTTCCAAGGCGAGTGCAAACGCAGAAGCTGGCACGAAGTCTGAAGTAAAGTCTGGTGCCAAGTCTGGTGCCAAGACCGCAGCAGCTGAGGCGGAAGAAACCGTAGATAATGCGGCACCTGCGCAGCAGGGTGGCGGTGTCTTGGCTAACACCGGTGCTGATGTGTGGATGCTTGGACTTGTTGCTTTGCTTATGCTTGCTACTGGCGGTGTACTGATTGCTCGTAATCGTCGCGAAGCATAAATAGTTTCACTGCCTAATTAGAAATCCTCCTCATCCAATGGAATTGGGTGAGGAGGATTTTGCTTTTCTTAAAAGACTTGATGTACGTCGAATAAGGGTTAAGTAGCAAAAAGTGTGTCTCTCGGCGTGTCGTCGGTAGACACACTTCTTTTATCGGAGGGGGCCTTTTCTGATGCCGATGTTGTGTTGGTATTCGTCTCCGATAGCCTTGTCATAGAGGGCTGGGCGTCCGGTTTCGTTATCGGCGGCGTTGAGGTCTTCTGGTTCTAGATCGGTAACTTTGGCGAGTTGATCTAGTCCAAAATTGCACTGCCTGGCGATCTGTAGTGGGTCGTCAGGCAGTTGTGTTTTAGCATTGAGCCACCATTCCAGCATTTTGCGTTGCCGTTCTCCGCTTCGCCCTCGGTGCATTCTTGCTAAGAGCTTCAGTTGGGAGTTGATGCCGCCTTCCAGGCTATTTGTGGTTGATGCCCACGAAGTATCTGTCGATTCTGATGAGGGTTCGAGGTAGGTAAATAGGTATCCTTGTGTGCTGAGATGAAGTAGTGAGTTGTAGGCCTTGCGGACTCTGACGTGGGTGTATTCCCAGGTTCGGGTAGCCGTGCGTCGTTCTTTCGGTAGGGGTGTCTGTTCGTTGAGGAACGATTTGTAGACTTCGCCGAATTCATGCAGGTTGATCACCCATTCAGCGGCTTGTTCGGTGTTGGTTATCTGAGTCAGTTTTAACGCTAGGGCGTAGATGGTGTGCCCGGCTGGGGTGCGTGGTCGGCTGGTGGTGTACCGGCGGACAACACGTTGAGCATGGACAAGGCAGCGTTGAATTCGAGTGGTGGGCCAGCATGATTTGATCGCACTGTAGGCTCCTTGACCGCCGTCTAGAACAACGCATAACGGTGGCGCTAAGTGCTTGAGTAATTGGGTGTATGCGTAGGTTGATTCGCTTGTGGCCCAATGCCAGCACAGGACGTGGCTGCGTGTAGAAGCTATCAGAAGGCATCCGGCGGAAGTGTAGGTACCGTCGATAAAAACTTGATCGTAAATGCGATGCGGGTCTGGGGTATTGGGCACATCGATGTACCAAAAGGTTCTGAACCTGCGGTCTAAGGTCCATCTACTGACTCCACGGCGTGCAGCGATGTCAGCGAGCGTTTGGTGGCCGGTGACGTAGCTGTAGAAGTCGTTGAAGGCAGTGGCTTGGTGGATATCGGTGCGTTTTCGGGTGTGGGATTGTCGGCAGTTGGGGTTGGTGCATCGCCATCGTGTTGTACCGGCGGTCGTTGTGCCGTTTTTCTTCATTGGCCCTGCACAACCAGGGCACCGGGGTCTGTTTGTGGTCACTGACTAAGCAAACAGCACACCTGTACCACACGTTCGTGTCAGATCCCGATATTGAAGCAGAATCGGCTTGGAATAACACCTTGAAAGCTATTCCAAGCCGATTTTGAGAGCCTAACCAGCAACAACCGTCAAAAGCAGACACACTTTTTGCTACTTAACCCTCGAATAAAGTTCGGTAGATCACTGCACCGCTCTTTGCTATGGGAGGTCTGGGGTACGAAACACACCTAGCAAATCGCGTAAGTCATCAGTATCACTATTGGGTGAGTTAGAATCCCTGGCGAAGTACTTCTAGTGATCTAGTACCCTGCGCAGCGTTGAAGGATCACCATTTACAGATCGTGCATACGGTAGAAGTGTGGTCGCGGACTGTGCGCGTCACCACGCAGGCTAATGGCGTAGTGCTGTTTGAGGCTTATTATATGGTCAGGAAGAACATTAGTAGAGTTACTGATTGTTGAAACGGTGTGTTACATCAAAGAATGTGTTGATTAGTGCAGCAGCGTAGGAGATTTCATCAATAATCTTCCTTCACCTTGACCCATTTAATCACTTTAGTGGTGATGGGAAGTAGGACGATCTCGATGATGGTTTTCCAGAGGAAGCCGACGATGACGTAGTTGATGAAGTCAAGGGCGGTGGAGATGCCAATGGCGGTGGCCGCGATGGCACAGAACAATAGGGTATCGCCGAATTCGCCGACAATTGTGGAGGCCACCAAGCGCAGCGGGAGTTGCTTTTCGCCGGCGCGCTTTTTCATCAGTGTCATGACCCAGGCGTTGAGTAGTTGGCCGACCAGATAGCCGCATAGCGATGCAAGAACAATTTGTGGAACAAGCCCCAGAGTCGCAGCGAAGGCTTCTTGGCCTTCGTAGAAATCAGCTGCTGGTAGATGGATGGCGATGTAGAAGGCCGTGACGGCCAAGATGGCCATTGCAAAACCGATCCAGATGGCGCGGCGGGTGGACTTGAAGCCGTAGCATTCGGACAGGACGTCACCGATGATATAAGCCAGTGGAAAGAGGAAGAATGCGCCGTCAGTGACCAATGGGCCAATCTGAACGCCCTTCGTGGCGTTGATGTTCGAAATAAGGAATGTGACGACGAACACCGTGACCAGCCACGGGTACAGCGTTGACTGTACCGGGATGAATCGGATGCTCTCGCCACGATTGTCTGAATTAACCGTGGTTGCGGTTGCCGATTGAGTTGTCATGACGTTAAGCATGCCAAAGGATCGGGTCCATAACAATTTTTGTACTTGTCAAGATAAGTAGCGGCGTCGGCATTGCATTTTTCTTGATAATCGTTTCCCGCATGTGCAGCAGTACCACAACCCAGAACCAGAACCTTAGGTAGTGGCTTGAATAGTAACGTTCAAGAAACGTTGAAGCCCAATGTGGCCAACAACCGCACATGGTTGTTGGCCACATTGGGCTAAATGATAGAACTTAGAGGCTTAGCACCAATTGCCAGGCGTTAGTTTTTCAAAGACGGACTTTGCTTCCTTGCACTTTTCGTCATCATTAGGAGCTGGTTCAGCAGGCTCAGTTGGCTCAGCAGGCTCAGTTGGCTCTGCCGGCTCTGCAGGCTCGGTTGGTTCAGCTGGCTCACTTGGTTCAGGTGCGTCGACGCCACGTACAGCGTCAACGGCCGCACGAGCGTTGGCGATACCGGCACCGAGTTCGTCGGAAGTCTTCCACGCGGAGTATGGCTCGTTGGTGTAGGGGCTCGCAGTTTCGGTGAGGATGCGCTCAATCTCGTCGTTGGTGAGTGAATCATCAACGGATTTCATGAGGGCGATGATGCCGGAAACTACTGGCGTTGCCATGGAAGTGCCGTCCATGTAACCAAATCCGGCAGTCGTTGGATCGTGGTCTCCTTCGTTGACGGTGGAAAGAATGCTGTGCTCAGGGAAGTGGCCGCCTGTAACTGGCATCATGTCACCACCTGGTGCACCAAGATCAACATGGTCACCGTAGTTGGAGTAGCTGGAGCGGTGGCCGTGAGGGCCGGTTGCACCAACCGTGATGACGCCGTCACAGGAAGCAGGGGTGACCTGGTCAGTCCAGCTGTCTTCATTGCCGGCCGCGACTGCAATAGTGGAACCGTTGCGGATAGCAATGTTGATTGCGTCCTGGTAAGGGGTGTTCGCACACTGTCCACCGCCGCCAAGCGACAAATTGATCACGTCAGCTGGGTTGTTGTTGCGAGGAGTGCCTGGCACGTCTTCACCAGAAGCCCAAACAATTGCGTCGATGATGTCAGAGGTGTAGCCACCGCAGCGGCCGAGAGCACGGATGGGCAAGATGTCGGCATCCGGAGCGATACCTGCGCCGCCAATATTGTTATTGGTGTCAGCAGCAGCAATGCCGGCTACGTGGCTGCCGTGCCAAGAAGATGCAGACTGGTGGCAGCGAGTGGTGGTGTTGAAGTCGCCGTTGTCAGCGGGATCGTCGTCGCGGCCGTTGCCATCGCGAGAAATCCATGGATCAGAGATGAAGTCGTAGCCAGTGACAACTTTGTCGTTGAGGTCTGGGTGGTCGGTGATACCCGAGTCGACTACGGCGATGGTGGTGCCTTCGCCGGTTGCGCCGGTGTCCCACGCGTTCGTGGCATCGACTCCATGATCCTTATCAAGGACATGCCACTGGTCCTGAAGGAGGGGGTCATTCGTGTTCGCAGTGGAGAACTGAATTCGGTCGATGTCAGCGTAGGCGATCTCAGCCTTGGACTCCAGGTGCCCGCGGAGAGATGGGATCTTGTCCGCAGGCACTGGTGGATCCAAATTGACCACGTATGAACCGTCGTACATCTCACGCTTGAAGGAAGCGTCAGAGGAATGTTCCTTGACAATTTCGTCGAGGATTTCCATGCGACGATCTTGATCGAGAGTTGTTATCTCGTTGAAGGTGACAATGAAGCGACTTGCGGGAGCATCATCGCCAGTGTTGGCTTGGATTTCGCCGGAGTTTTCCAAACGGTCTTGAACTGAGGAGACGCTGAACCCGTTGTAGTCAGGCGTTTCTTGTGCGCCAGCAGTCACCGCTGGGGTGGAAGCAATTCCGAGGGCTACGATTCCTGCGCTAAGTGTCGCAGTGATCCGTGAGATATCTCTTTTCACTTTTTCTTTCCTTGAGGTTGTAACAAGCATGAAGCTGAGAAGATTATAAAAAGCTTATGTGTGTCAGGCAAGCGGAAGCTTCTGAATCTTTGACTGGCTGTCTAGTGCTCAATTTGCGAAAAGGTACCCCATACGCTGCATGTTTTAAGTTTGTTGACAGGAGCTCTACCCCCTTTAGGGTGAAGGTTGTAATTTTTATGTACAGCTAATTGAACACCCGCAACCAGGGTTACGGGCGTAAATATTAAAAAATTCTCATAGTTATCTTTACTGCCTACTGTGATAAAGATCTCTTTAATTCCAAATGGGTTGCGGATTGACTCAGGAGGGCATGATGGAAGACATGAACTTAGTTAAAAAGTCTGGCTGTGGCCGCTACGCGCCTAGCCCGAGCGGCGATCTGCATTTTGGCAACCTCCGCACGGCGATGCTGGCGTGGTTATGCGCGCGGTCGTCGGGACGCTCGTTCGTGGTGCGAGTGGAAGACATTGATACGCAGCGCTCATCAATGGAATCAGCGCAGCGCCAGCTGGAGGACCTGGCGGCGCTGGGCATCGACTGGGGCCGGGAGGTCGTTTATCAGTCGCAGCGCTACGAGCTGTACGACGCCGCGCTGGCGCGCCTGCGCGATCGTGGGTTGGTGTTCGAATGCTACTGCTCCCGCAAGGACATCCAGGAGGCCTCCCGGGCGCCGCACTCGATCCCGGGGCACTACCCGGGAACCTGCAGGGATCTGACGGAGGGGGAGCGACGGGAGCGTCGAGAAGCACTGGTGGCCCAGGGGCGCGTGCCGGCGCTGCGCCTGCGGTCGGGGCTGCGCAGTGTCGGGGTGCGCGACGCGTTGGCGGGCGAGTACGTGGGCGACGTGGATGATTTCATCCTGCGGCGCGGCGGCAACGCAGCGCAGATTGGGCCGCAAGGGCCGGATTGGGCGTACAACCTGGCCGTGGTGGTCGACGACGGCGAGCAAGGCGTGGACCAGGTCGTGCGCGGCGATGACCTGCTGCCGTCCGCGCCGCGGCAGGCCTACCTGGCGGGGCTGCTCGGCTACGCCGTGCCGGAGTACGTGCACGTGCCGCTGGTGCTCAACGAGCGCGGGGAGCGACTGGCCAAGCGCGACGGCGCGGTGACACTGCGGGAGATGCTGGAGACCGCGACGGTGCCAGAGGTGCTGGGGTCGATGGCGGCGTCGCTCGGCATGGACGGCGCGGGTGTACGCACGGCGGCGGACTTGCTGGAAGGGTTTAGCATGGCGGCGCTGCCACGAGCGGCAAGTGTCTTTACAGGTGTGTGAAACCTACGACACTTTTCTTTGTATTTTTGGTGTGTTCAACAATTTTTGTTGCTAGCGTTAACATCTGAACGACTGTGATGCTCACACTTATAAGGATCGCCATGACGCAAGCCACCGCACCCGACGTGACGAATGTTGACGACAACGGACCCCGCGGGGAAAAAGATACGGCCCTCAACATCCAGTGGGCGGTGAGCCTCTTCGGCACCGCCGTGGGCGCCGGAATCCTCTTCCTGCCCATTAACGCGGGCAGCTTCGGGTTCTGGCCACTGCTGATCGCCACCCTGCTCATCGCGCCGATGACGTACTTCTCGCACCGTGGCATGTCCCGGATGATCTGCGCCGCGCCACGCCAGGGCCTGGACATCACGGAGGTGGCCACGGACTACTTTGGCAAGGGCGCGGGCACGCTCATCTCCTTGCTGTACTTCCTGGCCATCTACCCGATCGTGCTGATTTACGGCGTGTCCATTACGAATACGGTGAACAGCTTCATCGTGAACCAGCTGGGCGGGCCGGAGCTCAACCGCGTCGTGCTGTCGTTTTTGTTGGTGGCGGGCATGACGCTGGTGTTCGCGTTCAGCCAGCGGCTGATGCTGCGGATTACCCAGTTCATCGTGTATCCGCTGATCTTCGCCCTGGGTGCGCTGTCGCTGTACCTGATCCCGCGGTGGGACTTTGGGTCGTTTATGCAGGTGGGCAGCGGCGGCTGGGCGATCATCCCGGCGGTGGTGGCCATCGTTCCGGTGCTCGTGTTCTCCTTTAACCACTCACCGGCGATCTCCCAGTTCTCCCTGGCGATGCAGCGCGCCTACGGCAAGAAGCACGCCGCGACAAACGCCTCGCGCAGCCTGGTCATCACTGCGGCGTTGCTGACGGTGTTCACGATGTTCTTCGTATGGTCCTGCACCCTGGCGCTTGGCGCAGAAGGCCTGCAGGAGGCCCGCGAGCAGAACCTCCCCGTGCTGTCCTACCTTGCTAATGAGACGGGCGTGCCGGTGCTGGCGTTCGTGTCGCCGATCATCGCGATGGCCGCCATCGTCTCTTCGTACTTCGGTCACGTGCTGGGGACGACGGAGGGTGCGCGCTACTTGTTGGCCACGGCGTCGCCAAGCCTGGCGCGGCGGGGGAGTAAGAAGCAGCTGACGAGGATTGTGCACGCGTTCATCTTTGTGACCACGTGGATTGCCGCGATTGTTGATCCGTCGATCCTGTCGCTCATCGAGTCCATAGGCGGGCCGTTTATCGCCGCCATCCTTTATCTGCTGCCGATGTACGCGATCCACAAGGTGGATGCGCTCAAGGAATACCGCGGGCGGCTGTCTAATGCTTTCGTGGTGGTCGCGGGCTGTGTGGCCATCGGCTCGGCGGTGTGGGGTTTGTTTAGCTAGGGGCCGCTGGCCGCTGGGGCGACCAATAAGTTCCTGGTTCACTGATTTTCGCGGGGCGGTGTCCAGGGTCGCTGCGGAAAAGCACAACACCGGCTCACCTTGAAATGCAGGTGAGCCGGTGTTTTTCTGCGGAGGATGTGGGATTTGAACCCACGAGGGGCGTGAACCCCGCACGCGTTCCAGGCGTGTGACATAGGCCGCTAGTCGAATCCTCCATAGGGGCGTTAGCTCCGTGGAAGAACTTTAGCAGCACCATCTAAAAGTTCCCAAATCGCGCGGGTGAGCTGGGCGATAAAGGGTTCGGTTTGGTGTTTGCGGGGTGGCATCGGCTAAGGTGGTGGGCAGGATCTCGCGTGGCGTACATCCTGCGAACTCCCCCAGGGCAGGAATGCAGCAAGGGTCAGCAGGCTCTGACGGGTGCGCGAGGTCCCCTTGTTTTTCGGGGCAGGCGGTCTGTTGTAGTGGTGGAGACGTTACGATGGGGTCACTACCGCAATGCATCGCTGGACTAGCTGAAAGGCAGGGGCAAGGAATGTCGCTGTATGACATGTCGCCGGAGGAGCTCAAGGAGCTCACGGAAAAGGTCGCCAAGGACTACGAGGATCTCAAGGCCAAGGGGCTGAAGCTCGACATCACGCGCGGCAAGCCCTCCGCCGAGCAGCTCGGCCTGGCCGAGGATCTGCTGGAGCTTCCCGGCCGCCACAACTACACCGACTCCTTGGGCAATGACCTGCGCAACTACGGCATCGCCGAGGGCATCATCGACATGCGTGAGCTGTGGGCCAACGTGCTCGGCTTCGACGTCCGCAACGTGCTGGCCGCAGATTCCTCCTCGCTGAACATCGAGTTCGACCTCATCTCGTGGGCGTATAGCTTTGGCACCAACGATTCCGCGACGCCGTGGTCCCAGGTGGAGGGCCGCAAGTGGATCTGCCCCGTGCCCGGATACGACCGCCACCACACCATCACGGAGAAGTTCGGCTTCGAGATGATCCCGGTCCCCATGCTTGACGACGGCCCCGATGTCGCCGCCATCCAGGAACTGGTCAAGGACCCGGAGGTGCTCGGCATGTGGGCCGTGCCGGTCTTCTCCAACCCGACGGGCGTGACCTTCAGTGAGGAAGTTGTGCGCGCGCTGGCCGAGATGGAGACCGCCGCCCCGGACTTCCGCATCATGTGGGACAACGCCTACGCGGTGCACACACTCACCGACGAGTTCCCGGAGAACTACAACGTCTTGACGATGTCCGAGGCCGCGGGAAACCCGAACCGCTTCTGGGTGCTGTCCTCGACCTCCAAGATCACCCACGCCGGCTCGGGCGTGGCGTTCTTCGCGTCCTCGCTGGCCAACCTGGAGTGGTACCTGCAGATCGCCGGCGTGCGCGGCATCGGCCCAAACAAGATCAACCAGCTCGCGCACAAGGAGTACTTCGGTTCCGCGCAGGGGCTCAAGGCCATCATGCGGCGCCACGCTTCCATCCTGGCGCCGCGCTTCGAGGTGGTTCTCCGGATTCTCAACGAGCGCCTCTCCGAGTTCGACGTGGCGCGGTGGACCAAGCCCCAGGGCGGCTACTTCATCTCCTTGGACGTGGTGGACGGCACCGCGTCCCGGGTATGGCAGCTGGCTAAGGACGCAGGCATCGTGCTCACCAAGGCCGGTTCCTCCTTCCCGCTTGGCGACGACCCGAACGACCGCAACATCCGCCTGGCGCCCTCTTTGCCGCCCGTGAGCGACCTGGAGGTAGCGATGGAGGGCGTGGCCACCTGCGTGCTGTACGCGGCCATCGAGAAACTCAACGCTGCTTAAGTAGCGCAAGGCCTTTCACCACTGAGGACGGTATGGATTTCAAAGAGACTGCTTATTGGCTGGACCAGGTGGTCCCCGCGCCGCTGGAGTTTCGCACGGTGGCCGAGTGGAAGCTGGGCACCGCGGACCTCGGTGCGGCCGGGGTGGCTGCCGGGCAGTCCCTGGCCGTGACTGCCAACTTCGGCGACGTCGACACCGGGCTCACTGCCAACGACTCCGGGCTCAACGTGCGCTGCGAGCTGCTGGCCGTAGCGCGCACCGGAGAGGCCGAGGTGGCCGCCGCGGTCAAGGCCGCCGCCGACAAACTCCATGTGGCGCAAGGGATCATCCCGGCGCAGCCGGGCGTCTTCCTGCCGGACCTCATCGACGGCACGGAGCTGGAGGGCCAGGTGACCGTGCGCCACGGCCTGCTGATTTCGCCGTATCTGTGGGGCGGTGAGGTTCCACAGGTCGTCGAGAAGCGGCGCCAGACCCTGGTCCTGCAGCTGTTGTTGCTCACCGACACCGAGTACGCCTACGCCCTCGACGAGGGGATCTCGGCGATGCAGGACGCGATGGCCGAGCAGGAGATCGACCTCCTGGAATGGTCCCGGAAGGACGGCTAGTATTTAACCGTGGCTCTATACCGGAAGTACCGTCCCGCATCGTTTGCTGAACTCGTCGGCCAGGAGCAGGTGACCACGCCTTTGTCCGCTGCTCTGGACGCCGGGCGCATTAACCATGCCTACCTGTTTTCCGGTCCGCGAGGCTGCGGCAAGACCTCCTCGGCGCGCATCATGGCGCGCTCGCTCAACTGCGTGGAAGGTCCCACCTCGACGCCGTGTGGGAAGTGTCCCTCGTGCGTGTCCCTGGCGCCGGGCGGCCCGGGCAACCTGGACGTCACGGAGCTGGACGCGGCTTCGCACAACGGCGTGGATGACATGCGCGAGCTGCGCGACCGCGCCTACTACGCCCCAGCGGAATCCCGCTACCGCGTCTTCATCATCGACGAGGCGCACATGATCTCCTCCTCCGGCGCCAACGCGCTGCTCAAGATCGTGGAGGAGCCGCCGGAGCACCTCATCTTCATCTTCGCGACGACGGAGCCGGACAAAATCATCGGCACCATCCGCTCGCGCACCCACCACTACCCGTTCCGCCTGCTCACTCCTCCCGCGATGAAGGGGTTGCTGGAACGCACCGTGGCCGCGGAGGGCGTGCAGGTGGAAGACTCGGTGTACCCGCTGGTCATCCAGGCTGGCGGCGGATCGCCGCGTGACACGTTGTCCATCTTGGACCAGATGCTCGCCGGCGCGGGCGAACAGGGGCTGACCTACGAGCTGGCGCGGCCCTTGCTGGGCGTGACGGACCTGACGCTTCTCGACGACACCGTCGCCGCGCTCGCCGCGGGTGACAAGCCTGAGCTGTTCCGCATTGTGGATCGGGTGATTGAAGCGGGGCATGAGCCCAAGCGCTTCGCGGCGGACCTGCTCGACCGGATGCGCGACCTCATGGTGCTGCAGGCGGTGCCGAGCGCGTTCTCGGACGGCCTGGTGGACGCCCCGACGAACCGCGCGGAAGTGCTCGCGGCGCAGGCGCAGCAGTTCAGCGGCCCGCAGCTGACGCAGTATGCGTCCGTGGTGTCCGCGGAGATCCCGAACCTGCGCGGCGCGACGTCCCCGCGCCTGCTCCTGGAGGTGCTGTGCGCGCGGCTGTTGGTCTCCGCGCCGCCTGCGCCAGGGCCAGTGGGTGCGACGAACGCGGCGGCGGTGCCGGGCGCGCCGGGCCAGACGCAAGCCACGCAGCAGGCGCCACAAGGTGGCGTGTCCGGGGCCGCGGCGGCGGCTGCGAAGATCGCGGAGATGCAGGAGCGCCGGCGGGCGCAGGCGAAGCCGGAAGCTAAGGCCGAGCCGGAGCCGCAGCGTCAGCCTGCCCCGGAGCGCGAGCCGGAGCGTGAGACAGAGCGCCAGCTGGAGAGTGAGCCAGAGCGCACGTCGGAGCCGCAGGGGGCGTCGGAAAGCGCGGGCGACCTGGTGGAAACCCTGCGCAAGGACTGGGCGCAGGTGCGCGCGGACATTGGTGCGAAGAACAAGGTAGCGGCGATTATGCTCGCCGAGGCGCGAGTGCTGGGCATCAAGGATGGCACGCTGTACCTCGGGCACAACACGGGCGCGCTCGCGGAGCGGCTCAACGCGCCCGGGCACAATGACACCATTCGGAAGGTGCTCG
Source organism: Corynebacterium incognita (assembly GCF_014217255.1). Taxonomy (NCBI): domain Bacteria; kingdom Bacillati; phylum Actinomycetota; class Actinomycetes; order Mycobacteriales; family Corynebacteriaceae; genus Corynebacterium; species Corynebacterium incognitum. The sequence goes on from NZ_CP059404.1 coordinate 1,399,455, forward strand.
AGGAGCGCTTCTCGACGTCCCTGCCCGTCCAGGTCACCGTGGGCACCGACCCGCAGGCCATGGGCTTTAGCCCCAAGAAGGCTCCGCAGACGTGGAACCCAGGGCAGCAGGCTCCGCAGGCCGCGCCGGCCGCGCCGCAGGCGGCACCGCGGGAGACGGCGGATGACGAACAGGAGCCTGAGAGTCCAGGTACTGACGATGGCTGGGGCGCCCCGCGAAAGATAGCGGGGACGGAGGAGCGCGCGCCGGAGACTGCGCCTGCTCCCGTGGTGCCGGAACGCCCTGCCAGTGCCTCTGCGAGTGGTGGGGCCCGGGCTGCAGCAGAGCGCGCGATGGCACTGGCACGCCAGCGCCAGGCGGAGCAAGCGACGCACTCATTCTCGGACGGGGTCCCGTTGCCACCGGAACCCGACGAGCCGGATATGCCGGACGTGCCGGTGGACGAACCTGCGGCGGCGCCAGTTGCGGCGCCGGTGGTTGAGGGGACGCCGGTCGCAAGGGCGTCGGAAAGCACTGCGAACTGGAATGAGGAAGAGGAGATGATGGCGGACGCGGCGCAGGAGCCTGGTGAGCGCGACCGCCGAAACTCTATGGAAGTGGCGATGGAGCTGCTGACCCAGGAGCTGGGCGCGCGGCGGCTGTAGGTGATGGTCGGTACACTTTAGGGGGATAAGATACCGACGAAAGGACACCCATGTCTCAGCCAGATATGAACGAACTTCTTGCCCAGGCCGCGCAGATGCAGGCAGACCTGCAGAAGGCGCAGGACGAAATCCTGGCCACCACCGTGGAGGGTACCGCGGGCAACGGCCTGGTGAAGGTCACCATGACCGGCGGCGCAGAAGTGAAGTCGATTGAGATTGACCCGCAGGTTGTGGATCCGGAGGATGTGGAGACGCTGCAGGACCTGGTTCTGGGTGCGTTCCAGGACGGCCATCAGAAGGCTGGTGACCTGGCGCAGCAGAAGCTGGGCCCGCTGTCCCAGGGCATGCAGGGTATGCCGGGAATGTAGTGATGTGAGGCCAGGCCGTGTGGGCCTGGCCTTTTCTTTTGCCATTGTGGGAGGAGAACGCATGTTTGGTTAATTTTGGGTTAAATGTGTTGCACAGTGTTGAGTTCGTACGCGTGTTTGATTATGTTGGTGAGTGAAGGTTGATACAGGTTTAGACGCCGGGGCGGGTGTCTGAGGTTCCATCGGGAAGGAGGGGCAATGTCCCTGCATGAACACGCGGCGCGCGTGACGGCTGCGCTCGTTGCTCTCGAACGTGCCTTCCGCGATGAATCTGCGACGATTGCGGAGCTGGAACCTATTGCGCTGCACCTGGAGGAAGCGATGGCCCTCAAGGCGGCCATTGACGCGCGCTTTGCCTGGCTGGCCGGGGAACAGGAGGCCGGCCGACGCAGGGGGACAACCTCTCCGCGTGACTATCTGATGCGCGTGCTGGGTATCTCCGGGCAGGAGGCTAGCCAACGCCTGCGGAGTGCGGAGACGTTGTATGGAGCGATTGCCCCGCGGGAGATCAAGGTGGCGGACTTCCTGGGCCAGGAAGACCCAGAAGCGGCAGTTCTGGAGGCGCAGCGCAAGGAACAGCGCCGCCAAGAGGAGGAGTGCCGTAAACAGGCCGAGGCGCGGCAGCTGGCGGCGCAGGTGGCTCTGGAAAAGCAGCGCGTTGTGGAGCAGGAGCTCAAGCGCCTGAATGAGCACTCCAACCCCGGCCGGGCTGCGCTGGGGGCGACGGCGCTGGCTGAGGCGAAGAAGCGTACCCCGGAGGACCTGCGGCAATGGGTCCGGCAGGCGGTGCGGGCGGCCAACAAGAATGGGCGAACGCCGGCGGGTAAGCGGGACCACCTCGCGGCGTATAAGAAGCGGGAGTTCTGGATGTCGCGCCCGGACTCGGATGGTGGCGTGAAGTTCGGTGGCTACTTGTCTGCCGGTGGCGCCGCGGTATTGTCGGCGGCGCTGGCGCCAGGGCGCAACGCGGGCGTGAACACGGACGCCGATCCGGCGGAGGACAGGCGGAGCCTGCCCCAGCGTCGAGCGGACCAGCTGGTGGCGCTGGCGCAGGAGTACGTGGACCGGCCGGAGCGCGTGCGCACTGGGCGGGCGAGCCTGGTGATCACTGGCACGGCTCGGGACTTTGCGGAGCTGGACGAAAACTCGAGGTTCCTGACTAACACGGGCCACGAGCTCAACTCGCTGGAGGTGCTCATCGCGGGCTGGCGCGGCACGGACTACGCACTGGTGATGAACGATGCAAAGAAGCTGCCGCTGGCTTTCGCGCAGCGGAAGCGGACGGCGACGTTCGAACAGCGTATGGTCTTGGCGGCGATGGAGCTGGTGTGCTCCTGCCCGGGCTGCGAGGTGCCGGCGGCGGAATGCGATGCGCACCATGTGCAGGCCTTTATTGCCGGCGGGCGGACGGATATAGAAAACCTGACGCTGTTATGTCGTAACCACCACACAGATAATAACGACAAAAGAGACGGCACCGGGGGACTGGGGCATTACGAGAGGGACCCGGGCACCGGGGTGGTGGGATGGCAACCGCCCGGCAATAACCCGCGGATGTATAACACGACGGTGATGCGAGAACGGGCGCCCGGGGCACGGGTGTTGGCGGAGGCGCGGCAGGTGCGGCGCGAGTTAGCGGTGCCGCCGGATACGGGGGCGGTTGAAGTGTGCTGTGTGGACGGCGGCAGTGGAGGTGCTTCGGGCGCCCAGGGGGAAACGCGGGCGCGCGTAAGCTAGGTGTGCGTTAGTGCGGGGGCGGTGCGTTAAGCTGCTAGGGATGGTCGCCTCGGAATGGATGGGGGCGGCGCGAGAAGTGGAATCGTGGGGTAGAAACGTGTTTGAAGGACCGCTGCAAGATCTCATCGATGAGTTCTCGAGGCTGCCCGGCGTGGGGCCGAAGAGCGCGCAGCGCATCGCGTTCCACGTGCTGCACATGGACCCAGAGGACGTGGACCGCCTGCAGAAAGCGCTGGGCGCGGTGCGCGACGGCGTGACGTTCTGCAGGATTTGCTACAACATCTCCCGCGGCAGCGTGTGCCGCGTGTGCGCGGATTCGGGACGCGACAAGACCACCATCTGCGTGGTGGAGGAGCCGAAGGACATCCAGGTTATCGAGCGGACGGGGGAGTACTCGGGCCGCTACCACGTTTTGGGTGGGGCGCTGGACCCACTGGCAAACGTGGGGCCGAAGGATTTGAATATCTCGTCGCTGTTGCAGCGCATCGGCGGAGTCTTGCCGGACCGCGAGTTGGCGGACTCGACGCCGGAGGCGCCACTGTACGACGACACCCCGGAGATCTCCGAAGTCATCTTGGCCACGGACCCGAACACGGAGGGCGAGGCCACGGCGGCGTACCTGGTGCGCCTGCTGCGGGACTTCCCGGACCTGAAAATTACTCGCCTGGCCTCCGGCATGCCGCTGGGTGGGGACCTGGAGTTCGTGGACGAGCTGACGCTCTCGCGCGCCCTGTCAGGCCGCCTGGCGGTCTAAGTTCTTAGCGCGCGTTGAGGCGCTCGAGCCGCAGCTTGTCGACGGCCGCGATGTCCAACGGTTCCAGGTCCTGCAGGCGCTTGCCGAGGGCCTTGGCGAGGAGGAGATCGGCCAGCTGGGGGTTGCGGGCCAGCACGGGGCCGTGCATGTAGGTGGCGATGACGCTGCCCTGCACGGCGCCCTCGGCGCTGCGCTGCTTGGTGGCGTCGGACGGATCAACGAGGTCGGCGGTGGCGGCCGTATCGGCGTTGCCGGTGCCCGTGGTCACCGTGCCCAGGGGCTGGGCCGTGGGACCCAAGATGGTGGCGCCCATGTGGTTTTCAAAGCCGGTCAGCGGCTCCGTCAGCTCAGCCGTGATGCCCTCCTTGGTGGGCTGGGTGGCCACCTCGCCGATGGCGCGCTCGGTGAGTGGGGTGGTGGTGGCGTCGATGAGCCCGACCCCGTCCACCACGCGGCCGGAGGCGCGGAAGGACTCGCCGAGCACCTGCAGGCCGGCGCAAATGGCCAGCACCGGGCGTCCCGCCAGCGCCGCGCGGGTGAGCCCGCCGTCCGTGATGAGGTGATCCGCCGCCAGGATCTGGGCGGTGTCCTCGCCGCCGCCGAGGGTGTAGACGTCGAGGTCGTCGGGGACGCCCTCGCCGAGCATGATGGGCTTGACCTCAGCGGCGATACCCCGCATGCGGGCGCGCTGGCGCAGCACGAGGGCGTTGCCGTCGTCGCCGTAGGTGCCCAGCACGTCAGGGAGCACGAGGCCGATGGTGAGCTTGTCAGTCATGGGTGTCTTAAGCCTCCTTGGCCTGTTCTTTAGCCAGCGCCTTCTTCAGATCCCGGAACGCGGTGTAATTGGCCAGTACCTCGATGCGGCCCTCCGGGCACGCCTTGATGGCATCCAGGGGGTTGGCGATGAGCTCGTGTTCAATGTCGGCGTACACCAGGCGCACCGCAAGGTCGGTGCCGCGCTCGCCGGCCGCCTTGACGGCCAGATCGCCGAAGTCTTCGAAGCGCACGTCCCACAGCCACGACATGTCCACGCCGTCGGCCACCTGCCCGTTCGTGGCGATGACCAGGCCGTCCGCGGTGCGGTCCACCATAGACAGCGCCTCTTGCCAGCCCGCCGGGTTCTTGGCCAGCAGCAGGCGGATCTGGCGGTTACCCCACTGCACAGTGGAGTAGCGGCCCGCGACGTCGTCGATGGCTTCGGTCGCCGCCAACGCCGAGTCCAGGTCCGCGCCGAAGGCTTCCACCGCCGCCGCCACCGCCTGCGCTGCGTTGCCGCGGTTCGCGCGGCCGGGCAGGGTGAGGTTGAGGTCGTGGTCGCCGTGCGGGGTGACCAGGCCGTCTTCGGTGACGGTCCAGGTGGGGGTGGGGCGGCGGAACTCGCGGCCGTCGGGAAGCTTCTTCACGGCGTACCAGTCAGTGGCCGTGCGCACCACGTGGCCGCCAGTGCGCGGGCACGACACCGAGTCGCCGAGCCACCCGGCGCCAGCCGAGACCCAGATGACGTTTTTGGCATCGTAGGCCACGGAGGTCATGAGGACGTCGTCGCAGTTGGCGATGACGGTCATGTCCGAGTTCGCCTCCACCGCGCCGCGCAGGGCCCGCTCAATCTTGTTGATCTCGCCCACGCGGTCCAGCTGATCGCGCGAGAGGTTGAGCAGAACCAAGGCCTGGGTGTTGAGCGCCTCGGCCACCTTGGGCACGTGCAGCTCGTCCACCTCCAGCACGAGGTGGGACGCGTCCGGGGAAGCCAGCAACGCGGAGATGAGGCCGGCGTCCATGTTGTCGCCGCCGTCGTTAGTCGCCACGGTGTAGCGCGAACGCATTGCTGCCGCCAGCATCCGGGTGGTGGTGGACTTGCCATTGGTGCCCGTGACTAGGACCGCCGGGCGGTTCTTGCCCACGTGCTCCATGATGTTCGGGTCGATGGCGGCCGCGACGAGCCCGCCGATCATTCCGCCCGCGCCCCGGCCCGTGGCCCGGGAGGCGGTGGTAGCGAGGGAGGCTGCGGTGGTGGCGGCGGTGGTGCGCAGCTTGCTCAGCGCACCGGGCAGTCTAAAACTCATGCCACCAGCGTAGTCCCGCCACCCGACTCACTGCAGGACCCCTGCCGGAGCGCCGGGATTTTCCCAGCAATTACCCGGCTAACTCTGGGTTTGGCTGCCCTGACCGCCCTGACCGCCTTGGCTGCGGTTGCTGCGGCGTCGCCTGCCCCCGCGGCGCCGGGATCGGCCCTTGGGCTTGGAATTCTGGTCCGGCTGGTGCTGGCTCGGTTGGGAAGACTGCGCAGCCTGGGGCGCTGCGGACTCGCCGGTCGAGTTGGGGTTGCGCTTGCGCCCACCCCGGCGCCGCGAGCGCTTCCGGTTACCCGACTTGCCCTGGTTGGTCGCGCCCTGGCCGCGGGAACGGCGCTCACGGTCGCGCTTGGCCTGCGCCGCCCGCGCTTCCTGCCGGGAGGCTTTCTCGGCGGCCAGGCGGTCGGCCTCGGGGTCCGCGTCCTCGATGGTGTCTAAGGCGGCGAGGAACTGTTCGTCGGTTAGCAAAGGGATGCCCTTGCGTGCCGCATGCATGGCCTTGCCGTGCCCGGCCTCGAGGTCGTTACACACCACCACGGAGGTCTCACGGGTGAGCTTTTCGGAATAGTTGAGTTCCTCGCGGATGATGCCCTCAATGATGATGTCCGGGTGGACCGTAATCTCCGGCGCGATCACCACCTCCATACCGCGCACCAGGTTGCCGCCTGGCTGCAGCTTGCCGGGGTTGTGGTGTACCCGCTCCGCGCGGGTGGCCTCCAGGCGCACGTGCGATCGCTGGAGGCCAAAGCGGTCTGCTGCCAGATCGTCCGGCGTCGCGGTGGCTACCTGCTCGGAGGTTTCGGCGCGTGCGGTGAGCGTGCGGTACAGCTCGATGAGCAGTAGGGTTTCCGCGCGCGAAACCTCGGCCTCCGGCCTGCGGGCACGCTCGACGGTGGCCTGCGGGCTGGGGGCGGCGATGCCGGCGTGCCGGGCCACGGCTGCCAGGCGGGTGTCGCTCAGAGGCAAGGCTTGGCGACGCGCGGTGCCCAAGGTATCCACAATCCGTACCGGCCGCGGCACGTGGCCCACCTTCTGGCGGCGCCGGTTGCGGGACTTGTTGCGGCTGCGGGCCCGGTTGGCGCGCGCGGCCGCCGTCATGGCGCGGCGCGCCTCGGAGACGATGAAGCCCCAGTACCGGCTGGTGTTGTGGAGGACGAGGACGCGGTCGTCGAGAAGCCTGTCCAGGGGCTTGAGCACCTTGGCGAAGGCGGGGGACGCCGCGATCTCCTCCCTGTTAAGGCCGTGCTGGTGGAAGGGGCCTGGGTCACCGTCGGGGTTAATGACGGCGTGGAATTCCTGGTCGGTATTGCCGGCGTCATCAAAGGTCACGGCGTCAATGGTGACGATGCGGGCACTGGCCGGGTGGATGCCCGTGGCCTGAATGGTGACGGCCACGTTGGGGAACCGCTCCACCTGTTCCAGGCGCGCGGCTTCGCGGGGGTGAAGCTTCTCAGCCTCGGAATTATCAGACATCACCACCCAGCCTAATGCACGTTAGATCGCCACGGACGCATCGGTGCGGTTGATGGCAGACACCAGCGCGTTGAGAGAGGCGCGGGTGGTCGAACCGGCGATGCCCACGCCCCAGGCGCGGGAGCCGTTGATGTCGGCGAGGATATAACAGGCGGCCTCGGCGTCGTCGCCGGCGCTGCGGGAGCGCTGCGAGTATTCCACGACCTCCAGATCGATGCCCAGCGGCTCCAGGCACTTGGCGAAGGCCGCGATGGGGCCGTTGCCAAATCCCTTGACCGCGTGATCGGTCCCGCGCAGCGCGACGGTGCCCTTGAGCGCCACGCCGTCGACCGCGGCGTCGCCCACCCCGGAGGTGTCTGCCGTGATGGACTTGAGCTCCAGCGGCGCGGAGCGATCCAGGTACTCGGTGGCGAAAATGTCCCAGATTTCCTTGGTGTTGACCTCGCGGCCCTCCGCATCCGTGACGGCCTGGACCTGCGCGGAGAACTCCGCCTGGAGAGGCTTGGGCATGTCGACGCCGTGGTCCGTCTTGAGCAGGTAGGCCACCCCGCCCTTGCCGGACTGGGAGTTGACGCGGATGACGGCCTGGTAGTCCCGGCCCACATCGTCGGGGTCGATGGGCAGGTAAGGCACGTCCCATTCGAGGTCGCGCAGCTCGTCCGTGCTGACCTGGTAGTGCGAGGCCTCCGGGTCGATGGTGCGCGCGAGCGCGTCCAGGCCCTTGTTGATGGCGTCCTGATGCGATCCGGAGAAGGCGGTGAACACGAGATCGCCGCCGTAGGGGTGGCGTTCGGGCACGGCCAGCTGGTTGCAGTATTCCACTGTGCGGCGGATGCCGGGCAGGTCGGAGAAGTCGATCTGCGGGTCGACGCCCTGGGTAAACAGGTTGAGCCCGAGCGTGACCAGGTCCACGTTGCCGGTGCGCTCGCCGTTACCGAACAGGCAGCCTTCCACGCGCTGCGCCCCGGCCAGCATGCCCAGTTCGGCCGCGGCGATACCCTCACCGCGGTCGTTGTGGGGGTGGATGGACAGAATAACGGACTCACGGTTGTCCAGGTGCCGGCTCATCCACTCGATGGAGTCCGCGTAGACGTTCGGCGTGGTCATCTCCACGGTGGCGGGCAGATTGATGATGATGGGGTGATCCGGGGTGGCGCCGACTTCGGCGGTCACGGCGTCGCATACCTCCTTGGCGAAGGCGAGTTCGGTGCCGGTGAAGGACTCCGGGGAGTACTCCCAGCGCCAGTTCGTGCCGGGGTAGTCGCGGGCGATGGTGCTGACCAGTCTGGCGGCGTTAGTGGCTAAAACCTTGATGGCTTCCTTGTCCTTGTTGAATACCACGCGACGCTGCAGCTTGGAGGTGGAATTATAAAAGTGCACGATGACGTTCTTGGCGCCCGCGCAGGCCTCGAAGGTGCGACGGATGAGGTGCTCGCGGGCCTGCACCAGGACCTGGATGGTGACATCGTCGGGGATGAGGTCTTCTTCGATGAGCAGTCGCACGAAGTCGAAGTCGGTTTGGGAGGCGGACGGGAAGCCGACCTCGATTTCCTTGTAGCCCATGTTCACCAGGAGCTGGAACATGCGTCGTTTGCGTTCGGGGCCCATGGGATCGATGAGCGCCTGGTTGCCGTCGCGCAGGTCTACTGAACACCACTGTGGGGCGTGCTCGTGGACCTTGCTGGGCCAGGTGCGGTCGGGGAGAGCGATGGGCTCGACCTTCTCGGCGAAGGGGCGGTAGCGGTGGACGGGCATGCCGGAGGGCTGCTGCTTGTTCCAGGATGCGTGCGGGTGGCCGGACATGGTGTGGGGCTCCTTGGGGTGTTCGTGTGTGTGGCCGGCGAGCGGGGCATCGAGGCGTGGCTCAACCCGCTGGGGAGCGCGACGGGCTTGCCGGCCTGGGAGGTGCTTAGAGCCCGCCGCGTGTTAGCAGGCCTAGAATCATCGAATTCACGAACATGCCCACCAGCCTAGTTGCATCGTGTGAGATGTCGCAACCACTTGGTGGAATTTTTTGCGGAGGCGGGTTGAAGTCTAGTGGACACGCTAGGATGTTCGGCGTGGCAAAAACTGAGGCGCAAACATCGACACGAGGCCAAAGCACTCTCTGGTCCGGACTCCTGGCACTCGCCGTCACCGCGGTGGGAGTGCTCCTACGCCTTGGCACCCTCTCCGTCATGGCCACAGCCAACGAAAGCACCCTGGCCAAGGAAATGCAGTCGTGGGACTCGGTGTACTACCTCGAGATCGCGCGCCACGGCTACACGGGTGCCCATGTGCCCAGCGGGGACACCCCGGACCATGAGGTCGCTCTGGCCTTCTTCCCCGGCTTCCCCATACTCATCCGCGCGGTCTCCACGGTCACCGGGCTGGAGGCGCTCACCGCGGCCTACGTGGTGAACTTCCTGGCCACCGTCGCCCTGGCGTGGGGTGCCATCGTGGTGGCGCAGCGCTTCGGCGCGGGTCGCTGGGCTCAAGCCGGGGCCGCCGCCGCAGTCACCGGCGCGCCCATGGCCATCGTGTTCTCCATGCCGTACACCGAAGCCCTCTTCGGGGCCCTGGTGATCTGGTCGCTCATCGCTATCATGGACCGGCGCTGGCTCCTCGCTGGCGGGCTCATCGTGGCGCTCGGCTTCGTCCGGCTCACCGCCGTGGGCATGATCCTCACGCTGTTCGTCATGGTGGTGCTCACGGGGCGCAAAGACTGGCGGGCCTGGGCCGCGCTTGTTGTCTCGCCGTGGCCGTTGCTCGGCTACATCGCCTGGGCGTCGAGCCACCTGGAGCACGTCGGAGGGTACTTCGGCAACCAAGACGAGCACTGGAACTCCGGCTTCGACTTTGGCGTGGCCACCGCGAAATGGGTGTGGGAGATCCTCATCACCGGCGACAACCTGGGTTACGGGCTCAGCACGCTCGCCATCCTGGTCGTGCCGGTGCTCCTCGTGGCCACCTTCCGGGACTTCGCCGGGCACCGAGCTTGGCCCGTGTGGGCGTTCTCGGTGTTGCTGGCCGCCAACGTCCTGCTTGCCGACGGCATCATGCACTCCCGCCCCCGCCTCCTGCTGCCGGTCGCCATGCTGCTCATCCCGCTCGTGGTGCGGTGGGAGCGCCAGCTGCCGCGCTGGGGTTACGTGGCCCTAGTGGCCGGATGGCTGCTGTGTGGTGCGTGGTTCTCCGGCCACCTGCTCGCCGTGTTCGACTGGGCCATCTAGGCGGGTCGTGGGTGTGCCCAGCGGGCTGCGGGACAAAATGACGGTGGCCGCGAACATGATGATGAGCGACGCCGCCATCACGCCCCACCCCAGGGCCGAGCTGACTTGGAACTTCTCGTACAAGATGGCGTAGCCCAGCGCGAAGGCCACGATGGGCTCCACGATGGTCATGGCCGGCAGCGAGTGGGTTAGAGGGCCCGCGTGGAAGGAATATTGCTGCACAATCGTGCCCGTTCCTGCCCCGCACACCAGCGCCCAGAACTCCCACGAACCCACCAGCACGCCGAGCCCCTCGCTGGTGAAAATATCCACCACCGCCTTGGATAGTACGGCCACGTAGCCGTACACAATGCCCGTCACGCACCCGAGCAGCACGGCTCGTTCGCGGCGCAGGAAATAGGACAGGCCGGCGAGGGTAGCGATCGTCGCCAAGCCCACCGACAGTGCTGTCACCCAGTCGTGCAACGCCGGGCGCACCACGCCGTGTGACGGGCGGCCCAGCGTCACCAACACGGCCACCGCCCCCGTCAGCGCCAGGGACCACGCCACCTCTGACGAGGACATGCGCTTGCCCACGTACCACGCGGACAGCGGCAGCGTAAACATCAGCGACAGCACCAGCACTGGCTGTACGATGAGCAGGGTGCCAAAACCCAGCGCCACCACCTGCAGGGCGTAGCCCACGACGGCGGTGGCGGTGCCGGCCCACCACAGGGGGCGTCGGATAGCGGTGGCCAACACGTCGCGCGGGGCGTCTTCTGCGATGCGGTGACGGACCACTGTGCCCCACGCGATCGTCAGCGCGGACAGCAGGGCAAAAACTACCGCTAAAGCATTGCTCGTCACCCGTACCACCGTAGTGGATACCGTGGATAATTTGCGGGTGAGTGCACGAAAATCACCGTCCGGCGGCGCAGTAGGGTGTAGGTTAGGACACAACTCAACACACCGAGGGTGAGCACCGGAAAGGAATGAGACACGCGTGGCGCTGATTGTGCAGAAATTTGGAGGCTCCTCGCTCGAGTCCGCGGAGCGGATCCGGGCCGTGGCCGAGCGCATCGTGGCCACCAAGAAGGCGGGTCACGATGTCGTGGCGGTGTGCTCCGCCATGGGCGACACCACCGACGAGCTGCTGGACCTGGCCAAGCAGGTCAACCCCGTGCCGCCGCGCCGCGAGCTGGACATGCTGCTCACCGCTGGCGAGCGCATCTCTAATGCCCTGGTGGCCATGGCCGTGGAATCCTACGGCGCCACCGCGCGATCGTTCACTGGTTCCCAGGCAGGCGTCCTCACCACCGAGCGCCACGGCAACGCCCGCATCGTGGACGTGACCCCCGGCCGCATCCAGGACGCGCTGGACGAGGGGCATATCTGCATCGTGGCCGGCTTCCAGGGCGTGAACAAGGAAACGCGCGACGTTACCACCTTGGGCCGCGGCGGCTCCGACACCACGGCCGTGGCCCTGGCCGCCGCCCTGGGCGCCGACGAGTGCGAAATCTACTCCGACGTCGATGGTGTCTACACCGCCGACCCGCGCATCGTGCCCAATGCCCGCAAGCTGGACAAGTTGTGCTTCGAGGAGATGCTGGAGCTCGCGGCCGTCGGGTCCAAAATCCTGGTGTTGCGCAGCGTGGAATACGCCCGCGCGTTCAATGTCCCAATCCGTGTTCGTTCGTCTTATAGCAATGACACCGGCACCCTCGTGGCCGGGTCGATGGAGGATATCCCCGTGGAAGAAGCAGTACTCACCGGCGTGGCCACCGATAAGTCCGAGGCCAAGGTCACCATCTTGGGCATCCCCGATAAGCCGGGGGAGGCCGCCAAGGTCTTCCGCGCCGTCGCGGACGCCGAGATCAACATCGACATGGTGCTTCAGAACGTCTCCTCGCTGGACGACGGCACCACCGACATCACCTTCACCTGCCCCCGTGCCGACGGCCCCCGCGCCGTGGAGTTGCTCACCGGCCTGGGCTCTCACAAGGTGTTGTACGACGACCAGGTGGGCAAGGTCTCCCTCGTCGGCGCCGGCATGAAGTCCCACCCGGGTGTTACCGCGGACTTCACCGAGGCGCTGCGTGACGTGGACGTGAACATGGAGCTCATCTCCACCTCGGAGATCCGCATCTCCGTGCTCATCCGCGAGGCCGACCTGGACAAGGCCGCCCACGCTCTGCACGATAAGTTCCAGCTCGGCGGCGAGGAAGAGGCCGTCGTTTACGCCGGCACGGGCCGTTAATTTTTGTTGAGGAAGGACATCTGAGAATGACTACCATCGCTGTTGTGGGCGCCACTGGACAGGTGGGCCGCGTCATGCGCTCCATCCTGGAGGAGCGCAACTTCCCGGCGGATAAGGTGCGCTTCTTCGCTTCCCCGCGATCCGCGGGCACGGAGCTGACCTTCCGCGGCGAGTCCATCACCGTTGAGGATCTCACCCAGATCACGGCGGAGTCCGTGGCGGACGTGGACATTGCCTTGTTCTCCGCCGGCGGTTCCACCTCGCGCGAGTGGGCGCCGGTGTTCGCGGCGGCCGGGGCCACCGTGGTGGACAATTCTTCCGCCTACCGCAAGGACCCCGAGGTCCCCCTGGTGGTGTCCGAGGTGAACCCGGAGGCGGCGCGCGAGACTCCTCAGGGCATCATCGCGAATCCGAACTGCACCACCATGGCTGCCATGCCGGTGCTCAAGGTGCTTCACGACGCCGCGGGGCTCGTACGCCTCAACATCTCCTCCTACCAGGCCGTGTCCGGGTCCGGCCTGGCCGGGGTGGAGGCACTGGTCAAACAGACCGATCATATCGGCGAGCACAACATAGACCTGGTGCACTCCGAGACCGACAACACCCGCGTAAATAGCGATGACCTGGGGCCTTACGCGGATCCCATCGTCTACAACGCCCTGCCGCTGGCGGGCGCGCTGGTGGACGACGGTTCCGGCGAGACCGACGAGGAACAGAAGCTGCGCAACGAGTCCCGCAAGATACTCGGCTTACCCGATCTGCGGGTGTCCGGCACCTGCGTGCGCGTCCCGGTGTTCACCGGCCACACGCTGACCATCCACGCGGAGTTTGCCCGCGACATCACCCCGGAGCAGGCCCAGGCACTGCTTGCCGACGCCCCGGGCGTCAAGCTCGTGGACGTTCCCACCCCGCGCGCGGCGGCGGGCGTCGACGAGTCCCTGGTGGGCCGCATTCGCCAGGACCAGTCCCTAGACAACAACCGCGGCCTCGTGCTGGTTGTCTCGGGCGACAACCTGCGCAAGGGCGCGGCGTTGAATACGATCCAGATCGCGGAGCTGCTCGTTTAGTTTCAGGCCGGAGTTTATTCCGGCTTGGTGTGTTCGACGTACACCACGGACGGATCCGGATCCTCGCGGTCGTAATCCTCGAGCTCGTCGTCCTGTTCGAGCTCGTCGTGGATTTCCTCGGCGACGGCCTCCACGAACTCTGCGGAGGACATGTTGGAGGCCTTGGCCAAGCGACGCAGCTCGCGCTGGTTCTTTTTGGTGAAGCGCTCGCGGGGATCCAGCTTGCGCTGCACGAGCACGCGGGCGCGCTCGCGACGGTCGGATTCTTCGGAGAGCTTAGTTCGGTTGCTGATCCAGCCCCAGGCCATCACGATGATGAGCAGCACGCCGAGGTAGCCCAGGATGGGGTAGACCCAGCTCACCAGTGTCTGGAAGCCCGCGAAGGACAGCACGAAACCGATGATGCAGGCGGCCGCGTACACCTTGTAGAAGTGCTCCTTCTTGTTGCGGGTCAGGCGCTTGGCCATGGCGTAGAACATACCCACCGCGGTGTTGAAGATCATGCCGAAGACAATGATGGTCATGACGTTGGCCAGCGCGGGGTTGATCTGTTTGATGAGCTCCAGCACCGGCAGGTCAGTACCGTTGACCTGCGGCGCCATGAAGTACAGGGATACCACCAGCAGCGAGAGCAGAAGCAGGTACACCAGGCCGCCGAGCACGCCGCCCCAGCCCACGGAGCGAGAGTCTAGGAAGTTGCCGCCGATGACAATTGACATAGACACCGCACAGATGGCGTTGAGACCGGTGTAGTTCAGCGAGGAGATCCACCAGTTAGGCAGGGTGGTCTCCACATTCTCGGTGGCATAAGTGTGAGCCGCGGTGAGGCTCACGTCTGCGGAGGCGATGGAGTACACCGTGGCACCCACGATGAAGACGATGATGAACGGCGTAATCAGTCCGATGACAGTGGTCACCTTGTCCACGTCCAGCAGGCCGGTCAGCAACACGAGCGCCAGGATGATGACGCCGCCTACCGCCGTCGGGATGCCGAAGCCCTGGTTGAGGTTCGAGCCGCCGCCGGCGAACATGACGAAGCCGATGCTGAACAAGGTAAGCAGTGTGGACCAGTCCAGCACCCGCGAGATGAACGGTCCGGATACCTTCCCGTAGACCGCCGTGTGCTCGTCCGCCTGGAAGTAGCTACCCAGCTGCAGCATCGCGATGCCTGCGACCATCATGAGCGTGGCCGCCACGGCCACGCCCCACAGGCCTTCGTTGCCGAAGGCCACGAAGTACTGCATCGCCTCCTGTCCTGAGGCGAAGCCGGCGCCCACAATCACGCCGATAAACGCCATGGCAATTGCTATTGCGCGTTTGAACATGGTGGTTAAAAATTCTCCCAATCTACACGCGCCGAGTCCCCCGAACTTCTTCATCCAGTGGAGGCGGGGGACCCGGGTCGACGTTCGATTTATCACGTGTAACTGTTATCCACCCTAATGAAACCTGAGATATGAGACTCACCTCACGGGAGCGTGTCTGTCCCGCGGCGCGCGCCGCGCCGCCGCATTTGGACAGCTAATTATGCAAATACTGACCGGAAGTTAAGGGTTGGTAACAATTAACGTGGCGGGGTCTTGTCCACTAGGTCCTTGCGCGCCCGTGCTACCCGTGAGCGGATCGTGCCCACCCGGACCCCGGCGATCTTGGCGGCCTCCTCGTAGGTGTAGCCCAGCACCTGGGTGAGGATGAGGGCCTCGCGCCGGGCGGGGTCCAGGGCGTCGATAAGCGCGCGGGCGTCGATCCACTCGCTCCATGCGCCGGGATCGCTACCCTGGGAGGGGGTGGTGGCGGCCGCGTCCTCGTATTCCACCGCGGACTTGCGCGGCCGCGCCATGTCGTGGCGCACGTTGTCCACCCAGACGCGTCGGGCTAGTGAGAGGAGCCAGGTGCGGGCGGAGGATCGTGCGGCGAACCGCGGCAGCGCGCTCATGACGCGCAGGTAGGTCTCCTGGGTGAGGTCGTCGGCGATGTCGCGGCCGCCGAGGTGGGCGAGCAGGCGCCAGACGTCGTCGTGGGTGCGGCGGATGAATTCCGTCAGCGCGGTGTGGTCACCGCGGCCGGCCTTGAGTGCCAGCTCGGTGACGTACGCGTCGTCTGCCTCGGAATGGTGTGCCACCCATGTGAGATTACCAGCCCCGATGAATTAATAATCGTCACTTACTAGCCAACGGATTTTGTTCAGTGTAAACTATAGGTTGTTAGAGATTGATAACCTAATCCTTACATCGAGGAGGAACGATGACCCCCGACAGCATCATCAACAAGGGCAAGCGCGAACCCGGCGTCGGCCCCACCACCCGCGAGGGCGGCCAGCCGGTACCGAGCGAAAACGTCTCCATTACCGCCGGCCCCCAGGGCCCCAACGTCCTCAATGATCTGCACCTCATTGAAAAGCTGGCCCACTTCAACCGCGAGCGCGTGCCCGAGCGTAACCCCCACGCCAAGGGCCACGGCGCCTTCGGTGAGCTGCACATCACCGAGGATGTTTCCGCCTACACCAAGGCCGCCGTTTTCCAGAAGGGTGCCGTGACCCCCATGGTGGCCCGCTTCTCGACGGTCGCGGGCGAGCAGGGTTCCCCGGACACCTGGCGCGACGTCCACGGTTTCGCCCTGCGCTTCTACACCACCGAGGGCAACTTCGATATCGTGGGCAACAACACCCCGACCTTCTTCCTGCGCGACGGCATGAAGTTCCCGGACTTCATCCACTCCCAGAAGCGCTTGGGTCGCAACGGCCTGCGCGACGCCGACATGCAGTGGGACTTCTGGACCCGCACCCCGGAGTCCGCGCACCAGGTCACCTACCTCATGGGCGACCGCGGCACCCCGAAGACCTCCCGCCACCAGGACGGATTCGGCTCCCACACCTTCCAGTGGGTTAACGAGGCCGGCGAGGCTTTCTGGGTGAAGTACCACTTCAAGACCCGCCAGGGCTGGGAGACCTTCACCGACGCCGAAGCTCAGGAGATGGCGGGCAAGAACGCCGACTACCAGCGCGAGGACCTCTACAATGCCATCGAGTCGGGCGACTACCCGATCTGGGACGTCAAGGTGCAGATCATGCCTTTCGACGAGGCCGAGGGGTACCGTTTCAACCCCTTCGACCTCACCAAGGTCTGGTACCAGGAGGACTACCCGCTCATCCCGGTGGGCTACTTTGTGCTCAATCGCAACCCGGAGAACTTCTTCGCCCAGATTGAGCAGCTGGCCCTGGATCCGGGCAACATCGTGCCCGGCACCGGCCTGTCCCCGGACCGCATGCTCATGGCGCGCGCCTTCGCCTACGCCGACGCCCAGCGCGCCCGCATCGGCGCAAACTACCGCCACCTGCCGGTCAACCAGTCCGTCAACCCGGTGAACACTTACGAGCATGAGGGCCACATGCAGTACCACTTCAACGGCGCTGCCGACCCCACCTACTCGCCGAACCGCTACTCCAAGGGCGCCGGCTACCTCGACGACGGTCGCACCTCCGGCTCGGGCCGCGACCTCGGCGCGGCGGGCGACCTGTACGTGAACCCGGACCCGCACGGCACGGACCTCACCCGCGCGGCCTACGTGCAGCACCCGGAGGACGGCGACTTCGTCCAGGCAGGCAAGCTCTACCGCGAGGTCTTCGACGACGCACAGCGCGAGCGCTTCATCACCAACGTGGTGGGCGCCATGCAGGGCGTCTCCACGGAGACCGAAGAGCGCGTCTACGCCTACTGGAGCCAGGTCGACGAAACCCTGGGTGCGCGCCTGCGCGAGGCGTACAAGGCGTCGCACAGCTAGGCGCTGAAAAATGACGAAACCCGCAGTGTAAAAACTGCGGGTTTGTGGTCGGGATAACAGGATTTGAACCTGCGACCTCCTCGTCCCGAACGAGGCGCGCTACCAAGCTGCGCCATATCCCGTGGTGCCCTTCTATATTAGGGCCCCCGCCGGATATGGCCAAAACGCCAGCTAGTCGCCTTTAGCGTTCCCGCTCAGTGATGCGGATCAGGGTGGCAGACGGGCGGCAGAAAACGCGGAAGGGCACGAACTTGGACGCGCCCAGCCCGTTGGACACGTGCATCTTCATGGCGCCGAAATCACTCAAGCCATTCGCCCGGGCGCGGTCGATGCCGCAGTTGGTGACGATCGCCTTCTCCCCGGGCAGGCACAGCTGCCCGCCGTGGGTGTGCCCGGACAGTGAGAGCTGGTAACCGTCCGCCGCGAACTTCTCCAGCACCCGCGGCTCGGGCGCGTGCAGCAGCGCCAACGCGAGGTCCGCATCCGGGTTGGGGGCGCCGGCCACCTCGGAATAGTTGTCCAGGTCGTGGTGCGGATCGTCCACGCCGGCCACCGCTAGGCGCACGTCGCCGACCTTAAACTCCAGGCGATTCTGGTTCGCGTCCTGCCAGCCGCGCTCGATAAACGCCGCCCGCATGCCCTGCCACGGCAGGTCCTGGTACGACGGCGCCCGCTTCTTGCCCAGCAGGTAATTGAACGGGTTCGCCGGGCGAGGCGCCCAGTAGTCATTGGTGCCAAACACAAACAGCCCCGGGCGGTTGAGCAGCGGATCCAGGGCGCGCAGCACGTCCGGCACGCCGCCGAAATCAGACAGGTTGTCGCCGGTGTTGACCACTAGGTCGGGGTTGAGTGAATCCAGCGCGGAGACCCACGCCACTTTGTCCTCCTGGCCGGGGATCATATGCAAATCGCTGACGTGCAACAGTCGGAACTCCTCCCGACCGCGCAGGCTGCCCGGCTCCAGGAGGGGGACGGTGACCTGCTTGAGCCGGAAGCGGCGGGTCTGGGCGTTGGCCCACGCGAGCGTCGCCACGCCAGCGGCGCCCACGGCCGCGCTTGCAAGGAGTGCAATAGAAGATTTTTTCACGGCTCCCAGCCTACCTGGGAGTGCGGGTAAGTTTGGGAGCATGACTCAAGCACAAGAATCCCTGAAAGAGACCATGCGCGCCGACCTCAAGACGGCCATGAAGGCCCGCGAGAAGGAGCGTACCGCCGCCATCCGTGCCTTGCTCGCGGCCATCCAGGCCGAGGAGACCAACGGCGGGCGCCACGAGCTCAGCGATGACGAGATCCTCAAGGTCGTCGCCCGCGAAATTAAAAAGCGCAAGGAGGCCGCGGAGATGTACGAGTCCAACGGCCGCCCGGAGCTGGCGGAGGCCGAGCTTGTCGACGTCCCGTTCTTCGAGTCCTACCAGCCCGAGCAGCTTGATGACGCCGGGGTGGCGCAGCTCGTGGATCAGGCCGTCGCCGCGGTGGCTGAGGAGACCGGCGCCGAGGTGACCATGAAGCAGATGGGGCAGGTCATGGCGAAGGCCAACGCACTCGCCGCCGGCCGCGCAGACGGCAAACGCCTGTCCGCGGCCGTCAAGGAGCGCCTGCAGGCCTAGAGCCCGAACGCGTCGGCGATGTCCTCGGCGATCCTTTCGACGTCGCGCTGCACGTCACGCGGGGAAGGGTTGCTGCGGCTGCCGTTGTTGCCGCGCGAGGGGGATCCGTTGCCCCCGTTGTTTGACCGGTTGCTCGGCGACGCGGCAGGGGCCGGTGCCGACTGACCGGAGCCCGACGGCGCGGGTGCAGGGGCGGAATAGCCGGAACCGTCGGAGACCTGCAGGGTGACCTCGGCGCCCGGCTTCATACCGCCCTTGGGGCGTAGCGCGCGCACCACCTGGCCGGCGGGGACGTTGTTGCCGCCGACCTTGACCACCTTGACCTTGTAGCCTGCACCCTCGAGCTTCTTGCGGGCCTCGCCCTCACTCAAGTTGCGGACCTCGTCCAAGATGCCGCCCGCGGAGCCTTTGAGGAAGCGATCCTCCACGGGTGCCAGCTTGCCTGAGGTGGCTTCGGGGATCTGGGTGGCCAGGCGGAAGAAGGTGGCCGCGGGCTCCTTGCCGCCGAAGAGACTACCTTCGCCACACTGGCGCACCGGGGCGGTGCACAGCGGCTTGGTGGAGGTGCCGTCGTTGTAGATGTAGGGGGCGGCGGCGAAGCCGGAGTTGAAGCCCAGGAAGGCCGCGGACTGGTGGGACTCAGTGGTGCCGGTCTTGGCTGCCAGCGGGGTGCTCCAGCCGGCGGCGTTGGCCGCGCCTGACGCGGTGCCCTTGGTGGCGTCCTCGGACATGGCGTTAGCCAGGGCGTCGGCCTGCGGCTTGCCCATGGCCCGCTCGCAGTCGGGGCGCTCGAGGTAGACGTCGTTGCCGTTGCGGTCAGTGACCGAGGTAACGGGGTTAGGCTCGCACCACATGCCACCGGAAGCGATGGTGGCGCCCACGTTGGATAGCTCCAGCGGGTTCACCGGCGTGGGGCCCAGGGTGTAGGAGCCGAGGTTGGCCTCCTTGTTGAAATTCGCGATGGAATCATCCTCGCCATGCGTTCCCTTGTTGGCGTAGCTGCGCAGGCCCAGCTTGACCGACATATCCACGACGGCCGGGACGCCGACCTCCTCCAGCAACTGGATGAAGGTGGTGTTCGGGGAGTGCGCCAGCGCCTCTTTGAGCGTCATGGAGCCCTTGTAGGACGCCGCGTTTTCCACGCAGTAGTGGTTAGGTGGACAGTTCTCCGCGCCGCCGGCACCGAGGCCCTCGGCCTCGTAGCGTTTGGGTACGGGCAGGGTGTTGTCCAGGCCGTAGCCGGCGTTGATGGCGGCCGCAGCGGTGAAGATCTTAAAAATGGAGCCTGCGCCGTTGCCCACCATGGAATGGGGCTGCGGCAGGATGGTCTCGTTGGACTTCAAATCTAGGCCGTACTGGCGTGAGGACACCATGGCCAAGACCTTGCGGTCCGAGGCGCTCGGTTCTACGACGTTCATCACCTCAGCGACGCCCGCAGCGTCGGGGCTGGTGTGCTGGGTGACGGCGGCCTCGGCTTGCTTCTGCACCTGCGGGTCCAGGGTGGTCTTGATGGTGTAGGCGCCGTTTTCTAGCAGGCTGCGATCCACGCCCTTTTGCTCCAAGTAATCGATGGCGTAGTCACAGAAGAATCCTTTGTTGCCCGCACCGATGCAACCGTTGGGCAAGGTCGCAGGCTTCTTGAGGATGCCGAGGCTTTCCTCGGAGAGCTTGGTCGCTTCTTCTTTGGAGATGGCGCCGGTTGAGGCCATCGCGTTCAGTACCTGGTTGCGGCGCTTGACCACGGCGTCGGTGTTGGTCCAGGGGTTGAGGTACTCCGAGGACTGCACCATTCCGGCCAGCATAGCGGACTGCTTGACGTCGAGCTTAGAGGCGGAGGTGCCGAAATAGGTGCGGGCGGCGGCCTCCACCCCGTAAGCGTGGTTGCCCCACGGCACGAGGTTGAGGTAGTTGGTGAGCACCTCGTCCTTGGACAGCGACTTATCCAGTTTGGCCGCCATGCGGATCTCGCGGAGCTTGCGGCCGATGGACTGCTCGGTGGCGGCGGCGCGTTCCTCGTCGGAGTCCGCGGCCACGAGCAGCAGGTAGTTCTTCACGTACTGCTGGTGGAGCGTGGACGCGCCCTGGGTGACGCCGCCGGCCGCGAGGTTGGAGACGAGGGCGCGGAAGTTGCCCTGGAAGTCCACGCCGTTGTGCTCGTAGAACCGGCGGTCCTCGATGGCCACGATGGCGTCTTTCATCGGCTGCGAGATTTTGTCGCCGGTCACGGGGTGGCGGCGGTGCTTGTATAGGTACGCCAGGTTCTTGCCGTGCGCGTCCTTGATCACGGTCACGCCGGGAGCTTTTCCGTCCTCGATGTTCTCTAACTCGGTGGCCATGGCTTCGTCGGCACGGCCGATGCCGACTCCCGCGACAGCGGAGACCGGGGTGAGGGTCAGCGCGATGAGCGCAGCCACGGCAAGGGTGGCGAGGATCAGTCTTCCCAGGGCTTTTGAAACAGTCACCACTCATACACTAGGGGACTTTTCCCGTCTATGAAACAGCAAACTCCCCCCTAAAGTGTGACCTATTCGACTATTTGTGAAATCGGTGAATATACTTACACACGTTCCCTTGCTGTTAAGCCTACAGCCAGGGATTATGCATTTATTTCGCGTCATTTTTGTTTATGAGGAGTGTTTGATGACTTCAGCGCTAGTTGCCCCCGTCCGTGACACACCAGCAGCAGGTGCTAAGCATTCCTCAGCGCGTTCCTCATCCACCACCATTGAGCGCGGGGAGTGGGTAACGCAGGCCGTGTGCCGTAAAGGGGATCCGGACGCATTGTTTGTGCGCGGTGCCGAACAGCGTCGCGCCGCCGCCATCTGCCGCCACTGCCCGGTGCTCACCGAGTGCCGTGCCGACGCCCTGGACAACCGCGTCGAATTCGGTGTGTGGGGTGGCCTGACGGAGCGTCAGCGCCGCGCACTGCTGCGCAAGAACCCCCACATCACCAACTGGGCGGAATACCTCGCTTCCGGTGGAGAGCTGCACGGTATCTAGCGGCTGCAAATGTGACTAGGATTGTCCCCATGAAGAAATGGGAATACTCCGTAGTACCTGTCCTGACTCACGCCGCGAAGCAGATCCTGGATAACTGGGGCGAAGACGGCTGGGAACTCGTCACCTTGACCCCCGGCCCGAACCCGGAAAATTTGGTGGCTTACTTCAAACGAGAGGTGGAATAAACCATGTCCGCAACCCCCGGTGAGCGCCTGGCCGCTCTCGGCCTGACCCTCCCGGACGTCGCCAAGCCTTTGGCCGCCTACGTGCCCGCCGTCGTGGTGGGGAACCAGGTGTGGACCTCCGGCCAACTCCCGCTTGTCGACGGCTCCTTGCCCCAGGTCGGCAAAGTCGGCGCCGAGGTCTCCCCGGAGGACGCCGCCGACCTGGCGCGCACCGCAGCGCTCAACGCTCTGGCCGCCATCGATGCCGAGGTGGGCCTAGACAATGTCACCCGCGCATTCAAGATCGTGGGCTTCGTGGCTTCCGCGCCGGGCTTCACCGGTCAGCCGGCCGTGGTTAATGGAGCGTCGGAACTCATCAAGGAAGTCCTGGGTGGCGTGCACGCGCGTTCCGCGGTGGGTGTCGCTGAGCTGCCGATGGGCACACCGGTGGAGATCGAAGTTAACGTGGAGTTTTCGCGTTAATCGGATAGGCTAGAGGTCATGGAGCATCCTGCATATAGTCAGCTTCGTCCAGTTACCCGCTCGGTGGGCGTGGTGCTGTGCGATAACCCTTCGTACACCGCCCTCGAGGGCACTAACACGTGGATCGTCCGCGCGGGGGAAGACTCCCGCGCCATCGTAGTGGATCCGGGCCCTGAGGATGAGGGGCACCTCAACGTCGTCCACGCCAAGGCCGGCGAGGTGGCGCTGATTCTGCTCACGCACCGCCACGACGACCACGCCGACGGCGCGCAGCGCCTGCGCCAGCTCACCGGCGCCCCCATCCGCGCGGTGGACGCCAGCTACTGCAACGGCGCCGAGGCCCTGCAGGACGGCGAGGTCATCGCGGTCGAGGGCATTACCCCGCGCCTGACCGTGGCGCTCACCCCGGGCCACACCGCGGATTCCGCCTCCTTCTTCGTGTGGAGCGGCGAGCCGGAGCAGTCCCAGCTGGAGGGCATCGTCACCGGCGACACCATCGCCGGCCGCCACACCACGCTGCTCTCTGAAACCGACGGCGACCTGGGCCAGTACCTGGAGTCGCTGACGATGCTGGAAGAGCGCGGCAAGGACATCACCCTGCTGCCGGGCCACGGCCCAGACACCGATGATGTGTCGGTCTTGGCACGCAAATATCTGGACCGCCGCGAGTTCCGCCTCTCCCAGATCCGGGAGCTGCGTGCGAAGCACGGCGAGGACGTGGATGTGAAGACTCTGGTGGACGAGATGTACGACGACGTCGACCCGGTGCTGCGCCACGCTGCCGAGCAGTCCACCCGCACCGCGCTGAAGTACCTGGAGGCGCAGGCTTAAGCCCGCGCGCTCCTGCCGGAATAAGCAAAAACCCGCCCGAGGGCGGGTTTTGTTGCGTTCAGGGTGCGGTTAGCGGGCGCGCTTGGCCAGGTGCTCGGTGTCCACGATGAGCACGGACTTGCCCTCCAGGCGGATCCAGCCGCGGTGGGCGAAGGTCGCCAGCGCCTTGTTTACGGTCTCGCGGGAAGCGCCGACCAGCTGGGCGATTTCCTCCTGGGTGAGGTCGTGGTTGACGCGCAGCGCGCCGCCCTCCTGCACACCGAAGCGGTTGGCTAGCTGCAGCAGGGTCTTGGCCACGCGGCCCGGGACGTCGGTGAAGATGAGGTCCGCCAGGTTAGCGTTGGTGCGACGCAGACGACGAGCGAGCACGCGCAGCAGCTGCTGGGCGATGGAAGGGTGATCCTCGACCCACTGCTTGAGCATGTCGGAGTTCATCGTGGCGGCCTGAACCTCGGTCACGCACACGGCGGAGGAGGTGCGGGGGCCCGGATCGAAGATGGATAGCTCGCCGAACATATCGGACGGGCCCATCACGGTCAGCAGGTTCTCACGACCGTCCGGGGCGTGGCGAGCCAGCTTAATCTTGCCGGAAGTGATGATGTAGAGGCGGTCGCCCGGCTCACCCTCTTCGAAGATGGTGGTACCGCGCGGGAAGCGCACCGACTCCATCTGCTCGATGAGATTGTTGACGGCAACCGGGTCTACTCCCTGGAAAATGCCTGCGCGGGAGAGGATGTCCTGAACGCCTTCCACTTGTCACTCCTTTGAACAAACGTGTGCAGCAAGATAACGACTTTTATTCTACAGTGTAATTCATCACGATTGGTACTTCAGTGCCGATACTTCACTTACACTGAGAAGTTTTGCGCCACGTTAGTTGAGGACTTTGGTCTCGAGCTTTTCCATCCACATGGCAAAAAGTGCCAGGCCAACGGGGAAGAGTACCACTACCGAAATCATAAGTTTCATTCTAGCGCACTATCATGGTGGCCTATGCCCACTACCGTAGAACGAGCCCGTGAGATCTCCGCCCGCCTGGCTGCGGAGTACCCGGATGCGCGCTGTGAGCTGGATTTTTCCACGCCGCTGGAGCTGCTGGTGGCCACCGTCTTGTCGGCCCAGTGCACCGACGCCCGGGTCAACCAGGTCACGCCGGAGCTGTTTCGCCGCTTTCCGACGTCCCGTGACCTCGCTCGCGCCGAGCGTGGCGACCTCGAGCAGATCGTGCGCCCGCTGGGGTTTCAGCGCGCGAAGGCCGGGCACCTCCTCGGCATCGGCGAGCAGCTCACCGCCCACCACGACGGCGAGGTGCCCGCGGATCTAGACGCGCTCGTGGCGCTGCCTGGCGTGGGGCGCAAAACCGCGCTGGTGGTGCTGGGCAACGCCTTCGGGCAGCCCGGCATTACGGTGGACACGCACGTCACCCGGCTGGCCGGGCGGCTCGGGCTGAGCTCGGGCAGCACTCCGCTGCGCATTGAAAAGGACCTGTGCGCACTGGTGGACCGGGAGGAGTGGACCGTGTGGTCGCACCGGGTCATTCTTCACGGGCGGAGGGTGTGCACGGCGCGCTCGCCACGCTGCGGGGAATGCGTGCTCGCGAGTCTGTGTCCAAGCGCGGACTAAGATGAGACGCATTATGGAAGCAGGGGACAACGTGGATCCGGGGATGCGCCGCATGGTCATCGGCAGCGTCGTGGCGGCCGTGGTGCTGACTATCGCCGTCGTGGCCGCGGCCGTGTTCGTGTTGCGCGATCCTGCGCCGGCGGAAGACAACGCTGCGGAGCAGCGGGCGTCGGAAAGCGTGGACCCGCAGCTTGCTGCGGGACTGAAACGGTGCCCGGCGGGCCCGGTGGCCGGGGTGGAGCTGCCGTGCCTGGGGGAGACCGATGATACTGAGAAGAAGTCCGTGACCGTGGTCAACGTGTGGGCTTGGTGGTGCGGGCCTTGCCGGGACGAGCTTCCACTGGTGGCCGAGCTGCGTGCGCAGCACCCCGAGTGGACCGTCGTGGGCGTGCATGCGGATCCCAATCGCAACTCCGGCGCGGTGTTCCTGTCTGAGGTGGGGGCGGACCTGCCCAGTTACCAGGATGATTCCGGGACGTTCGCGGGGCAGCTCGGGCTGCCGGGGGTGATCCCGGTGACCGTGGTGGCCGTGGACGGGGAGATGGTGAAGATGTACCCCAAGACTTTTGAGAGCGTGGCGGAGCTCGAGGGCGCCGTGCGCGCTGCCGTGGGGAAGGCCTGATGGCAGGCGAGAACACGACGCTGCGCCCGAGTGCGGCGCCGGACTGGCTGCGGCCCGCGCTGGGCGCTGCCGGATCAGACATGAATGAGCTGTTACGGGGGCGGGGACCGCGCGCGGGCGCGAAGAGGGCGGCCGCGGTGCTCATCGCCATGACGGGCGACTCGCTAGATGAGGCCGAGGTCTTGCTCACCCATCGCTCGCCGAGCATGCGATCGCACTCGGGGCAGATTGCCTTCCCGGGCGGGCGCATCGATCCCAGGGACACTGGCCCGGTGGACGCGGCGCTGCGGGAAGCCACCGAGGAAACCGGCCTGGACCGCGCGGCCGTCACGCCGCTGGTGACGTTCGAGGAACTGTATATCGCGGTGACGGGCAACCCCGTCTACCCGGTCCTGGCCCACTGGCACACCCCGGCCGAGGTGGGTGTGGCCAGCCCCGACGAAACTGACGACGTATTCTTGGCGCCGCTGCCCGATCTCATAGCGCCCACGAACCGACTCATGGTGGGTTACGGCGGCTGGGCGGGGCCGGCGTTCTGGCACCGCGGCTACCTCATCTGGGGTTTCACGGGGGTGGTGCTGTCCAGCCTCATCGAGTACGCAGGCTGGGAAGATCCCTGGGATCGGGACACGGTGGCGGATGTGACGGAAATTGTCGGGCGCTCGCGCAATAATGAAGTGATTCGATAGTGAAAACTGTGAAGACTGTACAGCGATGAGAAAGTAGGGGACACCGTGACGTCGTCACTCGTGGTGGACGGGTTGATTCTGCTCATCGTCGCACTGGGATTGTGGACGGGTTGGCGCCAAGGAGCCATCGCCTCCATCCTGTCCGTGGTGGGCATCCTTGCGGGCCTGATCATCGGCATGGTGACCGCACCGCTGCTCATGCGGCTGACTGAGGACGTGGCCATACGCTTCATCCTGGCCGTCGCTGTGTTGGTACTGTTTGTAGGTTTGGGACAAATGGCGGGGTCCGCGGTGGGCGCGAGCCTACGCGACCGGATGAAACAGCGCGACTCTCAGCGCGTGGACTCGGTGCTCGGCGCCATCTTCCAGACCATTTCCACCCTGCTGGTGGTGTGGCTCGTATCCATCCCGCTGGCCTCCGGGTTGCCGGGGGAAGCCGGCCGTGGGTTGCGTGGCTCGGAGATCCTTTCACGCCTCAACTCAATGGCCCCGCCCGCGCTGGCGGACTTGCCCACCGGCATCGCCGCGCAGCTCACGGAGTCCGGGTTGCCGCCGCTGGTTGCGCCTTTCGACGGCACCCAGGCCGCCGCCGAGGTGGACGCTCCCGCCGAGGACGTCGCGGACAAGGAGATGCTGGATCGGGTGCGCCCCTCGGTCATCCATGTGCTGGGCGACGCCGACGGCTGCCGCCGCCGCCTCATGGGCTCCGGCTTCGTGGCGGACAAAGACTACGTGTTCACTAATGCCCACGTGGTGGCCGGCACGGACAAGGTCTACCTGGACACAGTGCTGGGGATGAAGTCGGCCAAGGTGGTCTACTACAACCCTGACGTGGACATCGCGGTCTTGCACAGTCCGGATCTCAACCTGCCTGCCCTGCCGTGGGCGGAGCGCACCGCAGAGACGGGCGATGACGCCATCGTCATGGGCTTCCCCAACTCCGGACCTTTCCGGGCCACCCCCGTGCGCATCCGCGAGCGCCTCATCATCGCCGGCCCGGACATTTACGCCAAGGGGCGTGTGGAGCGCGAGGCCTATCCCGTGCGCGGCAGCATCCGTCAAGGTAATTCGGGCGGGCCCATGATGAACCCCGAAGGTGATGTGCTCGGCTTGGTCTTCGGTGCGTCCGTGGACGAGACCGAGACCGGCTATGCGCTGACCGCCGCCGAGGTGAAAAAGCATGTTGGCGACTACACCTCCCTGACCGAGAAGGTCGATACCGGGAAGTGCGTCGCCACGTAGCGGGGCAGTTTAGGCGCGGCCTGCCTGCTCCATCCAGCCCAGACCAGGGACGGATTCGATGAGGTTGCGGGTGTAATCTTCCTTCGGGTTGCTGAAGATTTCCTCCGTGGTCCCGTGCTCCACCAGGGAGCCCTTGCGCATCACGACGACGTCGTCAGCGGTCTGGCGGACCACCGCGAGGTCGTGGGTGATGAACAAGTAGGTCAGGCCGAGCTCCTCCTGCAGTTCGGCCATGAGCTTCAGCACCTGGTTCTGCACCAGCACGTCGAGGGCGGACACCGCCTCATCCAGCACGAGGATCTCCGGCTTGAGAGCCAAGGCGCGCGCGATGGCGATGCGCTGGCGCTGGCCACCGGAGAGCTCGTTGGGGTAGCGGCGCATCGCGGAGCGCGGCATGGCCACCATGTCCAGCAGCTCCGCTACGCGGGCCTCGCGCTCCTTGCGGGTGCCCACCTTGTGCACGGCCAGCGGCTCCTCGATGCAACGGTAAATCGAGTACATCGGGTCCAGGGAGCCGTAGGGGTTCTGGAAAACCACCTGCATCGTGCGGCGCATGTCGAACATCTGCTTCTTGTTCAACGTGGTCATGTCGGTGTTGCCGTAGAAGATCTTGCCTTCCGACGGCTCGAGCAGGCCCAGCACCATATTCGCCACGGTGGACTTGCCCGAACCGGACTCGCCCACCAGCGCCAGGGTGGTGCCTTTGCGCAGGCCGAAGCTCACGTTGTTGACCGCGATGAGCTCCTTCTTCTCCCCGCGGTAGCCGCGGATGTCAAAGCGCTTGGTGAGGTTCTCGACTCGAATGATCTCCTTGCCCGTTTTCACTGCGTCCGAGTGGTCTGCGGAGATACGCGTGGACGTCAGGGACGGGGCGGCGCCCACGAGACGCTGGGTGTAGGGGTGCTGGGGATCGTCCAGGATGGCTCGGGACGGGCCGGACTCCACGACGCGGCCGCGGTGCATCACAATGAGGTGATCGGCGCGCTCGGCGGCCAGACCCAGGTCGTGGGTGATGAACAGGACGGCGTTGCCCAGCTGCTTGGTGAGTGTCCCCAGGTGGTCCAGGATCTGCTTTTGCACGGTGACGTCCAGAGCGGAGGTCGGCTCGTCAGCGATGAGCAGCTTCGGGCGCGCGGCGAGGCCGATGGCAATCAGTGCGCGCTGGCGCATGCCGCCGGAGAACTCGTGGGGGTACTGCTTGGCGCGGCGCTCGGCGTCGGGAAGCCCGGCCTCCTCCAGCAGCTCCACCACGCGCTGGTGGCGCTCGGAGCCCGGCACCACGTTGTTGGCCTTGAGCGACTCCTCGACCTGGGTGCCGATCTTCCACACCGGGTTGAGGTTGGACATCGGGTCCTGCGGGACCAAACCGATCTCGGAGCCGCGCAGCGCCTCGTAGTCCTTGTCGCTGAGGTTGGTGATGTCCTTGCCGTCGAAGAAAATCTGGCCGCCGGTGACCTTGCCAGTGCCTGGCAACAGGCCCAGGATGCTCATGGCGGTGGTGGACTTGCCCGAGCCGGACTCGCCCACGATGGCTACGGACTGGCCGGGGTAGATGGAGAGGTTGACGCCGCGGACGGCCTCAACCACGCCGGTGGACGAGGTGAAGGAGATTTTCAGATCCTTCATCTCGAGCAATGGGGTAGGCGTGTGTGGTTGATTCATTTAACGCTTCCTCGCCTTCGGATCGAGGGCGTCGCGCACGGCGTCGCCCATCATGATAAAGCTCAACACGGTCAAAGCCAGTGCGCCCGCGGGGTAGAAGAGCACGCCGGGGCGGGTGCGCAGAGAGGCCTGAGCGGCGGAGATATCGCCGCCCCAAGACACGATGGTCGGCGGGAGGCCGATGCCCAGGAAGGACAGCGTGGCCTCCGCGACGATGAAGGTACCCAGCGCCACGGTGGCGTAGACGATGATGGGGGCGGCCGCATTGGGCAGGATGTGCTTGGTGATGATCTGCCACGTGCTGGCACCCACGGAGCGGGCGGCGGTGACGAATTCTTCATTCTTGATGCTCATCACGGCGCCGCGGGTGATGCGCGCGATGTTGACCCAGCCGAACAGGCCCAGGACCAAGACCACGGTCGCGATGGTGCGGTGCTCCTTGAACATCTGCATGACGACGATCGCGGCCAGCACCAGCGGGATGGCGTAGAAGACGTCGGTGAGGCGGCTCAGGATGGAGTCCACCCAGCCGCCGAAATAGCCGGCGATGGAGCCGATGGTGGCGCCCAGCACCACGACGAGAGCGGTGGCCAAAACGCCGACTGCCACGGAGGCACGGGCGCCGTAAATGGTGCGCGCGTAGATGTCGCAGCCCTGGCGGTCGAAGCCGAAGGGGTGGCCCGAGCGCGGATCGCCCAGCGAGTTGGACAGCTCGCACAGGCGCGGGTCCGTGCTGGTGAACAGTTGCGGAACGAGCGCCATGGCCAGTGCAAACACGATGAGCACCGCGGAGACCCAGAACAGCGGGCGGCGGCGCAGGTAGCGCCATGCCTCGGCCCACTGGGAGGCAGGTGCGGAGTCGTCCTTGACGGCGTCGACGGCGCCGAGGCCGGTCTCGTCCGTCTCGGCGATGAAGTGCTCCTGGCCTGGGAAGGCGGAAGCGGCGGTGAAGTTCGATTCTGTATTAGGCATAGCGAATCCTCGGATCCAGTACGGCATAGAGCAGGTCTACCAACAGGTTGGCGATGATGTAGACGAGCACCAAGACGGTGGTAAACGACACGACGGTGGTGGGCTCACCCTTCAAGATGGCCTGGTACATGGTGCCGCCGACGCCGTTGATACCGAAGATGCCCTCGGTGACAATCGCGCCGCCCATGAGGGTGCCCAGGTCGGCGCCGATGAAGGTGACCACGGGGATGAGCGAGTTACGCAGCACGTGGCGGCCCATCACGGTGTTGCCGGACAGGCCTTTGGCGCGCGCGGTGCGCACGTAGTCCGCGCGCATGTTCTCACTGACGGACTGGCGGGTCAGGCGGATGACGTAGGCCAGCGACACCGCTCCTAGCACCATGGCGGGCATGAGCAGGGACACGAAGCTTTCCTTCGGTCCCACGGTCACCGGCAGCAACTCCCACTTCACGCCCACGACGTACTGGAAGACGAAGCCAATAACGAAAGACGGCACGGCGATGATGAGCAGGGACATCACCAGCACGGTGGAGTCGAAGAAGCCGCCGCGCTTGATGCCGGCGTACACGCCGAAGAGGATGCCAAAGAAGATTTCGAAGACGATCGCCATGAGGGCGAGCTTGATGGTCACGGGGAAGGCGGACGCCATCACCTTGGTGACGGCCACGCCGGAGAAGGTTTTACCGAAGTCTAGGGTGAGGATGCCCTTGAGGTAGAGGAGGTACTGCACCAGGAAGGGCTTGTCCAGGTTGTACTCGACCATGATTCGTTCGCGGGCGGCGTCGGAAAGCCCGCGGTCACCGCCCAGGGCCTCCACGGGATCGCCGGGCATGAGGAAGACCATCGCGTAGATCAGCAGCGTGGCTCCCAAAAATACTGGGATCATTTGGAGGACGCGTCGGCCAATATAGCGCAACATAAAGAGTCCTTTAGTGTTATAAAATGAGTGTCAAGTATAAAATTAGCAAAGTTTGCTAAACGGGCCAAAACCCCGGTCGCTCATTTCTGGTGAGCATCCGGGGTTTCGCGCAGTGAGATGCGGGGAGGGGCCGCATACTATGCCTGGAAATTATTCCTTGGTGATGGAGTAGTACTCCGGCACGGACTTCCAGTTGAAGGTCACGTTGGACACGGTCTCCGCGGAGCCGCCGGTGACGTTGGAGTACCACAGTGGGATGGCCGGGAGATCCTCGAGAAGGACTTCCTGTGCCTCGAGGTAGATCTCGTTGGCCTTCTCGGCGTCGTCGGCCTTCGCCGCTTCCTTCAACTTGGCGTCGAATTCCTTGTTGGAGTAGTCGCCGTCGTTGGAGGAGGCGCCGGTAGCGTACAGCGGCTCGAGGAAGTTGCCTAGGCCTGGGTAGTCTGCTTGCCAGCCGGTACGGAAAGCGGACTTGATGGTGCGGTTGGTGACCTCGTCACGCAGGGACTTGAAATCCGGGTAAGGCTTGCCGGTGACCTCGATGCCCAGGGTGTTCTTGATGGAGTTCGCGGTGGCGTCAGCCCATGCCTTGTGGCCGCCGTCGGCGTTGTAGGCGATCTCCAGCGGGCCTTCGTACTTGCCCATCTTCTCGGCCTTCTCCCACAGCTCCTTGGCCTTTTCTGGGTTGTATTCCAGAACCTCGTTGCCCTCGAGGTCCTCGGAGTAGCCCGGGAGGACCGGGGTGGTGAAGTCGGTAGCCGGGGTGCGGGTGCCCTGGAAGATGGTGTCAGTGATCTCCTTGCGGTTGACGGCCATGGAGATGGCCTGACGACGCAGCTTGCCTTCCTCGCCCTTGAAGTGGTCGAAGGTGTTCGGGATGGTGAACGACTGGAATACGGCTGCTGGCTGGTTGACAGCGCGGTCGCCCAGCTCCTCCTCGAAGGTGGAGAACGCGGAGTCTGGAACGGCGTCGAGGACGTCCAGGTTGCCGGCCAACAGGTCGGTGTAGGCGGCGTCTTGCTGCGCGTAGAAGGCGAAGTTCACGCCGTCGTTCTGCGCCTTGCGCTGGCCGTCGTAGTTTTCGTTGGCAACGATGGTGGCGGACTGGTTGTGTGCCCACTCTTCCAACTTGTAAGGGCCGTTGGAGACCGGATTCTCGCCGAAGGCCTCGATGTCGTCGAAGGCGACCTCGGGCAGCGGGAAGAACGCAGAGTAGCCCAGGCGGGTCTCGAAGTCCGCGGTCGGCTGGTTCAGCTCGATGGTGAAGGTCTTATCATCGATGACCTTCAGGCCTTCCATTTCCTTGGCGCCGTCTTTGTAGCCCTTGATGGGTTCGAAGAAGTAAGAGGACATCATGGACTTCTCCACCGCGAAGTTCCAAGCGTCCACGAAGGAGTTGGCAGTCACCGGGGAGCCGTCGGAGAACTTCCAGTCCTTCAGCTTCACCTCGTAGGTGGTGTCGCCCTTCTTCTCGATGGACTCGGCGACCTCGTTGTGGATCTTGCCCTCGGTGTCGTAGTAGACGAGACCGGAGTAGATCATGTCCACGATGCGGCCGCCGCCGGTCTCGTTGGTATTGGCGGGGACCAGTGGGTTCTGTGGCTCGGAGCCGTTAGCCAAGACGTAGTTGTCGCCGCCCCCAGACGCGGAATCGCTGGAGTCGGAGCAGGAAACCAGGCCTAGCGCTAATGCAAGTGCAGAGGTGCATGCTAGAGCCTTCTTCGCCGTATTTACAGCCTTCATTGAGGGACCTTCCGGAGAGATGATGTACAAACTCCCGATCAAGTGTGAATCGGTTAACGGTAAAATTACCCTGTGTGCGAGCTAACATACAAGCAGTTTTCTAAAATTCAGAAAACGGTTCCCATTATTCATCGGGCGGTTTGCGTAGGCATTTCAGCAAAAATGCAGGTTGATAGGGGTTTACCTGTCGTTAACCTAGGGGTCATCACTATTTGTGGTGTGCATAAAATGAATATTTAAAGTGACCGCTCGCACATAATTGCCCCAAAATGGGGGGTGGTCACTAGTGTTGGCGCAGCCAGCCCAACAGCGTGTCCACAAAATCCCCCGGCGCCTCCACGTGAGGCAGATTCTTGGTCCCGCGGATATGGCGGGAGGAAAACGGCGCCTCCACACGCGCCGCAGCGCGGCGCACCACCGGCCGCCACAGCCCCTGGTCGGCGTGGATAAACAGGGTAGGGCACTGCACCTTGAGGTTGAACCACTGCACCGGCACCACGGCGGTGAGCAGGCGGTTATGCCACATGATGCCCCGGGCAGCGTGGGGGATGAGCGCGGCGTCGGCACGCAATCGCAGCGTCCGCGCACAGTGCTCCGTCCCGTGGTAGCGCGACGCAGTATTCAGGAGCAGATGGCGGTGAATCGCGCCCTCATTAAACCCCGGCTTGAGGCGGACCAAGCGCGACGGCATCCGGAACCACAGCGCGCGGAGGATGATCCAGCCAAAGTCCCAGGGGCGCGCCGCAATAGCCCGGCGCATATCCACTGGGAAAGCGCCGGACACGGACATCAACCCCCGCGTCATCGCCGGGTGTTGCAAGGCCACGCCCCACGCCAGCGCCGCGCCCGAGTCTGCGCCCACCAAAACGGCGTCGTCGTGTCCCAGCGCCCGGATGGCGCCCACGACGTCCCCGATAAACGTGCGGATGTCCTGCCCCGATTCCCCCGGGGGCTTGTCAGACATACCGAAGCCGCGCAGATCCAGCGCGGCGACATGGAACCCGGCCTGAGCTAGAGGCGCGATACAGTCCCGAAAATCGTGCCAACCGCCGTACGCGTCATGAAGTAGCACGATGAGGGGATCCTCCGGGGACCCCGCCACCGCTGCGTGCAGGCGAATGCCGCGGGCGTGGAGCATCTCGTGCTCAAACGGCCCGTCCAGCTCTACCACATTTGGCGATACCGGCGGTTGTGCAGGCATGGAGAAGACTAGGTGTACAGGCCGTTGTTGCCGTTCACGCGCTTGGTAGCGGAACCCGGGACAAGCTTCTTCATCTCAGAGACGGACTTGATGGTCTTCTCCGGCTTCTTCACCTTCTTGATGTTCTTAAAGCCAATGAAGCCGATGATGGCGGCCAAGACCACCATGATCAAGAAGACGATAAGGAAGGCTGCCCAGCGGTCCAGCCACAGATCCAGCAGCTCCGCGAGGAAGAAAAAGAAGAAGAAGGAAGAGTACAGGGCGATGGTGCCGGCCACGCCGAACATACCACCGCCGATGGCGCCCTTCTTCGCGGAATCCGCGAGCTCCGTCTTCGCCAACTCCACCTCGGAGCGAATGAGGCTGGACATCTGCTCCGTGGCGTTGGACACCAGGGTGCCCAGGGAAGCGCCAGCGTGGGTAGCGTCCGCATCAGAGAGCGGGATGGAGTTCACCTTCCCGCCGAACTGGTTGGAGCCGTCCGTGTACAGGCCGTCGTTGCTCACAGTGGAAACCTTTCTGCTTCGCGAAAATCTTTTGTTGGTCTAAATCTTATTCCGTGCCCCGAGGTTGCTCTGGGGCACACTATCCATAGTGCCACTTTTTACGCAGGCTATTGTAGTTGATATGCCGAGAACCGACCTGTTCCCCGCGTTATTGGCCCTGGATGGGGTGGCGGACCTCGTTGAATCTGCGACCGCCGCTATCGCGCGCGTGCACCGCAGACCTGCTGGTTTGCGGAAATATGACGTCATATCAGCCGAGTCTTTGGCCCGCGGCGCGCGCTCGACGGCGCTGTTTTTGGGCGTGGCATCGGCGGAAGATATCAATTCTGCAACTGTGTCGGGAGGCGGCGTCGACAAGCTCCTGAGTGCTTATTCGGTGCTGGCGCCAGCGGTTGATGAGGCGACCGTGCGCGACTTCGCCCGCGCGCCGCTGCACCTCTTCTCGCGCCTGGATGTGGTCCTCGGTGGCGATGGTACCCCGGCTGCTGGGGCTGGCCCGCGCGTCAGTGGGCTGGGGGCGTTGCTTGCCGACGCCCCCGGGCACGTTCCGGGCCGCGATGCGTTGCTGCCGGTGCTGGTGCACGCAGAGATTGCTTCGCGGGAGTTGTTTGGGGAGCGCAGCGAAGCCCTCGGCCGCGTCGTCTTACGCACCGCGGCCGTGCACACCGGCCTGGATCCGCGCGGCTTCGCGGTACCAGAGCCCTACCTGTTGCGACACAAGGCGCAGTACCAGGCGGCGCTGCGGGACTTTGCCGCCGGTCAGCCTGGTGACGCCCTGCGGTTTCTCCTGCGCGCTCTCGTGGCCGGGGCCAAGGAAGCCGACGGGATTACCCAGGCCGTCTAGGGTTTCGGGAGCTTCAGCAGGCCGTGGTGCTGCGCCAGCCACAGGCCACCGGCGATGCACGCGGCCACCCCGGCG
Organism: Corynebacterium incognita; assembly: GCF_014217255.1. NCBI lineage: Bacteria > Bacillati > Actinomycetota > Actinomycetes > Mycobacteriales > Corynebacteriaceae > Corynebacterium > Corynebacterium incognitum. The sequence goes on from NZ_CP059404.1 coordinate 1,434,981, forward strand.
ACCACGCTCGCGCCGATGCCCACCTCTTTGGCTCCCGGCATGACGAAAAGCGGCACCGGGTTCTTAAAAGCGCGGACATCCCAGCCGTGGTCGGCGGCATGCTTCTTGAGACCGCGGTCTGGGTTGACGGCCACGGGATTACCGACGAGCTCGAGCATGGGGATGTCTGTGGCCGAGTCCGAATATGCGAAACTGGCGCCGAGGTCGATGTTGTGGGACGCAGTGATATCGAGGACGGCGGCGGCCTTCTCGGCGCCCTTGAGGTAGCGGGTGATCTGCCCAGTGAACCTGCCATCGACGACCTCTAACTCGGTGGCCACGACGTTGTCGATGCCCAGTTCCTCGGCGATGAGCTCTACCAGCGGCGCGGCCGAGGCGGAGACGATGACGATTTCGTGTCCCGCGGCGCGGTGGTAGCGGATGAGCTCGCGGGCCTCAGCGTAGATCGCCGGGGTCACCACGGAGTTCATGGTCTCCCGGGCGATGTCTTTGACCTCGTCCACGGACCAGCCCCGGATCATGTCCGTGAGTTGATCTCGAGTGGAGTCCATCTGTTGGCTGGTCTGCCCGGCGACCATGTAGCTGGCCTTGGCCAGAGACAACTGCAGGGCCTCGGTGGGGGAGATGAGCCCGTTGTTGAGGAACTCGCGGCCGAAGGCGAACGCTGAGGACGTGGCGATGATCGTCTTATCCAGATCGAAGAACGCGGCCGTCGTGTGTGTAGGCACGAGGCTGCCACCCCGGCGGGCGCGCTCCTCGGCTGCATCACGGTTTGTCATACTGGCCCAGTGTATCCCGTCCCGCGGTAGCGTGCCGACGGGCGAAAGCAGAAAAATCTTAGGCCGGTATTGTCCTTGTCGCTAACACGTGCCATAATGATTCGTGCAAGGCCCCCGTATCTTTGATATGTGCGTGGCCTGCCCCGGCTCACCCCCCCGAGGCCGGGTTACCGTGACCCGCGCACACCCCCCCGAGGCGCGGGTCACACCTATTTTTCTTCCGCCCCCTATAGTCGAAAATCCTTGTCCGCGCAAGAGGGTGTTGGCACAAGACCCGAGTTATCCACAGACGCCGCGCGCCGGAGCTAAGTTATCCACAGGAGGGGTGGCGTAGCGCTTTCGTTGACGTCGTGGGCGGGCGAGAGTAGGGGCCATGAACCACAACCTACTCACCACCAATTCGCCTGAGGGCCTCGTCCTCATCGCGGTGAACAATACGGCCTTGCACGCCGAGGCGGAACACGCCGCGGCCGCTACTGGCTGCGCGCTGGTCTCCGCCACGGACCCGCGCCTCATCGCGCGCCACGCGGCGCAGGCCACCGCGGTCATTGCAGACGCGCAGACCGCGCCGCAGCTCAGCGCACTCGCACACCGCCACGACGTCTTTGTGGTGGCACCGGAACCAGGCGCCGGGGTCTCTTTCGTGCTTCCCGCCCAATCCCGCGAGCTGCTCGCGGCGCTCGGCGCAGCGCTGCGGGGACCTGAAGAGACTGCGCCGGGCCGCGGTCGCGGGCGCATCATCGCAGTCACCGGCGCCGGCGGTGGGGTGGGAACCACCACGGTGGCCGCCGCGCTGGTTGCCACCGTCGCGGAACGAGAAGGCGGCGCGTTGTTCGTCGACGCTGTGGCCGATTCCGGCGGAGCGGACCTGATTTTCGGGCTAGAGGACCACCCCGGCGCGCGCTGGCCAGACATCCAGGCCGATGGCGGCCTATTGGACGCCGGGGACGTGCGCGCCGCAGTGCCGACCACCACCGGGGGAGTGTCCGTGCTCACCTGCGAGCGCAGCAATATCGCCACCGACGCGCTGTCGCGGACGGTGCTGGACACCGTGCTCAACGGCGCCCGGGCAGGAGAGGGCACCACCGTCGTGGATTGCCTGCGCCACGAGATTCCCGAGCAGGCGGATTTCGTCGCGGTCGTCACCGCGGCCCAAGTGAGACCAGTGGGGTGCGCCGCTGCAACCTTGGCGAAGCTGCGACAACGCGGCACTCCTGCGGGGATCATTCTGCGCCACCGCGATTGGTCGGGGTTAGAGGCTGCCGACGTCGAGCGCATGACGCGCTCGGACGTGCTCGCGGAGGTGGGCACTGTGGCCCGACTCGCGCGCGCTGGGGAACTCGGCGGGTTACCTGCCCGGCTGCCCAAGCCTCTGCGCACGGCGTGCGCCGCGATCCTTGCGGAAGCGGGTGAACCACGATGACTGATAACACCCTCGAGGTGCTGCAAGATGAGATCGCGCACCACCCCGATTTAGCGCAGGACCCAGCCGCGCTCGTGCGCCGCATCCGCGAACACGCGGGCGTTATTAGCGACGTGGCGGTCATGGACCTGCTGCGCCGCCTGCGCAACGAAACCACCGGGCTCGGAGCGCTCGAGACCTTGCTGGCGCGCCCCGGCGTCACAGACGTCGTAGTCAATGGGCCCGGCGCGGTGTTCGTGGACTCTGGCCAGGGTTTGCAACCGGTGGAGGTGAATCTCGGCGATGAGGAGCAGGTGCGTCGCCTCGCCACGCGGCTCATCATCGCCAGCGGGCAGCGCCTTGACGACGCACAGCCCTTCGCCGACGGGCGCCTGCATCGCGACGACGGCACCAGCCTGCGCATCCACGCGTTGTTGGCACCACCGGCGGAAAACGGCACGTGCTTGAGCATCCGCGTGCTGCGCCAGGCCACTACGTCACTGCCCGACCTGGTGGCCGGCGGTACCATCCCCGCGGATATCGCGGAGCTGTTGCGCGCCATGGTCGCCCAGCGCGTGTCATTTGTGGTGATTGGGGGTACTGGCTCGGGCAAGACGACGCTGCTGTCCGCGCTGCTGGCGCAGGTGCCTGCCACGGAGCGCATCGTGGTCATTGAAGACACTGCGGAGCTCAAGCCCCAGCACCCGCACGTAGTCACGATGGTCGCCCGGCGCGCGAACGCCGAGGGAACGGGCGACATCACTATGTCAGCGCTGCTGCAGCAATCCCTGCGCATGCGCCCGGATCGCATCGTGGTGGGCGAAATCCGCGGCGGCGAGGTCGTGGACCTGCTGGCCGCGCTCAACACCGGCCATGACGGCGGCGCGGGTACCTTGCACGCCAACTCGATCGCGGAGGTTCCTGCCCGGATGGAGGCCCTCGCCGCGCTTGGCGGCATGGGCCGGGACGCCCTCCACTCGCAGCTTGCTGCCGCCGTGGACGTGGTGCTATGCATGAAACGCGACGCCAGCGGGCAGCGTCGCCTCCAGCAGGTGGGGCTCTTACAAGGTAATCCCGTGTCCGCCACCGTGGTGTGGTCCGCGGACGGCGGCCCGCAGGAAGGCTTCGAGGCATTCACAGAGCGTCTCGGTATGGGCGCTGCACCCCGCCACGCGCTGCGCGACAGCGAGACATCAGAGTGGGACTACCCCTTCTACGACGAGGTGGTGGCGGGCCATGCTGACTGATGCGAGCCTCTCGTTGCTGCTGCTCGCCGGGGCCGTGTGTGCTGCGGGGCGGCCCCCGCGTACCCGCCCGCGCGGTCGCAGTCTGCCGCCCAAGGTGCTGGTTGCGGGCGTGGCCGCTGTGGGAGGCGCCGCGCTGCTGCTGTCCATCGGGACGGTCACTACCGCCGTGGCCGGGGCTGTCGTGCTCGCCACGGCGGCGCGCGCGGTGCAACGCGCCCGGCAGGCGCGCCGACTCAAGAAAGAATCCGAGGCGATGGCGCACTACTACGGTGCGGTCGTCGCGGATGTCCGGGCCGGATCACCCCTCCCGCGTGCCCTGGCTTACGCGCTCGATGACACCATCCCGGAATCACTACAAGGGAGGCTGCGTGCAGTGATGGCAGCGGCGAATAACGGCAGGCAACCCGCGCTGCCGGAATCTCGTGATACCGATCCCACCGCGGTACTCGTGCGCATGTGGGCTATTGGCGCGCGCTATGGCATCCCGCTCGCGGGCCTGCTGGAACAAGCACAGGCGCGGCTGGACACGCGACGTCGTCACGCAGCCTCCATCACCGCCAGCCTGCAGGGCCCGCACGCCACGGCCGTGGTGCTCACCTTGCTGCCCGGAGCCGGGATTGGAATGGGCACGCTCATGGGAGCCGCGCCCCTGGAGTTCTTGCTCGGCGGCGGACTGGGCGGCGTCTTGTTGGTGGTGGGCGTGTGTCTCAGCTGCGGGGGATTCGTGTGGTCGTCCGCGATCATCTCCGGCGCCGCGAAGGGAGCGGCGTGATGGTGGCATTGCTGTTGTTGGCCGGGGCGCTGGTGGTCGCCGGATGCGCGCCTCGGGAGCGGTTGGGACAGTCTCCGCGGGACGGGCCCCACCCCTCATTCCCGACCGCGGAGACATCGCCGGCCACCGGGAGTCCTCCTCGCTCCTGGTGGCGCGGCACCCCACCTGCCATCGACGCGGTGCAGGTGGCCGCGGACATCGATTTGTTTGCGGCGTGTTTGAGTTCGGGACTGTCCACCCACGCTGCGGCGGAGGCCGTGGCGAGCGTGGCGGGACCGGATACCCGACGCTACTGGTCTGAGACTGCCTCCCTGCTGGGGGTCGGGGCGCGGGCCGACAGGGCGTGGGGAGGAATGAAGAACGTCGCCGGGCTCGCAGAGATAGCTCGCCTGGTGGTGCGCACGGAAGATTCCGGCGCGGCCATCGCGGCCGGGTGTGCGCGCCTGACAGACACACTCCGCGAGGATGCGCAGGCGCAGGCAACGGCGCGTGCGGAGCGCGCCGGGGTCCTCATCTCACTGCCGCTGGCGGTGTGCTTCCTGCCGGCGTTCATCATCCTGGGCCTGGTGCCCATCGTTATCAGTGTGGGCTCACAGATGCTGTGAGCCCCCGACACCAACAACCTCAACTAATCCTGAAAGGACAATCATGAACACCCAACTCATCAACCTCCTGTCCCGCGCCCAGGCGAGCGTGGACAACGACAACGGCATGTCCACCATCGAATACGCCATGGGATCACTAGCGGCAGCAGCGCTAGCGGCGGTGCTCTACATGGTCATCAACGGCGGCAACGTCTCTGAGGCGATGGAGTCTATCATCAGCGACGCCCTGTCCAACACCCCGGGCTAAAACAGCCCGTTAAAAAGGAGAAACATCATGGGAAACGATCGGGGTTCGGTCACCATTGAAGCCGCGCTGGCGTTGTCGGTACTTGTCCTCGTGGCCGGCGGCATTATCACCGCCGTGGCCACGATGGCGGCGCACCTTTCCGCCGTCGATATCGCGGGCGCGGCGGCGCGCTCGCACGCTATCGGCGTGGAGTTCGTGCCCGACAATCCGGACGTGGAGTTAAGCGTCCGGGAGTCCGGGGGATTGGTGACTGTCACCGCGACGGTTCCCGCCACTTTCGGCACCCGCAGCGCGCAAGCCGTCTTTCCCCAAGAACGGGGACAGCAATGAGACGCTGGCAGCGGGTGCGTCGCACAATTTCATATGACGACGGTTACGCCACCATCGCGGCGTTGGGGATCATCGTGGCGGTCGTCGCCGTGGCGCTAGCGGTCACCGCGATATTCTCCCGCGTCGCCGCGCGGCACGAAGCCCAAGTTGCCGCGGATCTTGCCGCCGTGGCAGCGGCCACCGCGCTCGCTCATGGCGACAGCGATCCCTGCGCCGTGGCCCGGGACGTCGCCACGCACAACGGCGGGAGCGTCGCCGCCTGCACCCCGGAGGGCGAGGACGTCGTGGTACACGCGCAGGTGCGCGGGGTGGAGGTCACTGCCCGTGCCGGGCCAATCTAGGCGGTCATGGCCACCAGCGCCCCGAGCAACGTGATGGCCCCGGCCTTATCCAACGGATTGTTGCCGTTGCCGCACTTAGGGGACTGAATGCACGAGGGGCAGCCGGTGGCGCACGGGCACGAGCGCACGGCCTCAAACGTCGCGTTCATCCACTCGTGGAAGCGCCGGAAACCCTCCTCGGCAAAGCCGGCGCCACCCGGGTGGCCGTCGTAGACAAAGACGGTGGGCAGCTGGGTGTCGCCGTGCAAGGCGGTCGATACCCCGCCGATGTCCCAGCGGTCGCAGGTCGCCAGCAGCGGGAGCAATCCGATGGCGGCGTGCTCGGCGGCGTGAAGGGTACCGGGGACGTCGCCCAGCGGGATGCCGAGCTCGCGCAGGATCAGCGGATCGATGGTGTAGGCGACGGCCTTGGTCACTAGGCGCTGCTCGGGGAGATTCAGCGGGACCTGCTCGCCCGTGGATCCGTCCGGATAGCGTTTGCTGTAGCCGGTCACCTGGTCGAGGACTTCGACGTCGATATAGGAGACCCACAGGCCCGGGGCGTAGTTCACTAGGTTCTGCAGCTCGGCCGCCGCGAGGATGCGGATGTCCGTGGACGAAGTGGCCATCGTCGTATATTCCGGGGCCTCCGGGTGGCCCACGGCCACGCCCTGTTCCAGGTCCAGTTGGTCAATGACGTAGCTGTCGCCCTGGTGCAGGTGTACCGCGCCGCCGTGGACCTGCCCGCACGCCCGGCCCGCGTCCACGGTGCCCAGCAGGCGACCGTCGGTGCCGTCGACGATCATCACGTCATCGCCCGTGCCGCCGCGCAGCGCTACCTGAGAGTGCGGGGTGTCCGACGCGCCGAGCAGGGGGACCGGGAACCAGCCCCGCGGCCGTTTCCGCACCAGGCCCTCCTCCTGGAGTTGCTGCAGCAGCGCTGCTACGTGATCCGGTTCGCCGAAGCGGGTGAAGTCCTCCTCGGTCAGCGGGGCCTCAACCACCGCGCAATACAGGTGATCGTGCAGGATATACGGGTTTTCCGGGTTGAACACGCTGGCCTCGACCGGCCGTCCCAGCAATGCCTCCGGGTGGTGGACGAGGTAGGTGTCCATCGGCTCGTCGCGGGCCACCAACACCACGACGGAGCCTTGGCCGCGTCGTCCCGCGCGCCCGGCCTGCTGCCAAAAGCTCGCCACCGTGCCCGGGAAGCCGGCGGTTACCACCGCGTCCAGCCCGCCCACGTCGATGCCTAGCTCCAGCGCCGAGGTCGTCGCCACGCCAAGCAGCGAACCGTCATCCAGCGCCTGCTCGAGGCGCCGCCGGTCCTCCGCCAGGTAACCCGCGCGGTAGGAGGCAATGCGGGCAGAAAAGTCGCGCCGACCCATGCTCACCAGGTCTTCTGCCGCGCGCAGCGCCACCACCTCCGCGGCGCGCCGGGAACGTACGAACGTCAGCGTCCGGGCACCCTCGGCAACAAAACTGGCCATGATCTCCGCCGCCTCGGACGTTGCACCGCGGCGCACCGGCGCACCGTCGTGGCCCTCCGCGCCCTCGATAAAGCCCGGCTCCCACAGCGCAATCGTGCGCGCGCCGGTGGGGGCGCCGTCCTCGGTCACCGCCGTGATGTGGCCGCGCCCGGTCAGCCGCCGGGCGTGCACGGCCGGGTCGTGCATCGTCGCCGACGCCGAGATGACTACCGGATGCGAACCGTAGAGCTCGCACAGCCGCAGCAGGCGGCGCACCACCAGTGACACGTGTGCGCCGAACACCCCGCGGTACGAGTGACACTCGTCGATGACCACGTATTTCAGGTTGCGCAGCAGCCGCGGCCAGCGCTCATGCGCCGCCAGTACCGACATGTGCAGCATGTCCGGGTTGGTGAAAATGAACCGCGAGCGCTCCCGAATCCCGGCGCGCGCCTCCTGCGGCGTATCCCCGTCATAGGGGGAGGGGTGGACCCCGCGCAGCTCTTCGATGTCGCGGATAAAGCGCTCCACCGCCAGCAGTTGGTCGTTGCCCAGTGCCTTCGTGGGCGTCAGGTACAGCGCGCAGGCCTTCGGGTCCGCGGCCAGGGCTGTGAGAATCGGCAGTTGGTAGCCCAAGGATTTGCCTGACGACGTCCCGGTGGCCACCACCACGTCATTCCCCTGCCAGGCAGCATTGGCCACCGCCGCCTGGTGGATGAAGGGGGAGGTGATCCCGGCGTCGATAAGCCGCTCGCGCAGCGCCGGTAAGACCCATTCCGGCCAGGGGGCATGCTGGGACTGGCGGGCGGGGATGGTGGTGGCGTGGGTGAGCGTCGATTCCGGCAGGCGGCGCTGGATGAACCCTAAAAGTTCGTCGCCGAGTGGGTTGGTCGCGCTCATGATCTACCCCCGTATGTGGTTAGGAAGCACTCTGATTTTATAAGAAAATCCCCTCAGGGTACCGCACGGGGAAAATACGTGACACACTGGGTCATGGTCGCACAGTTTGACGTGGTTCTTAGCGCAGTGTGTTTGCGCTCGCAAAGGATAGACAAGCGGGCGCCCAAGAGTGAAATCTTCGGGATAGTTCGAAATTGGCGGCCCAGCGTCCAGCACAACGTTGGCCGTTGTTTTCAACATATTCAAGCAAAGGTTTTACATCATGGCACAAGGTACCGTTAAGTGGTTCAACGCTGAAAAGGGCTTCGGCTTCATCGCTCCGGACGACGGTTCCGCAGACGTCTTCGTTCACTACTCCGAGATTCAGGGCAACGGCTTCCGTACCCTCGAGGAGAACCAGAAGGTCGAGTTCGAGATCGGCGAGGGCGCCAAGGGGCCGCAGGCTCAGGGCGTGACCGCTCTCTAAAGCTTTCATATAAATAAGGCCGCGTTCCCCAGTTCGGGGGCGCGGCTTTTGCGATCCTTTAGGGCGTCTCCGCATACCCGTGCCGGATATTGCTCCACTCGGTGTATTTATTCTGCAGCCACTGGATGCCAAAACCGATGACGAAGGCGCCGAGCAGGCCAAAGAGCATGCCGATGAGCGGGTTGGACGAAAAGAGCATGCCGCCCACGTAGCCGATGAACACCGCCTGTGCCGCCCACAGCAGTACGCCGATGGAGTCAAAGAAGAAGAACGCCAGCCACGGATAGCGCACCGATCCCAGCAGGATCGTCATGAACCACCGACCGGACGGGATGAAACGCGCGATGATGATCGCCGCGCCGGCGCCGCGCCGCATGTTGCGCCTGACCCACAACAGGGCGTCGTAACGCTTGGTGCCCTTAGGCGTGCGCTCGATGAAGCCCACCAGCTTGGTGCCCAAGAAGAACGCAATGTTGTCGCCCACGATGGCCGCCGTCACCGCTATCGCCATGATGGCGCGCACGTCGGGGATACCGCGGGCACCGGACCAGGCGCCCACCATGTTGAGGACAGTTTCGCTGGGGAATGCCGGGATGAGCGAGTCCATGAACACCAAGAAGCCGACGAGCGGGTAGATGAGCGGAGTGGACATCATCGATTCCACCCAGGCGGTGATCTGGTCCACCATGGCCTTGCCTCCTTTGCTGTCGGTACTCCTATTAAATAATGCCATTCAATAAAAATCGGCGGAGTATGTAGGCTAGTGTCAACGAAAGTGGCATCTGTGACCTCCGGGGTGCGAGGATGTCATGATATATACAGGAATCTTTCAATCACCGCGCAACGGCGAAAGGTCGGGAAACTCACAGTGGCAGGTACAAACGGTCAGGGAAAAACCCTGGTCATCGTAGAGTCGGCTACCAAGGCGAAGAAGATTCAGCCTTATCTGGGCGATGGGTACATCGTGGAGGCCTCCGTAGGCCATATCCGGGATCTGCCACGCGGGGCTGCCGACGTGCCTGCCAAGTACAAGAAGGAGTCGTGGGCGCGCTTGGGCGTGAACCCGGAGAAGGACTTCGAGCCCCTGTACGTGGTGAGCGCCGACAAAAAGAAGAAGGTCGCGGACCTCAAGGCCAAGCTGAAGCAGTGCGATCAGCTCTACCTCGCAACAGACCCCGACCGCGAGGGCGAGGCCATCGCGTGGCACCTGCTCGAGGTCCTCAAGCCCAAGGTGCCGGTGCGTCGCATGGTGTTCAACGAGATCACCAAGTCTGCGATCCTGGAGGCCGCGGCGAATACCCGCGAGCTGGATGAGAACCTCATCGACGCCCAGGAGACCCGCCGCATCCTGGACCGCCTGTACGGCTACGAGGTCTCGCCCGTGCTGTGGAAAAAGGTCATGCCGCGCCTGTCCGCCGGCCGCGTGCAGTCCGTGGCCACCCGCGTCATCGTGGAGCGGGAGCGCGAGCGCATGGCCTTCCGTCGCGCCGAGTATTGGGACCTGTCCGCAGAGCTGCTCAAGGAGGCCACCTCCTTCGAGGCGCGCCTGGTGGGCCTGGAGGGCCGCCGCGTGGCCCAGGGCCGCGACTTCGGCGACGACGGCCAGCTCAAGGGCGACGCAGTGGTGTTGGATCAGGCGCGCGCCGAGTCGCTGGCGGCAGAGCTTAAGGGCAAGCCGATGCAGGTGGCGGCCGTCGAGCAGAAGCCATACACCCGCCGCCCCTACGCGCCATTTATGACCTCCACGCTGCAGCAGGAGGCGGGCAAGCGCCTGCACTTTACCTCCGAGCGTACGATGCGCATCGCGCAGCGTTTGTACGAAAACGGCCACATTACTTATATGCGTACGGACTCCACTTCGCTGTCCAAGCAGGGCCTCAACGCGGCTCGTTCGGCGGCGCGGGATATCTACGGCGAGGAGTTTGTCGCGGCGTCGCCACGCACCTACGACCGCAAGGTGAAGAACTCCCAAGAGGCTCACGAGGCCATCCGTCCCGCGGGCGAGTCCTTTGCCACCCCGGGGCAGCTGTCCAGCCAGTTGGACACCGAGGAGTACAAGCTCTACGACCTCATCTGGAAGCGCACCGTTGCCTCCCAGATGGAGGACGCGAAGGGCACCTCCATGAAGGTCACCATCACCAGCGAGAAGGCGGAGTTCTCCGCCACTGGCCGCACCATTGACTTCCCCGGCTTCCTGCGTGCCTACGAGGACGGCAAGCAGGACAACAAGGGTGAGGCGCGCCTGCCGCAGCTGGCTCAAGGTGACGCGCTGGACGTGGAGAAGATCACCGCGGACGGCCACACCACCAACCCGCCGGCGCGCTACACCGAGGCGACCCTGGTGAAGAAGATGGAGGACCTCGGCATCGGGCGACCGTCCACCTACGCCTCGATTATCAAGACCATTCAGGATCGCGGCTACGTGCTCTCGCGTGGCAACGCACTCGTGCCCAGTTGGGTGGCGTTCGCCGTGGTGGGCCTGCTGGAAAACAGCTTCACCGAGCTCGTGGACTACGACTTCACCTCGTCCATGGAGGATGAGCTGGACGCCATCGCCGCCGGCAACGAGGACCGTACGCAGTGGCTCAACGGCTTCTACTTCGGCAACGCGGAGCTGCACAACGATCACAAGGCGGCGTCGATTGCGCGCCACGGCGGCCTGAAGTCGCTCATTGACGTCAACCTCGAGCAGATCGACGCCCGCGCGGTGAACTCGCTGAAGCTTTTCGACGACGCCGAGGGCCGCCCCGTCTTCGTTCGTGTCGGCCGCTATGGGCCCTACATCGAGCGCCAGGTGGGTGTGAAGGACGGCGAGCCGGAGTACCAGCGCGCCAACATCTCCGAGGCCACCACCCCGGACGAGCTCACCCTGGAGGTGGCGGAGAAGCTGTTCGCCACCCCGCAGGGTGGGCGCGAGCTGGGCGAGAACCCAGACAACGGTCGTATGATCGTGGCCAAGGAGGGGCGCTTCGGCCCGTACGTTACCGAGCAGGTGCGTGACGACGAACGCGAAAAGGCTGAGGCCGAGGCCCTCGAGGTCGTCGCCCGCGAGCGCGCCGCCGAGGACGAGCAGCGCGCCGCCGAGGGCAAGCGCAAAAAGAACTGGGAGACCAAGACGGCGGAGAAGCAAAAGGATAAGCGCATCGCCGAGTACGTCGAGGACAAGCTCAAGCCCAAGACGGCGTCACTGTTCAAGGGAATGGAGCCCTCCTCGGTCACCTTGGAGGAGGCGCTCAAGCTTTTGTCCCTGCCACGTGAGGTGGGTGTGGATCCTTCCGACGGCGAGGTCATCACCGCCCAGAACGGTCGCTATGGCCCGTACTTGAAGAAGGGCTCGGACTCGCGCTCGCTGGCTAGCGAGGAGCAGATCTTCACGGTCACCTTGGACGAGGCGCGCCGCATCTATGCGGAGCCGAAGCGCCGCGGCCGCCAGGCCGCGCAGCCGCCGCTGAAGCAGCTGGGCGATAACGACGTTTCCGGCAAGCCCATGACCGTCAAGGACGGCCGCTTCGGGCCGTACGTCACCGACGGCGTCACCAATGCCTCGCTACGCAAGGGCGATAAGCCAGAGGCCATGACGGACGCGCGCGCCAACGAGCTTCTTTCGGAGCGCCGCGCCAAGGAGGCCGGGCAGCCGAAGAAGGCCACCAAGAAGACGGCGAAGAAGCCCAGCCCGCGCACTAAGCGCGTGGTAAAGGCTGGGGCGAAGAAGAAGTAGGGTAGCTCAGCCGGCGGTGCAGCCACTCGAACGGCCCCGGCTTGTTTGCCATCTCTAGCGCCCAGGCCAGCGCCAGGGACGCCGCCCAGATGGTGAACGCGATGCCCAGCTGCACGGCGGCGCCGGTGTTATGGCCGACGTTCAGTGCGAACGGGCTGACCAGGATGAGGTAGACCACCGACTGGAACAGGTAGCCGCTCATGGAGCGCTTGCCCAGCGCGGCCGGGACCCGCAACCATAGGGGAGCGGGGTGGGGGACGGCGTCGAGAAGCAATACGAAGATGGCCAGAATCGCCGGGCCGGTGAGGATGCCCACGCTGAAGTTCATAATCGCAAATACTGGCTCGAGGCGGGTGGGCAGCACCCCGATGGCGCTCAGTCCCCACGGCAGGCCCACCAGGATCATCACTGCGATGCCGATGGCGGCCCACGTCTGGAAGGACTTGCGGTACTGGGCCACGTTGGCCATTCGGCCCTGGCGGGCCCACACGAAGCCAATCATCATCAGCGGCATGTAGGCCAGGCCGATGAAGGGCAGGGAGAACAACGTGAACAGCAGCATGAATGCCTGGAATAGTACGAGGCCGGGGTAGGTGTTCGTCATCTCCGCGCCGGGCATGCCCTCCATGGACGCCGACGGGTTCATTGATTGCGCGATCCCTTCCGCTACGGCCGGGTCAGTGAAGAGGAAGGCCATGGCCGCCGCCAACAGTAGGCCGACGGTGCACACCGCGCCGAGGAGCCAGTAGGCCACCTTGAGCAGCGTGGAGTCCTTCCACCCCAGCATGCACGCTAGGAGCACGCCGGCGAAGCCGTAGAAGAGCATGATGTCACCGTAGAACAAGAACACCATGTGGATGGCGCCGAACAGCGCCAGGAACAGGTACCGGCGGATGAGCCTCCCGCGCGCCGCAGCCAACGGGTAACCGCGGCGCCACAGGCTCAACGCGATGAAGCCCACGCCCACGCCCAGCAGCGTGGAGAACATGGGCAGGCCGCGGTTGTGCACGAACAGCGCGGCGAGCATAGCGACGACCTTGTCCAGCGCCGGGTGAGCCGCGCTGATGCCGCCCAACATTGCCGCCTGGTCCATCTCGGTGTTGGTGAACCAGGCGGTGGTGGCGTTCGCGGCGGAGATCCCCAGGAGTGCGAGTCCCCGGGCGACGTCGGGGGCGATGAGGCGGGGTGTGCCCTGCGAGGTCAGTTCGTTGGAAAACGTTGTCATGAACGAGAATAATAGCCGGGCTAGGCACGGTCGGCCATCGTAGGCCTGATGGGGCGTGCCAGCTGCGTCATCTTGCGGCGCCCGCGCAGCTCGATGGACTTCATGAACGTCCATCGCCGCTGCTCAACCTCGTTAGCTCCCTTGAGCGTGGAGGCGTTGGTGAGCACTCCGCCGGGGGTATCCTTGGCCAGCTCGGTGAGGCGGGCGGCCTCATTGACGGCGTCGCCGATGACCGTGTACTCGAAGCGATCCGCGCCGCCGATGTGGCCTGCCACCACGTGCCCCGCGGCCACGCCGATGCCGGCCTGCAGCTCCAGGCCCTGGAGTTCGATGCGCAGTTCGCGCGCCGCCTGGAGTGCCAGGGAGGTCGAGTCTGTCACCTGCAGGGGCGCGCCGAATACTGCCAGGGCGGCATCGCCCTGGAACTTGTTGATGATGCCCTTGTTGCGGTGCACCACCTCCACGACGTGCTCGAAGAAGCGGTTGAGCTCCTCCACCACACGCTCCGGGGAGTTGTCCACGGCGAAGTTGGTGGAGCCGATGACGTCGATGAAGAGCACGGCCACCTTGCGGTCCTCGCCGCCGAGCTCCGGACGCTCCTCGAGCGCGCGCTGGGCGACCTCCGTGCCCACGTAACGGCCAAACAGATCGCGCACGCGCTGGCGCTCGCGCAGCCCGCGCATCATCTCGTTGAAGCCGGCCTGCAGCACGCCGAGCTCGGAGCCGTCGTAGATGTCTACCTCCACGTTGGCCTCACCCTTGCGCACACGATTGATGGCGTCTTGGAGCTCGAGGATGGGATCCACCACGCTCATCACGGCGAACAAGGTACCGATGAGTCCGGTGCCGATAGCGGTGATCGCCAGCGCCAGCAGCGCCGGGGTGAGGTCCGCGTCCGTGGAGAAGAACCCGGAGCGCTGGGCCAACAGCACCAGCACGATGCCCACCAGCGGCACGCCGGAGCTCATGAGCCACGTGAAGATAAGCCGCTGCTTGATTGGCGGTTCCAGGGGGGAGTCCTCGAACCGCCGCGCCAGCGCGGTGGCGGCCACGGGCCGTACGAGGCGCTCGGCCTGGAGGTAGGTAATGAGCACGGTGAGCGCGCCAGTCAGGCCCGTGGATACCGCGACCACCAGGGCGAGGCGCCCGGAGATATTCGCGGCGATCACCACGGCGATGACGATGCCGACGAGCCACACGAAAGCCGCCACCCCGGCCTGGTAGACGGGGATGCGGAGTACCAGGTTGCGCACCATATTCGGGTCGTGGTCGTCCGGGCTGCGCTGCCAATCCAGCACGGGGCGGAACAACATGAGCGTGACCAGCACGCCCACGATGACGGCGAAGGCCACGTACGCCACGCCGATGGCCGGCAGGTTGACGGTGCTGCGGGAGAGCTCCGCGATCTCCGGCATGGGAAGGAAGAACCGCACGAACAACATGACGGCTACGGCGGCGGAAATGTTGGCGCCCAGCACCATCGTCGAATACAGCGGCCAGGAGGTTCCCCAGAGCCACTTGATGGCGCGCACCACTCTATCCATGCCTCATACTTTAACCGCTAAGCTAGGACAGGTGAGCATTTACCAGCGCCTTGCCGACGTCCCCGACGTTCGTGACGCCTTGTTTGCCGCCGCCCGCTCCGCGCGTGGGCTTTCCGACGCCCCCACGTCCGCCATGTCCCACTCCTGGCTGTTCACCGGCCCGCCGGGCTCGGGCCGGTCTCATGTGGCGCTGGCCTTCGCCGCGCTGCTCATGTGCGACGGCGACGAGCTGGGGTGCGGGAAGTGCGCGAACTGCCGCGCGGTGCTGGAGGCGCGCTCCCACACCGACCTGGTGTTTATCCAGCCGCAGGAACTCTCGATCACCGTCGATACCGCGCGCGAGGTGATCCGGCGTGCGGCCACGTACCCGACGGTGGCGCCGTGGCGCGTGGTGATCTTCGACAACGCCGATCGCATGGTGGACTCGGCGTCGAACGCCTTGCTCAAGACGGTGGAGGAGCCACCGGAGCGCACCGTGATCATTATGTGCGCGCCCTCGGCGGACCCGGAGGACTTCTCGCAGACCCTGCGCTCGCGGTGCCGGCACCTTTATATCCCGTCGCCGTCGGTGGAGGAGATCGTGCGCATCCTCGTGGCCGAAGGCGCCTCGGAGGACCACGCGCGACTGGCGGCCCAGGCCTCCATGCGGAACGTGGGGCGGGCGCGCCACCTGGTGTTCAACGCGGACAGCCAGAAGCTGCGCGCGATGAGCGTGAACCTCGCCGAGGACGTCTTCCAGGGCTCCGGTGGCTTCCACGCCGTAAGCAACCTGCTCAAGGCCGTGACCAAGCTGGCGAAGGACGGCTTCAAGGAACAAGACGAGGATGAGGTGGAGCGCCTGCGGCAGTCGTGGGGCGCCGGCGGCAAGGGCAAAGGCGCGGGCAAGGCCACCCAGGGTATGGAGGCCGCGGTCAAGGAGCTCCAGAAGACGCAGAAGAAGCGGGAGACCCGGCGCCTGCGGGACTTGCTGGACCTCGCGCTGGTGGATTTGGCGGGCATCTACCGCGACGCGCTGCTCGCGGGAACGGACATCGCGCCGACCCACCCGGACTTCGCAGGCCTGGCACAGGAGCTCGCGGGCCGCATGGGCGACGCGCAGCTCGTGGCGGCGCAGGAGGCCATCAAGACGTGCCGCGAGCACATCTCGTATTCAGTGGCGCCGCAGATCGCCTTCGACGGCATGGTGGGGCGCCTGCGTCAGCTATCGGCGGGGTGATTTTTATCCCCCGCGCCCGCTGGGCTAGTATCTATTAACGCAGCGCCGCCTTAGCTCAGTCGGTAGAGCGTCTCACTCGTAATGAGAAGGTCGTGGGTTCGATTCCCACAGGCGGCTCCAATTTTTCTACAACATCCGCGGTACGACCTTGCCCGTCGCGTTGCGCGGCAGCTCCTCGCGGAAGTGCACGTCGCGCGGGATGGAGTGGTCCGCCAGGCGGTCGCGCACCCACTCGCGCACGGAGTCCGCAGTCACGGCGGCGCCCACGGCGTCGGCAGTGCGCACCACCCACACCGCCACGCGCTGGAACACGTCCTCATCCTCCACGCCGCCGGCATGCACGTCAGCGACGCCCGGCATGGTCTCCAGGACCTCCGCCACCGAGCGCGGGTGCACGTTCTCGCCGCCGACGATAATCATGTCGTCCGCGCGGCCCACCACGTGCAGGCGGTCGTTGTTGTCGATGTAGCCCAGGTCGCCGATGGAAATCAGGCCGTCGACCTTGCGCAGCGGGATGTCCGGGTTGGTGTAGCCGATGAGGGCGGTGGAGTTGGTCATGAAGATCTCGCCCACCTGGCCGCGCGGGACCTCGTTGTGGTCCCCGTCGAAAATCTTGAGCACCGTGCCCGAGGCGATCTTGCCCGCCACCGTCGGTTCGGCGGTGATCTCCTCCATGGACGCGGCCGTCGCCAAGGCGAGCTCCGTGGAGCCGTAGACGTTGCAGAGGATCGGGCCGAAGCGCTTGTGGGTCTCCGCCACGATGTGCGGGGTCAGCGCGTGGCCCGCTGAGGCAATGAACTGCAGGCTGGAGGTGTCATAGCGCTTGCCCGGGTCCACGTCCACCATCTGCTTGAAGAACACCGGCGAGGAAATGAGGCCGTCGAGTGTGTAGCGCTGGATGTCGTCGAGCGCAGCCTCAGCGTCAAAGACGCGTCGGGTGACAATCGTGTTGCGCGCGCCGAGCGCGATGTTGAGCGCCGCCCAGCCCCAGGTGTGGAACATCGAGGCAGTGAGCTGGATCTTCTGGTCCGCGCGCCAGGGCATCGTTTGGATGATGCTGGCCAGCACCAGCGGCAGCGTGGGTTCGGGGCGCATGATGCCCTTCGGGATGCCCGTGGTGCCCGAGGACATCAGCACGATGTGGCCGTGCTGAGGCCAGTACGGCAGCGCGACCTGCCGTGGGCTTTTGAGGATGCCCTCCAGCGTGGGCAAGCTTTCCGACGCCCCGTGACCCACCACCACGTGCAGGTCCTCCAGGTCCGGGAGGCGGTCGATGAACTCGCTGTCCAAAACCAACACGTTGATCTTGTTCTCCGCGATGCAGCCCGCCAGCTGCTCGGGGGAGGAGCCCACATTGAGGAGGAAGACGGTGCCGCCGGCGTAGCCCTTGGCGGCCAGCGGGATGAGCATGCCGCGGCCGTTGCGGGCCATGATGCCCAGGCGAAGCTCGGGCAGTTCGAGGTCGCGGAGGTACTGCGCGAAGCTGCGGGAGTCCTCGCGCAACTGGCGGTAGGAGAGGGTGCCCTCGTCGTCGATAAGCGCGATGCGCTCGGGGCAGACGGTGTAACCCTGCTCGACCTCGCGGGCGGTGGTGAAGCGGTAGCGGGCGAGGGCGGCCGCAGTGGCGAGCGGGGCTTGCGGCCCGACGATGCCCGCCTTAAAAAGGGAAGGAACAAAGTTGGCGAGCGCCTTGGCGTTAAAGGCCAGGGCGTTGAGGGACTTTTTCATGAAATGTTCCTTGGGATTGTTGCGATTGTTTCTGGAGTGACAATATAGTGTAGTTTTGTCCAGTAATATAGTTGGAGGGTTTGCGTGTTCCGGAAGTTTGTTAGCTTAGTTGCCGCTTTGTCCATCGCCATCGTAGGTGCTCCGCAGGCGGCAGCCGCCGAGCGCAACCTCGTGTTGTTCGGGGACTCCGTCCTGGCGGACCCCTCGTCGCCCGCCTACCTCCTAGGTCGCGTCGCCTCCGGCAGCTCTGAGACCCGCGGCACCAACTGCCCGAGCTCTCCTGACAACTTTGGCAAGCGCGCCGGTCGCAAGATGGGTCTGCGTGTCCGCGACTTCTCTTGCGCCGGCGCCGTGTCCATGTCCAAGGGTCCGCAGCTGGCCGAGCAGGTCTCCGCCGCCATCGGCTCTGGTGCGCTCAACCGCTCCACCCGCCGCGTCGTGGTGTCCACCGGTTTCAACGACACCTACAACAACCGCCACCTCAGCAAATCTCAGCTGACCAAGCGCTGGGTGCGCTACACCGCCCCGCAGATCCGCCGCATCAAGGCCAAGGCCCCCAATGCCCGCATTCAGATCGTGGGCTACCCGGACATCGCCGCCGGCGACAAGGTGTGCCTGTTCCACGTCGCGCCGAACGTCTACGACCGCACCCACTTCCCGCAGATCGGCCAGTGGGAGGCGCGCGCCCAGTCCATGCAGATCGGACTTGCCCGTGCGACCGGCACCGAGTTTTTGGACCTGAAGCGCTCCACCCGCGACAACAACATGTGCGCCCCGGACCACAAGCGCTACTGGGCGGGACTCATTGATTTCTACGCCGGACCAGGCAATCTGCCGGTGCACATCAACAAGCGCGGCCACGAGCACGTGGCCAATGTCATTGCCCGCTCGTAGACTAGGGGCATGCACAAAGTAAATGCCATCATTGCCCGAACCAAAGCCGCCCCAGTAGAGCAGGCCACCATCGTTGTCCCCGATCCGGGTGCCCACGATGTTGTCGTGCGCATCCAGGCCTGCGGCGTGTGCCACACAGATATGGCGTACCGCGACGGCGACATCGAGGACGCGTACCCGTTCTTGCTGGGGCATGAGGCCGCGGGCGTCGTCGAAGAAGTGGGCGAGGCAGTGACCCACGTGGCCCCAGGCGACTTCGTGGTGCTGAACTGGCGCGCCGTGTGCGGCGAGTGCCGCGCCTGCCTCAAAGGCGAGCCCAAGTACTGCTTCAACACCCACAACGCCTCCGCGAAGATGACCCTGGAGGACGGTACCGAGCTCACGCCCGCACTGGGCATTGGTGCCTTCGCCGAAAAGACCCTGGTTCACGAGGGCCAGTGCACCAAGGTCAACCCTGACGCTGACCCGGCCGTCGCGGGCCTTTTGGGCTGCGGCGTCATGGCCGGCCTGGGTGCCGCGCTGAACACCGCGGAGCTCAAGCGCGGCGAGTCCGTCGCCGTCTTCGGCGTCGGTGGCGTCGGCATGGCGGCCATCGCGGGCGCCCGGCTCGCCGGAGCCACCACCATCATCGCCGTGGACATCGACGACGCCAAACTCGAAACAGCCAAGAAATTCGGCGCGACCCACACCCTCAACTCCAAGAACCAGGACCCCGTGGAAGCCATCCGCGAGATCACCGAATTCGGCACCGACGTCACTATCGACGCCGTGGGCATTCCCACCACCATCGAGCAGGCCTTCTACGCCCGGGATCTGGCCGGCCGCATGGTCATGGTGGGCGTGCCCAACCTCACCGACCGCTTTGATATTCCTGCCATCGACTTCTTCAGCCGCGGCGGCGCCCTGAAGTCCTCTTGGTATGGCGACTGCCTCCCGGAGCGCGACTTTCCTATGTACGTGGACCTCTCACTCCAGGGCCGCCTGCCGCTGCAGGACTTCGTGACCAACCGCATCGGGCTTGGCGACGTCGAGAGCGCATTCGCCTCCATGCACACCAACCTTCGATCCGTAGTGGAGCTGTAAAACATGAAACTCACGAAGATTGTTACCTCCGGCAAATTCAAGCTTGACGGCGGCGAGTGGGACGTGGACAACAACGTCTACATCGTCGCCGACGACCAGAACAAACACTGCTACATCGTGGATCCTTCCCACGATCTCGACGCCGTGGTCGAGGCTGTCGGTGACACGCAGGTCGACGGCATCCTGCTCACTCACGGCCACAGCGACCACGTGGACATCGCCCCGCAGGTCGCCGACCACTTTGGCGTGGCGATGTACCTGCACCCGGAAGACGATATGCTCTGGCGCGAGTCCAACGGCGACGCCCCCTACGAGGAACTGGCTGAGGGCATGACTTTCGGCGAGCTCGAGGTCCTGCACACCCCAGGTCACTCCCCGGGCTGCGTGGTGCTCTACGCCGCGGACGAGGGCGTCCTGCTCTCCGGCGACACCTTGTTCTCCGGCGGCCCCGGCGCCACTGGCCGCAAGTACTCGGACTTTGATGTCATCGTGGAGTCCCTCCAGACCAAGGTCATGACCCTGCCCGAAGGCGTCCGCGTCTTGCCCGGCCACGGCGACGAGACCACCGTGGGCGCCGAGAAGGCGCGCATGGACGAGTACATCAAGCGCGGCTACTAGTCCGCGCCAGCTTGATGGCCAGCAGGAACGTCGCAGTCACGGAGACGATGAACCATAATGTGGCGTCGGAAAGCCCCGTGGACATCCGCTGCGCCCACTCCTGAATAGCGAACTGGGTGTCCGTACTCAGGATGCCTGGCAGGGCGGACGTGCCGTGCGTGGTGAGGAACAGCACGCCGATAACCACAAAGAGCACGCCCGCCGCGCGCTGCGCGAACTTCCCGCGCAGCCACGCCGCGTCCGCCAAGTTGAAGCGGTCCCACAGCAGCGCAAGCACAAACAGCGGCAGCGTCATCCCCAGCGCGTACAACGCCATGATGGCCGCGCCGTACAGAGCCGAGCCGCTCACCGTCGCGGTGGTCAGTACTGCGCCCAGCATGGGGCCCGCGCAGAAGCCCGCGAAGCCGTACACCGTGCCCAGCAAAAACACGTGTCCGCGCGCCTTAGCACTGAGCGCGGATAGGCCCGGGATGGAGAACCCGCCGCCGAAAAACGTAAACACGCCCAGCGCAATCATCACCCAGCCGCCCACCATGATCACCGTATCGCGGTGTGCGGCAATCGCGCCCAGCCCCGTGCCGATGGGCACCAGCACCGTGGCCAGACCCAGAAAGAAGAACAGCGTCTTGGTAGCCAGCTGGCGTAGGGACGTAAACGCATAAGCAAAAAACGCCGGGAGCAGCAGCGCCGAGCACGGGCTCAACAGGGACAGCACGCCTGCGACCAGCGCGCCAAACATACCAATAGTCATGCGCCGCCCACCACCAAACCGCCCAAGAACGCGGACACCACAATCAAGATGAGCAACGGCCAGGCGCGCTTATCCATTCTGCAACTCCTGCTCGATAACCTGCTGGAACACCGACCACGGCTGGGCGCCGGCCACAAACTGCTCGCCGATGATAAAGCCCGGGGTGCCGTTAATCCCGATGGCGGAACCGTACAGCTTCGCGCCCTGCACCGTAGCGTCGTACTTGGTGCTCGTGGCATCGGCCTTGAACTTCTTCAGATCCGGCACCCCGGCCTCTTCGGCGAAGCGCATATAATCCTCCAGATCGTGCTCCGGGTGGCCACTCACGCTTGCCGACGCCGCGTACGCCGCCGCCTTGAACTCAAAGAACTTGCCCTGCTCCGCGGCGGCGCGCCCCGCCTTCGCCCCCGCGACCGCCTTCGGCCCGTTGATGGGCAGGTCGTTCCACTCGAGGCGCACCAGGCCCTTGTCTACGTAGTTCTTAATGATTTGCGGTTCGGTGTTGTTGGCGTGCCGGGAACAGAACGGGCACTCCAGATCCGAGAACTCGGCGATGACCACGGGCGCGTCCAGGGCGCCGATGGCGAACGGATCATCCGCGCGGCGGCGGTGCACATCGGAGGCCTTGGTGACCGGCTTGTCGGGCGCGCCGATGAGAGCGTTGTTGGTGGTGGGCTTCTGGAAGTTCGTGCCCGGCGCCGCGGCAGACGGGGAGGGGGCCTGCTCCGGCGCGGCGATCTCCCGGGGACTAGCCAACAGGTAGCCCACCAGCATCGCCAGTGCGGCAATCACGGTGATGAGCACCCACACGATGGCAGGAATGCTCTCCAACACCGACTTGCGAGGCATTAGTACTCCTCCGTTTCAGCCGCGGTGAGCAAGTAACTACCATAGCCGGACTTGCGCAACGGCTCAGCGAGCGCCCGCAGGGCCGGGGCGTCGATAAGCCCCTGCTCGAACGCGGCGACCTCGGGGGAGCCAATCACGGTGCCGGTGCGTTTCTGCAGCACCTCGACGTACGCGGAGGCCTCACTCATGGAATCGATGGTGCCGGTGTCCAGCCACACGTCGCCGCGCTGGAGCCGTTTCACGCTCAGGCGGCCCTCACGCAGATACGCCTCGTTCACTGCGGTGATCTCTAGTTCCCCGCGTGCCGACGGCGTAATCGACCGCGCGATCTCCACCACCGAATTGTCGTAGAAATACAGGCCCACCACGGCGTGGCTAGAGCGCGGTCGCTCGGGCTTTTCCTCAATGCTCAGCGCGGTGCCATCGTCGGCGAACTCGACCACGCCGTAGCGCTGCGGATCGGAGACCTCGTAGGCAAAAATGATGCCGCCATCAGGGCGATTGCACTCCGTGAGCGCGGTGGAGAAGCCATGGCCGTCGAAGATGTTGTCGCCGAGCACCAGCGCGACGTCATCATCGCCAATGAAGTCCGCTCCGATGATGAAAGCCTGCGCTAGCCCTTCCGGGCGGGGTTGCACGGCGTAATCCAGCATGATGCCCCACTGGGAGCCGTCTCCCAGCAGGCGCTGGAACGACGCGGCGTCCTCCGGGGTAGTGATGATCAGGATCTCGCGGATGCCCGCCTCAATAAGGGTGGAAAGAGGATAGTAGACCATCGGTTTGTCGTAGACAGGCATGAGCTGCTTGGAAATGCCCTTGGTGATGGGGTAAAGCCGGGTCCCTGAGCCTCCCGCGAGAATGATTCCCTTCATGTTGTCTATGCTAGCTGATTAACAGTGAACCACGAGGCTGGCTGCAGACTGGCTCTGAACCCAAGGAAATTACTGATACGCGGGGAGCCTACTTCTTCGGGCTGACGCCCCGGACGCTCACGGTCGTGGACGTAGACTTCGTGACCCACGAGCACGGGGTAGCGGGATCCTGGGCGCTGCGTGCCAAGGTGGGCTGCGTGGGACTGCGAGGATCCCGGCACGTGCGCGACGTGTTCGCGGTGGACGAGGCGGCGTTGGGTCGCTGGCTTGAGGGACTGCGCGCGGGCGTCAAAGCGACGGCGTACATCGTGGGCGAATCCCGCGACTACCCGCTGCCGACCGCCGCGCTTCTCGACGTCCACTGGCTTACCCTCGCGGAGGCGTTGGCGGCACACGCCTTCCCGGACACGGAAGGCTTCGTGTGGGTGGCGGGCGAGCGCGACCTCATCCGCCCTGCCCGCCGCTTCCTCAAGGAGCTCGGCGTGGTCAACATGGACCACCACCCTCCGACCCCGAGGACTAGGCCAGGTACAGCGCGAGGGCGGCGCGCCAGTTGCGGGGCTTAAAGCCGGTGGCCTCCAGTTTGCTCAGGTCCAGAGTGGACTCCGCGGGCCGCGCTGCCGCGTCTTGGCCGTATTGCTCCGTGGATACCGGTGTGACCGCGGAAGGGTCCTTGCCCATCGCGATGAACACGGCCATCGCGATCTCGTCGCGCCCCACGGCGTCGCCGCCGGAGGTGACGTTATAGACGCCGTATGGCGCCTGGGTGTCCAGCAGGTGTTTGATGGCCCCGGCCAGGTCGGCGGCGTGGGTGGGGCGGCCGCGTTGGTCGTGAACCACGGACGGCTCCACCCCGCGCAGCGCAAGATCCCGCATGGTGGCCATGAAGTTGCTGCCCTCCCCGAACACCCACGCGGTGCGGATGACGTAGTGCTTGGGCGCCGTCTGCGCGGCGGTGTCTCCGGCTGCCTTCGACGCACCGTAAGCAGACAGTGGACTCGGTAGCTCCTCCTCCGTGTGCGCCGGGACGCCGCCAACCTTGGCGGTGCAGTGCTCCCCGTCGAAGATATAGTCGCTGGACACGTGCACGAGCGTGAGGTTGTGCTCCGCCGCGATGCGCGCCAGCCGCGCCGGCGCGGCCGCATTGACCGCCCACGCCCCAGCCCGGTCCGACTCCGCACCGTTGACGTCGTTGTACGCCGCGGTGTTGATGATGATGCTGTATTGGCTCCAGTCACGCTCGGAGCTCGTGATGTCGAATTCCTCCCGGGTGCAGAACTCCACATGAGCGCCGGTGAGGATCGTACGCAGCGCGCGCCCCAGCTGACCGTTTGCACCCGTGACGAGGATCTTACGCGGCGCCATCGGCGTGGGCTCCGGCTTCGCCGCGTCCTTCTCCGACACCTCGGTGGGCTCCAAGGGCCAGTCGATGAGATCCAGGCTGGCCGCCGCATACTCCGCGTCCGGAGACCAGTGCGCGTTGACCAGGTAGGCGTAGCTCGTATTAGGTTCGAGGGCTTGGAAACCGTTGGCGACACCCCGCGGCACGAACACGGCCACCGACTCATCGAGTTCCAGCGCGAAAGTCTCGCAGTAAGTCTCTGAACCTTCTCTCAGATCGCACCACCCGCCGTGCACGCGGCCGTGGGCCACGGAGACTAGCTTGTCCCACGGCTCCGCGTGCAGCCCACGCGTAACGCCCTTCTCCGCGTTAAACGAGATGTTCTGTTGCACCGGATGAAAATCAGGAAGCCCGGCCGCGACCATCTTCTCCCGCTGCCAGTTCTCCTTAAACCAACCGCGGTTGTCGCCGTGGACGTCCAGGCGAACAATCAATAGCCCGGGGATGGTAGTGTTGTCCACCTGCATTACTGGCCCCTTTCCGCGTAAGCGGTTTCCACAGAATCTTTGTCGGCGCGCCACCAGTCCTCGTTGGCGCGGTACCACTCGATAGTATCCGCCAAGCCGGCACGCAAATCCGTGAACTGGGGTTCCCATCCCAGTTCCTGGCGCAGCTTGCTGGCATCCATGGCGTAGCGCTGGTCGTGTCCGGGGCGGTCTGCCACGTGCTCGTAGCCGCCTGCGCCCATGAGCTCACAGATTAACTCCATGACCTGTTTGTTGTTGACCTCCGGCTGGTCCGCGCCAATGTTATAAGTCTCGCCGATGCGCCCGCGCGCGATGATGTCCAACACCGCCCGGTTGTGGTCATCCACGTGGATCCAATCACGAACCTGTTCGCCCGTCCCGTATAGCTTTGGCGTACGGCCGTCCAGAATATTCGTAATTTGCCGCGGGATGAACTTCTCAATGTGCTGGTAGGGGCCGTAGTTGTTGGAGCAGTTGGACAGCGTCGCCCGAATACCAAAGGAACGCACCCATGCTCGCACCAGGTGATCCGAGCTCGCCTTTGTTGCGGAATAGGGGCTCGACGGCTGGTAGGCCGTGGACTCCGTGAATTTGGTGTTAGCCCCCAACTCGAGGTCCCCAAACACCTCGTCCGTGGACACGTGATGGAAGTGCACATCGTGCTTGCGCACCGCTTCCAAAAGCGTGTAAGTGCCCACGACGTTGGTCATCACAAACGGCGAGGGATCGCGCAGCGAGTTGTCGTTATGTGACTCTGCGGCGAAGTGAACGACCACATCGGCCCCAGCAACCAATGGTTCGACGGTGCCGGCGTCCGCGACGTCGCCACGCACTAACTCCACGTCCACACCCGCGAGGTTCGCCTCGTTGCCCGCGTACGTGAGCTTGTCCAGGACTACCAGCCGGTACTCTGGCCGCGTCGCCGCCACGAGGCGCACGAAATTGGTGCCGATGAACCCGGCACCGCCCGTCACCACCATTGTCTTCATCATGGCACCCCAGTTTAAGCTATGCGGCGCACAGCCCGTTGCCCCGCCGCGTCCTTCGCGGCCGGGTGATCGTTAAGCAAGATTCTGCCGGTTGTGGGATCCCGGAAGCCCACCCGTCCGGTGATCGGACATCGCTCCGCATGTCCCATATTGTTCGCCCCGTTCCGTCGGTCATTGTTGTTGACGTGGTGCGCCCGGCATAGCAGTGTGAGGTTCTTTAAGTCCGTCATCCCGCCGAAACTCCAGGCCTGTAGATGGTGGACATCGCACTCCACCCACGGTCTCGAGCAATCCGGATGCGTACATACCAACTCCGACGCCGCTAGTGCCAGTTTCTGCCATACGGAGGCCGTACGTTTTGTGCGGCGCAAATCCAGTGGAACGCCCTGCTCATCAACCACACACAGGAAATCGTGGCGGGCCGCCCCGATGCGGAGGGCGTCCAGCGGGTTGAGCTCGACGCCAGCGGACGTCGCCAAGCGAGTGCTCGGGCTCAGGTTCTCCACATCCTCAAGCGTTGTCGTCATGACTACGGAACCGATACCGTGCTGTGGGTTCTGGCTGGCAGATAGGAACGACCCCACAATGTGCGCGAGCTGGTCCGCCATCCGCTGCTCAAAAGTTCGGCAGTCCTCGGCTGGCGATAGATCCGCGCTGCCCGCATTCCGTGCTGGTGCGAAAGCCGACTTGAGCATTGCAGCGGTCGCCGCGTCCACGTAGCCATTAATGAAGATCCCGCCGTCGGCGTCCGGGCGCGAGAACGCGAGACGTCGCTTAGCAAGTGCTGAGAAAGGATTGTTCTCCCTGGCTGACTCATTGGCCTGCCTAATCTGGCGACGGAGCCAGTCTCTCACGAATGTATAGGACTTCTCTTTGCCGAGGTCGGTTGCCCGCACCCGCAATCGGTGGGGGCCGGGCTGCGCTTTCGGGCTGAGGTTTTTCAGTTCACGTTCAATCATCGTGGCCATCTTCTCGGGTACGGCGTCACCCTTGGAGGCCTTCAGCCGCAGCTCGAGCAGCGCCGTGTGCTCTTCCACGGCAGCGTCGTCTTCCGGTTCCGGCTCTGGTGCGGGAGCAAACAGCCGGTTGCCATTGCTCAGTCGCGCAGTCGCTTCATGGTGGGTGAGCCGGAGCCGCTTCATAAGGTAGTCAATTGTCCGCGAGGAGCTCACCATGCGCCCGGCATCTGCGCGGTCCGCGACGAAAGCGAACGCGGCGTCGATAGTCGCCTTTGTGTCGAGTGTCCGTTCTAATTCTTCGAAATGTTGATGCGTGGTGGAAAACTCAACGCCATCGACGTTTTGTACGAGTGTGCGTAGGCGATTCATGGCCGCAACGACGTTCGCCACCTCTCTACCAATCGCTTCGCTAGTACGGTCCATGATTCACCTCCCCGATAATGTGTTCGACTTGCATGGCCAAGTATAGCTGTGCTACAAACGTTGTCAAGGGGGGACCGAAAGTCTTTTCGACCGACCTATTTCCACGTTAGAGAATCAAGATCAAGGCATTCCTTTGAGGCTTGGGCCTCCACGAGTTCCAGTAAATAGTTAGCTTGTCCGCGGTATAGCCGTCCGAATCTCGCATCGTCTACGTACATGCGCGCTAGCAAAACCTGTTGGGCGCGCGAAACTTCATACCATCGCGCAATGAGTGTGCGATGCCGTTCGACCAGGTCCGTCGCTTCCGGGGAACCAGGTGTAGTACCGGCCTCGGCAGCCTTCAGTACAACAGAGGCAAAATCTTCATGTTCCTGACGCACAGACTTCAACTCTTCGTCCGTCATGCGCGCAACCTGCTCGCGGGACTGCTCCCATTCCTCAGTATGCCCCCACCGCGCCTTCGCTTCGTCGCGGCCCGGCCAGCGGTGATTCCGCGTTTTCATGGCGGTTCTAGGCCGGGAACTCCGGTAGTTCCTTGGCGTCAAGCCATGCTTCGAGGAGCTTGTCGACGCTCTCGTGGGGCACCCCGACCTGGTCCGCCGCGGTGTGCAGATGCTTGGTTAGTCCCGCGGGTGATACCGTCCCGTGCCGGCCCTGCGCCAGGTAGGCCTGGATGGCGGGGAAGAACGCGGCGTCGCCAAGCAATCGTCGCAGGGAATGCACCGTGAGGGCGCCGCGCTTGTACACGCGGTCGTCGAACATGTCCCGAGGCCCGGGATTGCCCACCTCAATGTCCTGGGCTTTGTGGCGGAGGACGTTGTAGTGCGAGCGCGCCGTGTCGTGCGCCGGGGTGCCGGTGGAGTGTTCGAGCCACAGCCATTCGGAGTAGCACGCGAAGCCCTCGTTGAGCCAGATATTCTGCCAATCATCGATGCCGCAGGCATTGCCGAACCACTGGTGGGACAGCTCGTGAACGATCAGGCGCTCAAACGCGTGGTCGCCCCTCACGTGGTTGGAGCCAAAGATCGACAGGCCCTGGGCCTCGAGGGGGATTTCCAGCTCGTCAGCGGTCACCACAACGCCGTAGTGGGGGAAGGGGTACTCGCCAAAGCGTGATTCCAAGAACTCCAGCATTTCTTGCTGCCGTGAAAATTCCTCGCGGACCGGAGCGCTCAGCTCCGCCGGGTACCACGCGCGCGTGTTGTCGCCCAGCGCAGATTGTGTAAATTCGCCGACTTGAACCGTAGCCAGGTACGTCGCCATCGGGGCAGTCGGGCGATAGTGCCAGCGGGTCGTCGCGCCCTGAGATTTACGAGACTCGAGCTCGCCGTTGCTCACCACAGTGAAAGGATTATCAGCAGTGATGGTGATGTCGTACCACGCCTTTTCGCCAGGCGTGTCATCGCAAGGGAACCAGCTAGGCGCACCGTTTGGTTGGGAAGCCACCAGCGCACCAGACTCGGTTTCTTCCCAGCCAATATCGCCCCACGGGGTTCGAAGCGGCTGCGGGTTGCCGCCGTAGCGGATGACCAGCGTGAACTCCGTCTCGGGCGGAATGTCGTCTGCGAAGTTCAGGCGCAGTTTGTTGTTCGATTGGCGGAACTTCGTTACCCGTGGCGCCCCGGAACAAGTGACTCGGCGCGCCACCATGTTATTTGCCAGGTCCAAGGTCAATTGCCGGAGCGGCTCATCAACAGTGGTCAGCGTGAGCGTCGCCTGGCCTTGTAGGAGGTTAGGCTCTACCCGGTAAGTGAGCTCCAAATTGTAGTGGGATACCGAAAACCCGTAGTTGAAGTCGATGCCGGTGTAGGCATCGCGGTCGGGGTGTGAAAACGGGTTCAAAGAGCTCAGCTTAAACATAACGAATAGTCATCCTATCCCTAGCAGCGGTAAATAGATCAACAAACCCCCAACCTCAAGCGGGAGGTTGGGGGAGTGAGGAGGATTTTTAGCGGAACGCAGCAGCGAAAGTCGGCCAGGACTTCTCCAGGTCCTCGCGCCAGCCCGGCCAGGAGTGGGTGCCGGCGTTGCGGAAGTTGTAGTTCGCCTTGATGCCGTACTTATCCAGCTTCGCCTTCAGGTTGTGGGTGCAGACGTTCACCACTGCCTCGATAGCACCGCCTTCGATGGTCGGAGCAATCACGCCGGAGGAAGCTTGGACCGGCGGGACACCGCGGGACATCCAGTAGCCCGGCATGCTGTACTCGTCTGCGAGGCCAGAAGCGGAGGAGACATACAGCTTGTGGCCACGCAGCTTCTTCGCGTTGAGCAGTGCATCGTTGTAGCGGTTAGTGCGCGAGCCCATGGGGCCCCACATCTTCTCCGGGGTGGAGCCGCCACGCTGCGTCGTCACACGCAGGGCGGTGTAGCCCAGCGGGGAGGAGGTCTCAGCGCAGCCGGCGAAAGAACCTACGGCGTCGTAGAAGCCCGGCTTGTGCTGGGCGTAGAGCAGCGCGGAGGTGGCGGACATCGACATGCCCGCCACCGCACGCTTGTCGTTGGCGTTGAGCTTGTCCTCAATCGGGCCCGGCAACTCGCGGGTCATGAAGGTCTCCCACTTCTGCGGGCCCTTCAAGTAGGTGCCGTTCGGGGTGTGCTTCCAGTTAGTGAAGTAGGAGAATGCGCCCGTCATGGGAATGACCACGTTGACGTTCTTCTTGGAGTAGAAGTCCACGACACCAGAGTTGCTGACCCAGTCCGTGTCCTGGTCGCCGGAGCCTGCGCCGTTGAGCAGGTACACCGTCGGGCGGTTGGCGGACTTCGCCGGGATGACAACCAGCGGGACCTGGCGGCCATTCATCGCCGGGGAAGAAGCTTGCAGCAGCTTAACGCGGCGGTCCGCCTTAGCCTTCTTGTACCACTTCTTGTTGGCGATGTCCGAGGTCACCTTCATTGGAGAAATGGTGGACTTGCGGGTTGCCGCTTCGGCGGTGGCCTGAATACCGGCGTCGTCAGAGGCAACGATGGGTGCCGCGACAACGGCGGTGGCCACAGCAACGGAGGCCGCAAGGTTACGGAAAATCTTCATGGTTTTATACATTCCCATTCAGCGTAGAGTCGGTCAGCGTATAAGTTTAGTGTGTTTATTCGGCGAGCCCAAACGCCCGGGCGTAGGTCGGCCAGGAATCGATAAGGTCCTGGCGCCAGCCCGACCAGGCGTGGGTGCCGGTGTTGCGGAACTTGTACGTGGCGTCAATGTCCTCGTGGTCCAGTTTCGCCTTCAAGTCGTGGGTGCAGGAGTTCATCGCGGCCTCGATGATGCCACCGGAAACCACCAGCTCAGAAGACGCAGAGGAGGCACCCAGCAGGCCCTTGGATTCTAGCTGGGAACTCAGCAGGTCGTTGTCGCCCGCCAGGCCGGAGTTCGTGGAGATGTAGAGCTCTGTCCCGCGTAGTTTCTCCGCGTTTACCAGGGCGTCGTTGTAGCGGTTGACCTCGCCGCCCATAGGGCCCCACATCTGGTTAGCGTTGCCGCCACCGCGGTTTACAGTGAGCTGCGTGTACAGGCGTGGCAACGGAGTCGAAGTTGCGGCGCATCCGGAGTAGGAACCCACGGCGTCGTAAAAGCCCGGGTTGTGCTCCGCCAGCAGCAGCGATGATGTCGCGGACATCGACATGCCTGCGATGGCGCGCTTACCGTTACCGTTCAGCGCTTCCTCCAAGGGACCCGGCAGTTCTTTAGTGAGGAAGGTCTCCCACTTAATCTTGTCCTGCTTGAGGTATCCCGAGCGTGGGGATTCCTGCCAGTCGGTGTAGTAGCTGAACGCGCCCGCCTGCGGGATTACCACGTTGACGTCCTTGTCGGAGTAGAAGCTCACGACCTTGGACATGGTCACCCAGTCCATGTCTTGCTCCGCGCCGCCGGCGCCGTTGAGTAGGTAGAGGGTCGGGCGGGACTCGTCAAAGTTTCCGGTCGGGGTAATGACCTGCAGTGGGACGGTGATGTCCATGGATGGCGAGGTGGCTTCGAAGTACTTCACCTTTGGGTTGCTGGCGGTCTTTTTGTACCAGGGCTTGGATGCGTACTCGGACGCCGCCGGATCGAACTCGGAGACCGTGGAGAGCGCGGCGTCGCCAGCGACCTGGGCCGGGGTGACGTCGGCGGCAATCGCGGCCACGGGGGTTAGGCTCGCGCCCAGTGCCACAGCGATGGCGGCGGCGGCTGAGGATGCAGTGCGGCGAATGTTCATGGGTTTCCTTCGCAGTTTCGAGTGTGCCTGTGGGCATTCTTTCCGTCAGCTTAGTGGCGGGGAGAGTGGAGCACGCGACTTTCTTCATGTGTATATAGCAAAAGCCACGGACAAAGTTACAGATGTTAAAGATGGTGCGCAAGTGACTTCTGTGTCATAATCCAAAATGTTATCGTTCAGACTTCCACAACAAACGCGCCATGGGTTAGGCTTATGCCGCGTAACGCCCGCTGTGGGAGATACGGATAAACCCACTAAAGCTACTGGAAAGAGATTTAACTATGAGCCCCATCGAAATGCTGATCGTCGCCTTCAACGAGTTCCTGGGTGGTTTCATTCACCAGGGTTCCTCCATGTCCTCCAACGCCGCTCTGGCGCTGGGCATGTTCTAAGTACCGTCCGCAAAAGCCCGCATCGAGTGTCCTCGGTGCGGGCTTTTGTTGTGCATGCTTGTCGACGCCCGTGAATTCGTTGCGCCCTATGCGAGACAGCGTGGGTAAAGATCCGTATCCTTAGTGGCGTGACTAATGAACATTTTGATCTCGTAGTACTCGGCGCTGGCCCTGGTGGCTATGTCGCCGCCATCCGCGCAGCACAGCTCGGCCAGAAGGTAGCCGTTGTGGAGAAGCAGTACTGGGGCGGCGTCTGCCTCAACGTTGGCTGCATTCCTTCCAAGGCACTGCTGAAGAACGCCGAGGTTGCCCACATCTTTAACCACGAAGCCAAGACTTTCGGCATCTCCGGTGACGTGTCCTTCGATTTTGGCGCTGCGCACAAGCGCTCCCGCCAGGTGTCCGCAGGCATCGTCAAGGGCGTTCACTACCTGATGAAGAAGAACAAGATTACGGAAATCAACGGCCTCGGCTCCTTCAAGGACGCCAAGACCATTGAGATCGCCGATGGCGATGACAAGGGCAAGGTGTTGTCCTTTGATAACTGCATCATCGCCACCGGCTCCGTAGTGCGCTCCCTGCCGGGCGTCGAAATCGGCGGCAACATCGTCTCCTTCGAGGAGCAGATCCTCAAGGAGGATGCTCCAGAGTCCATGGTTATCGTCGGCGCTGGCGCTATCGGCATGGAGTTCGCCTACGTCCTGGCTAACTACGGGGTGGACGTCACTATCGTGGAGTTCATGGACCGCGTCCTTCCGAACGAGGATAAGGACGTGTCCAAGGAAATCGCCAAGCAGTACAAGAAGCTCGGCGTTAAGCTGCTTACCGGTTACAAGACCACCGCCATCAAGGACAACGGCGACAACGTCACCGTTGAGGTCGAGTCCAAGGACGGCTCCAAGACCGACACCCTGACCGTGGATCGCTGCATGGTGTCCATCGGCTTCGCTCCGCGTACTGAGGGCTTTGGTCTGGAGAACACCGGCGTGGAGCTCACTGAGCGTGGCGCTATTGCTATCGACGACCGCATGCGCACCAACGTCGATGGCATCTACGCTATCGGCGACGTCACCGCCAAACTGCAGCTGGCGCACGTGGCCGAGGCACAGGGTGTCGTTGCTGCGGAGACCATCGCGGGCGCCGAGACCCAGGAGCTGGGCGACTACATGATGATGCCCCGCGCGACCTTCTGCAACCCGCAGGTCGCCTCCTTCGGCTACACCGAGGAGCAGGCCAAGGAGAAGTTCCCGGATCGCGAGATCAAGGTGGCGACCTTCCCGTTCTCCGCGAACGGTAAGGCGGCTGGTCTGGCCGAGACCGCGGGCTTCGTCAAGCTCGTGGCCGACGGCGAGTTCGGCGAGCTGCTCGGCGGTCACATGGTGGGCGCCAACGTCTCCGAGCTGCTGCCGGAGCTGACCCTGGCGCAGCGCTTCGACCTCACCGCTGGTGAGATTGGCCGTAACGTGCACACGCACCCGACCCTGTCCGAGGCGATGAAGGAAGCCGCCGAAGGCATTGAAGGTCACATGATTAACCTTTAGGTTGCGCATGACTGTCCCCAGCCGCTGTCGCGGTTGGGGACTTTTTGTTGTGTTTGTTAGTACGGCGCGACGGCGGAGCGGTGTGCGTCGATGTCCAGATCCTCGTTAATCGGCGGGAACGCACGCTGCGCGCAATTCTCGCGCGGGCAAATGCGACAGCCGGCACCAATCGGAGTCGCGGCGGACATATCGCCCAGGTCGAGGCCCTCGGCGTACACCGTGCGATCAGCATGGCGGGCCTCACAACCCAGCCCGATGGAAAACAGCTTGTTCGTGTCACCGTAGCGACCGCGGTGGTGGCGCACCGCGCGGGCTACCCACAAATAGTTCCGGCCATCCGGCATCTGCGCCAGCTGCCGGGTCATGATGCCGGGGCGGCTAAACGCCTCGTAAATATTCCAGAGCGGGCAGGTGCCGCCGGAGTTGGAAAAGTGCACGCCTGTGGCGGACTGCCGCTTGGACATATTGCCGGCGCGGTCCACGCGAACGAAGGTGAAGGGGATGCCGCGCTGGTTGGTGCGCTGGAGCGTCGACAAGCGCGAAGCCACCGTTTCGTAGCCGACGCCGAAGACATGGCACAGGTACTCCACGTCGTAGCCGGATTGCTCGGCCTCAGAGTGGATCATGTCGTAGGGCAGCACGGTCGCGGCGGCGAAATAGCTGGCGATGCCGCGGCGCGCGAGGTTACGTGAGGCATCCGACGTGAAGCGTTCGTCGCGGGTGAGCGCGGTGATCTCCTCGTCGGCCTCCAACATCGCGAGCTCCGCGGCCATGCGGAAGGCGCGTTGGCCCTCCGTGAGGCGGGAGGCTAGGTGTAGCTCTCCAGATTCCTGATCGAAACGGTGCAGGGTGCCGTCCATCTGATCGGTGGTGAGAATCAGCACGTTGTGCTTGTCGCGCAGGCGCTCGGCGAGCGCGCGCTGGGTATCGCGGATGCCGAACTGTGCGACGCCGAGTTCCTGCGACAGGGCTTCGCCGTGGTGGTCGAGGGCATCAAGGTAGTTCTGCCGTTCGTAGAAGAAGTCCCGCACTTCGTCGTGGGGCATGGACAGCGCCTGCGCGCCGGGTGCGATGCGGCGGGTGTCCGTGGCCAGCGAGAGCTTGTCGCGCACGTTGCGGTAGCGGCGATGAATGTCCACCAGGGTGCGCGCCACAGTGGGGTGGTTGTACACCAGCTCCGAGAGTTCCTGGAGCTCAACGGGGGAGGGGCACAGTTCCTGATCGGAGATGACGTCTTGGAGCTCGGCGAGCAGGCGGGAGTCGTCGTCGCGTGAAAAGAACGTGGCGTCGACGCCGAATACCTCGGTGATGCGCATGAGCACCGGCACGGTCAGCGGCCGGACGTCGTGCTCGATCTGGTTGACGTAACTAGCGGAAAGACCCAACGTGGTGGCCAGCGATGCCTGGCTGAGATCGCGTTCGCGTCGGAGCTGCCGCAGCCGGGAGCCTACGTAAGTTTTACCCATGCGCGCTAGATTACCGTGTGGATCGGGCCTATAACACGAGTTTTGCAAACTTTGTGTGAAGGATATTTGCCCGGGTGTGAATGCCGAGGTGAGGTGGTCCGTGTGAAGATTTTCTACGGGGTCGAAAGCGAAAGTTTGACGCATTATGGGGTGAAATTGGGGGAATCATGGACCCCTGGTGACCAACTTCACAACAGGGATTCTTTTGGAAACATTGATGTTGCGTAAAAACTGCAGCACGTGCATGTGGCTAGTTTTGCAAAATGGGACTTAGGTAACGCTAACCTCTGTAGGTGTGACCTATCTGGCATGTGCTCCAATATGCCTGCATAGAGGTTGTGAATTAGATGGCCACGGGGCGTGGATTAGTCGTATGGTAATAGCGACAATGGAGGTGTCATGACTGTAAAAAATCCAGACCGTGAGGCAATCGCTCACGGCCGTATTACCGATCAACCGCTTCGCCCGAAGCCATCCACGCCGACGTGGGTGCTCAAACTTGTAATGGCCGTCTCCGGCCTGCTGTTCGCAGTATTCGTTCTCGGCCACATGGCCGGCAACCTGAAGCTTTACCTGCCGGACCATGACGGCGAGCCCGCGCTCGACGTCTACGGCGAGTTCCTGCGTTCCTTCGGTGAGCCACTGCTCCCGCACGGCGCATTCCTGTGGGCCTTCCGCCTGGTCATGCTGGCCGCGCTGATTGGCCACGTCTGGGGTGCGATTGTGCTCACTGGTCGTGCCAAGCAGTCCCGCGGCAAGTTCGCCCGCACCAACCTGATGGGCGGCATGGACTCTTTCGCCACCCGCACGATGATCGTCACCGGCCTGGTGCTGCTGTTCTTCGTGGTGTTCCACATCCTGGACCTGACCATGGGCGTTGCCCCGGCCGCTCCGGACGCCTTCGTCCACGGTGAAGTGCGCGCGAACATGCTGGCGTCGTTTAGCCGCTGGCCTGTAACCCTGTTCTACGTCCTGGCCATGCTGTGCCTGTTTATGCACCTGACCCACGGCATCCGTCTCGCTGCCTTCGACCTCGGTATCACCGGTAAGAAGTGGCGCCAGGTATTCCTGATCCTGGCCTACGCTATCCCGGCCATCGTCGTCATCGGCAACATCGTGATGCCACTGTCCATCCTCTTCGGCTGGGTAAGCTAACCGCAGGACTGAGTGAAAAGAGTGACCATGACTAACACTGAAACTGCTTTCAACCACCCGCAGTCCGTCGTCGAAGGTGTGACCGCCGGTGCAGTCCTTGACTCCCACGAGCCCAAGGGCGTTCCCATGCGTGAGATGTGGGACTACCAGAAGGACCACATGGAGCTGGTGTCCCCGCTGAACCGCCGCAAGTTCGAGGTTCTCGTTGTCGGCACCGGCCTGTCTGGTGGCGCCGCCGCGGCAGCTCTCGGCGAGCTCGGCTACAACGTCAAGGTATTCACCTACCATGACTCCCCACGCCGCGCGCACTCCATCGCCGCACAGGGTGGCGTCAACGCTTCCCGTGCCCGCAAGATGGACAACGACGGCGCGTCCCGCCACACCAAGGACACCGTCAAGGGCGGCGACTTCCGCTGCCGCGAGTCCGACTGCTGGCGCCTGGCCGTGGAATCCGTCCGCGTCATCGACCACATGAACGCTATCGGCGCCCCCTTCGCCCGCGAGTACGGCGGCACCCTGGCCACCCGTTCCTTCGGCGGCGTGCAGGTGTCCCGTACGTTCTACACCCGCGGCCAGACCGGCCAGCAGCTGCAGCTGTCCATGACCTCTGCGCTGTACCGCCAGATCGGCCTGGGTAACGTGGAGCTGTTCTCGCACCACGATCTGCAGGACTTCATCACTCGCGTGGAAGACGGCAAGAAGGTTTGCGACGGCATCGTGACCCGCAACCTGATCACCGGCGAACTGCGCGCCTTCACCGGCCACGCCACCATCCTGGCCACCGGTGGTTACGGCAACGTCTACCACATGTCCACCCTGGCGAAGAACTCCAACGCCTCGGCCATGATGCGCGCCTACGACCTGGGTGCATTCCTTGCGTCCCCGTCCTTCATCCAGTTCCACCCGACGGGCCTTCCGGTCAACTCCGAATGGCAGTCCAAGACCATTCTGATGTCCGAGTCCCTGCGTAACGACGGCCGCATTTGGTCGCCCATCGAGCCGAAGGACGACCGCGACCCGAACTCCATCCCGGAGGAGGAGCGCGACTACTTCCTCGAGCGCCGCTACCCGGCGTTCGGCAACCTGGTGCCTCGCGACGTCGCGTCCCGCGCCATCTCCCAGCAGATCAACAAGGGCCTGGGCGTAGGACCGCTGCACAACTCCGTGTACCTCGACTTCCGCGACTCCATCCAGCACGTGGGCAAGGAGACCATCGAGGAGCGTTACTCCAACCTCTTCGAGATGTACGAAGAGGCCATCGGTGAGGACCCTTACTCCGCACCGATGCGCATCGCGCCAACCTGCCACTTCACCATGGGCGGCCTGTGGACCGACTTCAACGAGATGACCTCCATCGAGGGCCTGTTCGCCGCTGGCGAGTGCTCCTGGACCTACCACGGCGCTAACCGCCTGGGTGCAAACTCGCTGCTGTCCGCATCCGTCGACGGCTGGTTCACCCTGCCGTTCACCGTGCCGAACTACCTGGCCGGCAAGCTGGGGCAGGACAAGCTGGCCGAGGACTCCGCTGAGGCAGCAGCAGCTGTTGAGCGCGCGCAGGCACGCATCGACCGCCTCATGAGCGTGCGCGGCAACGACCCGCACGGCCCGGAGTACTACCACCGCCAGCTCGGCGACATCCTCTACTGGGGCTGTGGTGTTTCCCGTAACGTGGAAGACCTCAAGGTCGCTATCCAGAAGATCCGCGAGCTGCGTCGTGAGTTCTGGGCTAACGTCCGCATCACCGGCGCAGCCGATGATATGAACCAGGTACTCGAGTACGGCCTCCGTGTCGCCGACTACCTGGACCTGGGCGAGCTCATGTGCGTGGACGCCGCCGACCGCGACGAGTCCTGTGGCGCTCACTACCGCGAGGACCACCTCTCCGAGGACGGCGAGGCAGAGCGCGACGACGAGAACTGGTGCTTCGTATCCGCGTGGGAGCCGGGTGCCGCAGAGGGCGAGTTCATTCGCCACGCAGAGCCACTGGAATTTGATTCGATCCCGCTGATGACAAGGAACTACAAGTAATGAAGCTGACACTTGAGATCTGGCGTCAGGCCGGACCCACCCAAGAAGGCAAGTTTGAAACCGTTCAGGTGGACGACGCCGTAGAGCAGATGTCCATCCTCGAGCTCCTCGACCACGTCAACTCCGGCCTGGTCGAAGCCGGCAAGGAGCCATTCGCATTCGCCTCCGACTGCCGCGAGGGCATCTGTGGCACCTGTGGCCTGATGGTCAACGGCCGCCCGCACGGACCTGGTCAGAACACCCCGGCCTGCCAGCAGCGCCTCACCCAGGTCAAGGACGGCGACACCCTGAAGATCGAGCCATTCCGCTCCGCGGCATACCCGGTCATTAAGGACATGGTCGTCGACCGCTCCGCTCTCGACCACGTCATGGAACAAGGTGGCTTCGTCTCCATCAACGCCGGTAACGCGCCGGACGCTGACCACCTGACCCTCAACCACGAGACCGCAGAGTACGCCCTGGACCACGCCGCCTGCATCGGCTGCGGCGCCTGCGTCGCGGCCTGCCCGAACGGCGCAGCGCACCTGTTCACCGGCGCCAAGCTGGTGCACCTGTCGCTCATGCCGCTGGGCAAGCACGAGCGCGGCGAGCGTGCCCGCAAGATGGTCGACGACCTGGAGACCAACTTCGGCCACTGCTCCCTATACGGCGAGTGCGCCGACGTCTGCCCGGCAGGCGTCCCGCTGACCGCCGTTGGTGCAGTCACCCGCGAGCGCGCCCGCGCTGCTTTCCGCGGTAAGGCTGACTAGGCTATAATCAACTCAGATCAACGCAGATCGACGAAAGCGAGTTCACCCACTATGAGCGACCACTCCTCGGCAGTTGCAGACTTCGCGTCTGAAACTCACCCGGCCTATGAGGCGAAGATCCAGGACGGCTACATTGACGGCTACGATCCTGTATCCCTCCACGCGCCGCACTCCTCCCTCATCCGCACCTCCACGTGGACTGGAATGGGCGTCGTGCTGGGCTCCCTGCCGGGCTTTGGCACCCTCATCTGGGGCCTGGGCGTGCTGCTGTGGGGCGACGGCACCGTCGGCGCTGACCCCATGTGGTTCATTGTCATCGGCGCCATCGCTGCTGTGGTGTGCCTCGTCGTTGGCTTCGGCATGATCCACTCCGGTCGTGCGAACTACCGCAAGTACAAGGCGGAAACCGGCCGCGTGAACTAACGCCGCGTGAAGCATCACTAAGCCTTGCTGGGCTAGGGACTATCCTTAGTGCAGCAAGGCTTAGCGCTTTTTCTAGCAACCCCTAAAGGACAACCCAGGTGCACCTCGATCCCGACATCCAGCGCCGCGCAACGCTGCGGAAATACAAGTTCTTCGTCACCGCCCTCCTGGTGCTGGCGGCCGCCATTTTCATCGCCTGCACCTGGTGGCAATCCCGGCACCCCGACGCCGCCTGGGTAGGGTACGTCCGCGCCGCAGCCGAAGCCGGCATGGTGGGTGGGCTGGCAGACTGGTTCGCGGTCACAGCGCTCTTCCGTCACCCGCTCGGCATCCCGATCCCCCACACGGCCTTGCTGCCAAAGAAGAAGGATCAAGTAGGCGACGCGCTCAGTGAATTCGTGGGTGAGAACTTCCTCAACCCGCAGCTCATCACCTCCAAGGTCGCCGCCGCCAACGTTCCTGAGCGCATCGCCGCCTGGTTGGCACAGCCCAGCAACGCCCACCTGGCCTCGCGAGAGGTGTCAAAGTTCATCGCCAACGCCGCCCGCGCGCTCGACGACGACGTAGCCATCGCCTTCATCAACACACAGGTCATCGACCGCATCGGGCAACCCGACTGGGCGCCGCCGCTGGGCCGACTGCTGGCCAACCTCATCGACGACGGCAAAGTCGACCCCGTCGTCGATGACCTCATCGAATGGGCCTACCGCAAGGTCCTCACCATGGAAGACGCCGTCGTCGAGCTCATTGACGAGCGTATGCCCGGCTGGGCGCCCCGCTTCGCCCGCAGCCTTGTGGGCGAAAAGGTCTACGCCGAACTCGTCGGCTTCATGGAAGAAATCCACACCCAACCCGATCACGAGGCGCGCCGCGCCATCCGGCGCACCCTTGTCTCGCTTGCCGACGACCTGCAACACGACCCCGCCATGCACGACCGCGTCGAGGGGCTCAAGGCCGACATCCTCGGCTCCACCCAAGTCCAAGGCGCCGCGGAGGCAGCGTGGGCAACCATCGAGGCGTCGATAAGCAATGCCGCGGCGGACGAAGAATCCTTCCTCCGCACCAAACTCCAACAACTCTGCATTGACTGGGGGACCAACCTACAGCGCGACCCGGAGTTGCGCGCCAAACTCGACGAGCGCATCATGGCCGTCGTCGGGTTCATCGCGGAGAACCACGCCAGCGACGTCACCGATATCATTTCGGAAACAATCGAACGCTGGGACGCCGCGGAAGCATCAGAAAAAATTGAACTGATGGTGGGCAAGGACCTGCAGTTTATCCGCCTCAACGGCACGATCGTGGGCGCGCTGGCGGGACTCGTGATTTACACGGTGGCCAACGTGCTCTTCTGACTTTTGTGTACTTTGGGGGACGGATAAACAAAAACGATGAGTGAAGGGGGCAACAATGACCACCGAAAACAACAACAAGGCTCTTGTCGCGATGCTGAAGGGCGCGGGCCTGAGCGCGCGCGAGGTCGTTGAGGAATTTGCTACTCGCTTCCGCGAAGACCGCGCCGCGACGACCCCGTCGACCGCCGCCAACTATGGCACCACGGAGCAGACCGGCAACCTGGTTGACCGCGCTACCGAATTCGTTAAAGACATGGCAGGCTCCGTGAGCCGCGCGGCAGAAGCAACTAGGGCAACCCCTGCTTTTGCAGACGCCAAGGACAAGATTGGCACCGCATTTACCGAGGCCAAGTCCACCGTCGAGGAGAAGGTAAAGAAGAAGGACGCGCCGAATACCACGCCGCCACAGGACAACGATATTATCGACGGAGAAGTCATCAACCCCGACAACCCGCAGTAGAAAGCAGCGTGAGACATGGACCTATTCATTCTGTTAAATCTCGTAGGATGGTTTGAATACGGTCTGTTTCTGCTCGTGGCTGTGGCGGGGATCGTCGGCGCCGGGATAGCGCTGACGATGAACGACCAGGCCTTCGACTTCAACAACCGGCAGCCCAAATTAGCCTGGGCGGCGATGCTGTTCGTCTCCGCCATCGCGTGCGTGGGCTACCCGATGGTATCCATGCTCGCCATTATCGGCGTCGTGGTCATCGGGCTGTTCTGGTTCGACGTACGGCCCGAAGTGAAATCCCTGATGGACGGCAATGGCGGCTGGTAAAACCCACCTGCTGGGAACAGCGCAACAAACGCTTGCCGACGTCCTCACATCCGCCCGCTCGACAACCAGCGGGCGGATAGTCGTGCCGCCGTCCTACGTGGACGCGGTGGCGCCCCACGTCGCTGACGGGGTGGTGCTCGCGGCGCTCGCAGGCTACCCGACGGGCCGCCACCACCCCCTCGTCACCGCCACCGAAGGGCGGCTCGCCGTCCAATCCGGCGCCCACGAGGTGTGGGCGTGCGTAGATCACACCCGCTATTCGGATCCGGAGGAAGCGGATAACGCTTTGCTCGGCGACGTGGTGACGCTGCGCGAGGCCATCCCGGCGCCGGCGCGCCTGGTCCTTTTCACCCCCGCTATTGAGTTGGCGCCGAAGCGGGGGTGGGCCGCCGCGGCGGTCGTGGCGCGGCGCGCGGGCTGTGACGCGGTGGCAGCGCCAGCTGCGATGCTCGGCGATATCAGCGACGCACCGCTCGACGTCATCGCGGTGGACTAGGCCACCTGGCCAGCTTCGCTGAGCTTGACGTCGTTTCCCACCATCGTGATGCGCAACGAGCCGTCGTTCACGGTGAATTCTTGGATCTTCATGTTGCCGGTCACGAACTGGTCCTTCATACCCTTGGTGAGCGATTCCGTGATCGCGGCCGTGGCTTGCTCCGGCAGCTCGAAGCCGAAAATCTCCGCCTTCGCCGCTTCGAATTGCAGTGCGCCGTCCACCATCGACGGCAGCAGCGACAGCGTGGCCAGCCCGCCCGCGAACTGCACGTCCAGCGTGGACGTCGCGCCGGCGGCGTGAATATCGGTGATCACGTTATTGCCCAGGGCCTCCATCCCAGACTCTTGCGTGATACCCGCCTGGACCGTGGCCAGCAGGAAATCATCCGGAACGTTCGTGGTGGCCACCAGTCGGCGCGCCACCGGGTCCTTGGACACCGTCATCCCCTCCATGAGGATCTCCGACTCCGGCTGGCCCTTAATCTCCGTGCCGTTAATCTGCAGCGTCGACGGGGTCTTCATGGTCATCTCGTTGAGCTCGCCCTGGGCCAAACCCACCACCAGGGGCACCGAGCCGAAAGAAACCTCTGGGTCCGCCGGGGCCGTCACGCCCTGCTCCTGCGCCTGGGCGTGGAACTGGTCCACCATCTGCTTGGACAGGAACCAACGCAGCCCGAACTCCACGAGGAGCACCAGGATGAGCAGTGCGACCAGCACGCCCACCACGATTTTCCACGCCGTCGACGCAGCCGAGCGAGTTTTCACAGCCATGAGTTTCCCTTCGTAGTCATGAACCTTCGATTGTAGGGGGTGCAACCGCCTCCCACGCAACGGTGAACCCGCTATCGCGAAAGCGCCTATGCTGCCTGTCGAGCGGCCACCCCCGCTGCCGCAAGTCCTCGTGTGCGTGCCGCCACCGCACCCGCGGCCCGTGCGGCGCCCAGCCGGCGGCGCGGGCCCAGGCGTCGTCGGCGTCGGAAAGCAAAGCATGGATTGCCTCCCCGGGGACGTTGCGGTTGATGAGGATCTTCGGCAGGCGCTCCGCCACGTCCGAAGGCTTCTCGACGTCCATGGGATCCCACGCCAGCGACAGCGTGCGGGGGCCCGCTGCGTCGAGAAGCAGCCATGCGGAACGACGCCCCAGCTCGTCGCAGGTGCCCTCGATGAAGTAGCCCCCGGGTGCCAGACGCGAACAGACAGTCTCCCACGCATCGCGAACCTGCGAGACGTCGTATTGACGCAGCACGTTAAACGCGCGGACCAGCTGCGGACGGTAGCCGGCGAGCTCGAAGCCGCCGAGTTCAAAGGTGACACCATCGCGGGGCGGGAGCACCCGCTCCGGCGAGATTTCCAGGCCCTTGACCTGGACGCGGGGGTTGACGGTACGGAGCCAGCGCGCCCACTCGACGGTGGTGAAATGGGCGGCGCCGTAGCCTACGTCGAGGGCGAGGGGCTCACCAACCCGCTTTAAGGTTGAGCGGATAGCGGGGTGCGCTACGGCCCAGCGGTCGCAGCGGCGGAGGCGGTTGGTGTTCGTTGTCCCGCGGGTAACAACGCCAAAAGGCCGACCCGCGCCGGCCTGAGCCTTCAGGTTATGCGCGTGATCGGCCATTAATAGCGGGTGGGACTAGAGGTTTTCAGAGATCCACTGCTCAGTGAGCTTGCCCTCGTTGGCGAACAGCTCGCCCAAAGCCTCGCCCACCTTCGGCTCGATCGCGGCGCCCATCATTGGGATGTTCACGGACACCTCGTTGATGTAGCTCAGCTTGGTCATCTCGCCTTCGCCGGTCATAGCGATGTCGCCCTTGAAATCCACAGGGGTGCCCTTAACATCGGCGGTGTAGTTGATGTCGGCGGCGTTGCCCTCCAGCTCGCCGATCTTGACCACGCGCTTGACCTTCAGCGCCTGAGACACCATGGCGCGCACGGCCTCCGGCAGCAGGGTGGTGGGCAAAACCTCGTAGAGGGTGG
Organism: Corynebacterium incognita; assembly: GCF_014217255.1. Classification (NCBI taxonomy): domain Bacteria; kingdom Bacillati; phylum Actinomycetota; class Actinomycetes; order Mycobacteriales; family Corynebacteriaceae; genus Corynebacterium; species Corynebacterium incognitum. The sequence continues at coordinate 1,478,799 of NZ_CP059404.1, forward strand.
CGGTGTTGTCGGCAAACTCGTGAACCTCGCCGGGCTCCGGGGAAAGGTTCTTGACGATGAAAGTCCAGTAATCAGCGCTCAAGTACGCCTCGTGGACCTTTTCTGCGGGCTGGTTGATCGTTACGGTGTTTTCACTACGGGTTGACATACCAAACAGACTACCTTGGTTAATGTGATGAATGAACTTGTGACGGAGAAGTTGGCCGCTATCGGCGGTGTGCGCGTGGACCATTCGGTGACGTTTGCGGAGATGACCACCCTGCGCGTGGGAGGAGCCCCGCGCTTAGCTGCGCGGTGCGCGACACCGGAAGCCGCGGCATCCGTGGTGGAGCTTCTCGACGCCGCGGGCGTCCCACTGCTCGTCATTGGTGGCGGTTCCAACCTGGTCATCGCGGATGACACGCTGGGGGCCGGGGAGTTGGACCTTGTTGCGGTGGTGATGGAATGCGACGGCGTAGACATCGACGCGGAAGAAGGGATCGTGCGCGCGGAAGCGGGTGCGGTGTGGGACGACGTCGTCAAGCAGGCCGTGGAGGCAGACCTGGGCGGGATCGAGTGCCTGGCAGGGATTCCCGGATCGGCGGGGGCGGTGCCGGTGCAGAATGTCGGTGCGTACGGGGCGGAGATTTCGGAGGTGCTCACCCGGGTGCGTCTGTACGACCGCGAGAGCGGGGTGGACGAATGGGTGCCGGCGAGCGACCTGGAGTTGGCGTATCGGTACTCGAATTTGAAGTTCACCAACCGGGCCGTGGTGCTGGAGATTGAGCTGACACTGAGCACGGATGGTTTGTCCAAGCCGTTGCGGTTCGGGCAGCTGACGCAAAATCCGGGGGAGCGGCTGCCGGTGGCGCAGGTGCGTGAGAAGGTACTGGAGCTGCGCGCGTCGAAGGGGATGGTGCTGGATGACAGCGATCACGACACGTGGTCGGCGGGATCGTTCTTCACCAATCCCGTGGTGCCGCTGGCGGACGCGGAGCGGGTGCGGGAGACCGTGCGCGGGCTGCGCGGCGATGCCGATGCGGACCGGATGCCGCTATTCGACGCCGTCGATAGCGCCGGGGAGCCGGCGGCGAAGCTGTCGGCGGCGTGGCTGATTGAACGCGCGGGCTTCCCCAGGGGCTATCGGGTGAGCGCCGGGGAGCCTGCTGGACTGTCGACGAAGCATACGCTCGCGCTGACTAACCGGGGTGGGGCGGGGACCGCGGACGTCGTGAAGCTGGCGCGCACCATCCGCGACGGAGTGCGGGACGCTTTTGGCATAGCGCTTGTGCCGGAGCCAGTGTGGGTAGGGTGCGCTATCGACTAAGCCCCTGGCTCTAACTCAAGCCGCTAGCCGCCGAGCTCCTTGCGGCGTTTGGCGGCCTGGCGCAGGCGCGCCTTGCGGGTCTCGGCGAGGTCGCCCTTGAGCTCGTTGTAGAGCTCCTCGTCTTCGTCGTTGACGCGGAACACCATGCGGGCTATGCCGGAAGCGATGGGGATAAGGAAGAACGCCAGCCAGGCGTAGGGGATGTCATAGATGAAAAGGGATCCCAAAAAGAACGTTGTGGCGCCGATAGCGACGATCGAGTCAATCGCCGTCACCATCCTGGCGTTATCCATGGCGCGCTCCAACTCGAGTTGGGCCTCGTAGTCTTCGAGCTCCATCGCCCCTGGGGGAGCGCCGGCACCAGTGAAGGTGCGGTCCACGGGCAGCTGCTCAGATTCCTCGGGGAGATCCGCAAAAAGTCGCGCAAGATCGCTGCGGTAGGTGGCCACCATTGCCGCGGAGGTGCGCTCCTCGAATTCGGGCATGTCAAGGTAGCCGTCGGCGAAGTATGCGCCCAGACGATCCATGGCGTGGGCGCGGTCGTGGTCACTGACTCGAATATCGGGAGCGGGTTCCATCGCCGCTTATTCTAGCCGCTTAATAATCTCCATGGCTCCTAGCTCGGCGACGTCCCTTTCGTTGCGGAAATTTCGTCCTCCCGGGGAACGGTATCTCACGTGCCCGCCATCCCGCGTGATGCGACCGCGCCGCGGCGGGGCGTTGGGGTCATCATCGTTGGCGCTATTGTGATGCGGGCAGAGCGGGGTGAGGTTAGTCGGCTCCGTCAGCCCTCCGTGGTGGTGGGCCGTGATGTGGTGGATGTGGCAGCGGTCCGCCGGCACCTTGCAGTCAGGCCACGGGCAGATGAGGTTTTCCGCCATCGCCAGCACTCGCTGCTTAAACGACGCCAGCCGCTCCCGGTACAAATTCACCGGCCCGCGCTCCGGGTGGAACAGGCCCGCAAAAATATCGTCGCCCAGCTGCTTCTTGGCGGCAGCCTCCAGGTATTCGCGGCCGGTCATGGTCGTGCCGTCGGAAAGCCCGAGCCGCACGTCGTCGCCCTCGCCGCGCCAGATGGCGGCGGCGTCGGAAAGCTCTACGGCTATGACGGTGCGGTACTGCGGCGTGATGGTGGTGCCGTCAGACAGCGCATTCCAAAACGCTTCTGACATTCCCGCGGCGCGGGGGAGCTCGGGGTTACGGAGTGCGTCGAGGGTCTTTTCCAGGTCCGTGATACGCCGCTCGGTATCGCAGATGAACATGGTGCGCATGCCATCGTGAGTGGCGCTGATGCGCACGCTCGGTCGCGGGGGCTGCGGGGCATCCTCGCGCAAGATTTCCGCCACCCGCTTGTGCCCATGCTTGTTCACTTCCTCGAAGGTGCCCTCCATCGCCACTAGCTCGGCGCGTAGGGCCCACGCCAGCCCCCGGCCGGGGAGTTTGCGGGCGTGGCGGTCGATCATCACCAGCCTTTCGACGCTGTGGCCCGCAGCCTCACTATGCCGAATCGCTTCCGCTTGTTTGCGCGGGGAGTCAGCGGGGCCGAGGAAGGCATCTGCCACCCGAGCCCAGGCCTTCGCCTGGTTGCGGGAGATGCCGAGCGTCGAGGCGACGTCGTACGGCGAGCGCTCACGACAGGCCCGCAGCACGGCGACGCCGTGGCGGGAGAGCTGCGGGAGCACGTCGAAGATGTCCATGGCGCTCACGGGATATCGCAATAGCGGGTGCCAAAAGGGCGAGTGTCACGGCCTGTGGATAACTTAGGCTGTTGCGGGGCCGCGGCGCCTCTGTGCCGGGCGCACGGGGCTACTACCTGCGCTTTAGAACAGGTGTCCTGTGGAGGAACCTTTAGGCGATTGTGAGAGTCTTGAGCACCGCCGGCGCGGAGTCGGGGTCAGAGGTGAGCATGTTCTGGGCGACGGTGTCGTCGTTGATGAGGCCAAAAACCGACGCGACTCCTCCCACCTCCACCGCAACGAGCTTGTGGCCGGGGCCCGGCTTCACGTTCAGCTCGATTTCTTCTCCGGTGATGAAGTCCTTGTTGCGGAGTTTCTCCACGATCTCGGGCGTGGTGTCTACTTTCATGTAGGTGAAGGTGTCGGTGCCGCAGCCGGAGCTGCGGTGTTGGCGCGGTACTGCCCGGCACGGTCCGCGGGCGGTTCACTGAGTACGTCGCGCCCATGGGCCGGTAGGGGGAGCGGGTGGGTAACCGTGGCCGTCGTCGAGAAGCGGGAAAGTCATGTCTACCACCACCGTTTGTTGCTGAGGACGTTACGAATGGTCTCGGGATCCTCGCCGTTTTTTGGGGGCGGACCTCCATGTACTGCATGAGTAGGCCCCCGACGCGGATTTCGGGTTCCAGGCGCACACGGTTCGGGTTGTACTGTGTCAGCGCCCACGACAGTCCGTGGCGCACGCGCTCGATCCCACGTTCGCCGAAGCCGCGCCAGGTGACCGTCTTGCCCAAAACCTGCAACGACGGCGAACCGTCCTCGAAGTTGGGGCTGGTGAGGGTCAGGGCGTCGAGACGCAGGTCTGCAGGTTCTCCACCAAAAGCAGGCTCTGGTTGGTGACAAAAGGCCCGTGGTCTCGGCTGCTTCGAGGATGACCTCGTTGGCGGCGAGGATGGGGAGCACAGTTGTGGTGAAACTGTGGAGGACGTCGCTGTTTCCTGCCCTGTCGAGGGCGCCGTCGAGGAACTCCTGTGAAGTGGAGCTAGTCATAAAATTGTAGGCCAGCAATATCCAATATATTTCGCTGTGTTTGTGGGAAACTCTGCGGACGCCGTTAACTTTTCGTCGTCTGTTTCCCATGATTCAAGTGCTGAATGCCTTTTATGGCGTCGCCCTGGAAGGTTGATACACGTGGGCGAAAAGGGGGCTAGATCCTGAATTGGTGCGTCGGCAGTCAACGAATGCGGCGGCCCGCCGGCGCGCAACAAATTGATTGCAGGGTTGGCGCGGAAGTCTTTGCAGGCGCAGTGGGGGATTTCCATCGCTGAGGAGCTTCGCGACACCGTGAACAAGCTCCTGGCCGGCGACATGCACACGCCCGGCTTTGATCTCATCCTCGGGCTGACGGAATGCGCCCGGGAGGCGTCGCGGCTGGATTGGGCGGGGCAGATGACCGATGATCAGCTCTCGCAGTGGCTCGCCTACGAGAATGAAATGGTGCAAAACGCGGCGCTAGAAAACCCGACGGCGCTGTTTACCGGTGACAGGCCGACATTCTTCGCGAAGTGGCTGGAACGCTACAACGATGAGCGCTTTCTCGCGATGGCGCCGATGATTCCGCGCACCACCCGCGCCTGGGACATCGCGCGTGGCGTCAATATTTCGTCCTTGGCGGTGCTGGGGACATGATCAAGCCGGAGGAGCTGGCTGACATCCAACGCCGCGCGCTCGTGGAGACACGCAAGTACTTCACCAGCTGGGCGGATTACGCGGCGAGCTTCTGGTACGGCCGCGCCATCTGGGCTAGCGACGAGGACACGATGGAGGAGTACCTCGCCGACATGGGCACGTTCGCAAGCGATCTGGAAACCGCCCTGCTGGCGCAGAATTCGCCGTGGGTGCGTTTCCCGCTGCACGCTGCCTAGACCCCTCGAGCACAGCACACTAGACAAGTACGCTGCCCCCGGCACCACCGCGCGAAGCGAAGGCGCCGGGGGCGGCGGCGTCCCACCCGCTATGGGGTTTAGTCGATAGCGGGGTACGTTCCGTCGGCGGTCAGGCGGACGTCGTCGCCGAGGAGCATGTTGATTTCCGCTGCTTTGTCGGCGTCCACGGCGCCATAGCCGTCGATGGTCACCGTGCCGCTGGCGGCGGGCAGGCGACGGGATTCGATGGTCTCGAACAGTGCCGTGCGGCCCACCATGCCGGCCTCGAAGCGGGCCGCGCCGCGGCGCAGTCGCTCGTTGGCCTGCTCGCGCCAGGTCTGTGCTGCGTCCTCGCCGCGCTGCTGCGCGACGGCGGCCTCAAAGACGCCCGGGTGCGCGTAGGCGATGAGCGCCGAGACGTGGCCGAAGCCCAGCGACGTCAGCGCCGCCGCCTTCACCGGCTTGCCTGCTGCGCCGAGGTTGAGCGGGCTGCGCAGCCAAACGAGATTCTTGGCCTTCGGCTCGATGAGCGGGTCCACGCAGTCCAGCGACACGTTCGCCGGCACCACGCCGGTGCGGAAGATGTCGATGATGCCGCCCGTCTGGAACAGCGCCGCACCCGCCTTGGAGTGGCCGGTCAGCGTCTTCTGGGAGACCACGAACATTGGCTGGTCAGCGTCCCGCCCGATGGCCGGCCACAGGATGGAGTGCAGCTCGGACTCGTTCGGGTCGTTGGCGTTGGTGGAGGTGTCGTGCTTGGACAGGACCGAGACGTCGTTTGGCGTCAGCCCCAGCCCGCGCAGGCCACGGGCCAGCGGGGAGTTCTCGCGGCCGCGTCCGGCCCCGAGCGCGCCGAGGCCCGGCGCCGGGATGGAGGTGTGCGCGCCGTCGCCATACGATGCCGCGTGCGCCACCACGCCGTAGACCGGCAGGCTCAAATCGGCGGCCAGGGAGCCACGCACCAGCAGCACGGTGCCGCCGCCTTCGCCTTCGAGGAAGCCGCCGCGGCGGCGGTCGTTGGCGCGCGAGATGAAGCGGTCGTCGATGCCCTGGTCGGTCATCTTCTTCGTCTCGGCGGTGGCGTTCATGTCGCCGAAGCCGGTCAGGGATTCCACCTGGACGTCGTCGATGCCGCCGGCGACCACGACGTCGGCCTTGCCCAGGGCAATCTTGTCTACGCCCTCCTCGATGGAGACCGCGGCGGTCGCGCAGGCGCCAATCGGGTGGATCATGGAGCCGTAGCCGCCCACCAGGGACTGCATGGTGTGCGCCGCGATGACGTTTGGCAGCGCTTCCTGCAGGATGTCGGACGGGCGTTCCTCACCGAGGAAGCGGGTCACGAACACCTTGTGCAGGGATTCCATGCCGCCGATGCCGGTGCCCTGGGTGGTTGCCACCTGGCCCGGGTGGATGGCCTGCAGCAGTTCCACGGGGCTGAAGCCAGCCTGGGTGAACGCATCGACGGCCGTGACGAGGTTCCACACCGCCATGCGGTCGAGCGAGTCGAGCATATTGGCGGGGATGCCCCACTTGGAGGCGTCGAAGTCGTCCGGCATCTGCGCGGCCACGGTGCGGGTGAGCGTTGCCTTGCGCGGCACCTTGGCGGTCGCGCCCTGAAGTCGGGTGACTACCCATTCGCCGTCTTCTTCGTGGATGCGCGTCATCTCCGGGTCGGCGTCGAGGATGTCGCGCGCCTCGGCCTCGGTGGCCACGGTGAAGGTGATGTCGCGGTCCAGGAACACGGTGGTCAGGTCGATTGAGCCCTGGTCCACGAGGTGGTACTTGTCGGTGAGGGGGCGCACGCCGGCGCGGGCGACGACCTCGTCGCGGAAGCGGTCGTAGATGTCTTCCTCGGCGATCTCGGTGCCTTCGGCGTCGTACCAACCCGGCTGCGGATCCTCGGCCCAGGTGATGAGTCCGGTCATCCAGGCCAGCTCGAGCACGCCGGCGGCGGTGAGTTCCACGGTGCCGTCGCGTTGCAGGCCGTGCTCGGCCTCGAAGCGGGTGCGGCCGGAGCCCCAGGAGGACACCTCGCCGACACCGGCGATGACCACCATGTCCGCAAGCTTCGTGGTGACCTCGCCCACCTCGATGCGTTCTGGTTGTACCGGCTGGACCGGGCTCGGCAGGGCGCGGATCTGCGCCGGGCTTTCCGACGCCTCTTCTGCCGCAGCGTCCGCCTCATCGAGCGACGCGGCGAGCGCAGAGATGGAGACCGGGCTGCTGCCGAGGCCGCCAGTGAGATCCAGGGTGAGGGGCTCGGTGGCGGCGGCCTCACGGGAGCGTCGGGAAGCCAGGGAGATGAGCTTGTCGGAGATTTCTTCCGGGTCCCAGACGTGGATGCCGGCCTGCTCGGCGGCTGGGATGAGGGCGTCGTTGCCGCCCATGAGGTTGGTACCGGCGACCCAGCCGATGGTGGCTTGGGCCAGGGTGACGCCCTGCGGCCAGCCGGCTTCGGCGGACCACTTGGCCAGGATGGCGTCGAGGGCGGCCTTGGTCTCGCCGTAGGCGCCGTCGCCGCCGAACATGCCGCGGTTCGGGGAACCCGGCAGCACCACGTGGCAGCGCGTGTCGACGTCGCGTTGCGCCAGCTCGGAGAGACCCGCGATGGTGCGCTCGACGGACCAGAGCAGCAGGCGGGCCTGGTTCTCGGCGGCGGGGCCGGCGTCGGCAAGTGCGCCGGACACGCTCGGGGCGGCGAATGGGAAGGCGAGTGTCGGGGTGAGCGCCGGCTTGAGGATCTTCACCTCGTTGCCCACGGATTCCTTCTGCTCGGTGCCGATCCAGTCGATGAGCGCGTCGACGTCGCGGAAGCTGGTGAGGTTGGCGGGCACCAGCCACAGGGCCGCGCCGGGGGCGGCGTGGCGGGCGTAGAGCGTGCGGGCGAATTCCTTCCGCGACTGGCTGACGCGGGAGGCGGTCATGATGACGGTCGCGCCGCCTTCGAGCAGGCGCTCGACCAACGCGGTGGCGATGGAACCCGGGGCTGCACCGGTGACCAGTGCGACGTCGTCGACGAATTCCAGGCCCGGGGTCTGCTGCGCGGCGGCAGCAATCTCGTTGAGTGCGGTGGCCTGCTCGGGGCGTTGCGTCGCCCACCATTGCGCCTGGCGGGCGATGGTGTCGCCGGTGCCAGTGAAGCGGGTGGCGGGCAGCTCGGTCTCACCCAGGGCGACGCGGGCGAGGTCCTCGCGGGCGGAGGCCCAGCGGTCGTCGAACAGCACGGCGCGCTTGGCGTCGAAGGACGGGGTGACCGTCTTCAGCCAGCCGGCGCCGAGTTCGGCTTCGACGGCGTCGAAGAGTTCGGTGTCCGGCAGCTCCTGCTCCGGGACCTCGGGGGTCAGGCCGAGCTGGTCCAGGACGGTGCGGGCCGCGGTGGCCAGCACGCCGTCCTCGCCGGTGACGGTGGCGGCGAAGGCGTCGAGGGCCGCGGAGTCCACGACGGCACCGCCTGCGCCGGAACCGCCGGCGTTGAGGGAGACAGACACGCCGTGGGCGGCCGCGACCTGCTCGACGGCGGCGTCGATGAGCGCGTCGAGGTCCTTCTTGCTGGTGGCGCCGGTCGGGATGGTGGCGAGGCTGCCGCCGCGGACGGAGTCCTCGTCGCGGGTGCCCAACAGGATCTCGGCCTCGACGTGGGAGACCCAGGACGCGTCTAGGCCCCAGGCGCCGGTGACGCGCTCGCCGATGTGGGCGGGCTTGACGCCGGTCGGGCCGGTGAGCTGGCGCAGGCGTGCGGTGATGGCCTCGCCCAGCACGCTGCCGAACGGCGCGTAGCTCGGGGCGGCGGCGTTGACGCGCTCGCGCAGCGTGGCAACGTCCGCGTCCGCGGCGCCATCAATAGCGGAGACGCCGAGCTCGGCTGACATGTCCATGAGCAGCTGGTTGCGGCGCGAGGACACACCGTTGGTGAGCTCTTCGACGGTATCGGAGTCCGCGATCTGCTCGATGCGGATCTTGTTCTGGAAGGCAAACAGCACCATGATGGCCTGCGCCGCCTTGAACGGCAGGGCTGGGGCGTCAGCGCCGGAGCCGCCGGCCGCGGGAGCCGACGCAGCCGCTGGAGTAGCCGCAGGCTCCGCCGGGGCAGTGGCCTCGGTCACCCCACCCGCTTCTGGGTTGTCTGGGGTTTCTGGGGCGTTCGGGGTGTCCCCGGCCTCGGAGTCGCCGTCGGCCGCTGCTTCTGGAGCGGCGGGTGCGGCGGTGACGTCGGCGAGCATGACCTGGTCTTGGTCGCGCTCGACGTTGAACACCGGCAGCTCGACCCCGGCCTGCGAGCCGTTCGTCGAGCGCAATGCGGACATGGTGCGCTTGGCCATGTTGGTCAGCGTCGGGGAGGCGGCGAGGCCGACCTCGACGAGCTGATCCACGGCGTCGAGAAGCACCTTCTGGGTCTCAATCCAGCGCACCGGGGACGCGAACTGCCAGGACAGCAGCTCGATCATGAGGAGACGGGCCAGTTCTTGGTCGTCCATGTCGGTGGCGGTGACGCCGCGCAGGCGCTCGGACGGCGCGACCTCCAGGATGGCGTCGATGAAGTCTTGGGTCAGCTCGAACGGGCGGGCCACCAGGTTCGGCACGTAGCGGCCGACGAGTGCATCCAGGTCCAACTCGCGCGGCAGCAGGGCGTCCAGCTTGCCCGCGAAGTCCTCCACGCCGGGGTGCAGGACCGCGGAGTGGAACGGCACGTCGATGCCCGGCACCATGACGAACGCGCGCTCGTGCACCGCCGCGGCCTTGGCCTGCAGGGCCTTAAGCCCTGCCTTGGTACCCGCGATGGAGTACTGCTGGCCCGGGATGTTGTAGTTGACGATTTCCAGGAACTCACCGGTCTCGGCGGCCACGCCGTCGACGTAGCCCTGCACGTCGTCCGCGCCCACGCCGATCATGTTCGGACGCAGCGCGCCCATGGCGTAGTTGGAGTTGCCGTGCTCGTCGCGTGGTACCAGGGAGCCCATGGCGGAACCGCGGGAGTAGACCACGTCGATGACCGCTTCCAGGTCAAAGATATTCGCTAGCGATGCCAGCGCGGTGTACTCACCCAGCGAGTGGCCGGCGTACATGGCCCCGGAAGCGATTGCGTCAGCTTCTCGCAGGCGCTCGGTCTGCGCGTACGCCACGACAGCCAGCGCCACCTGCGTGAATTGCGTCAGGTGCAGCACGCCGTTCGGGTGGCGGAAGGTGGTGCCGCGCACGGTGAGTTCGGTCGGGTTCTCGTCGATGATCTGGCGGATGGAGAAGCCCAAAGCGTCCCGGGTGTGCGCGTCCGCGCGGCGCCAGATTTCGCGCGCTGCAGCGGAAGCGTCGCGGTCGCCCGCGCCCATGCCCTCGGCCTGGATGCCCTGGCCTGGGTAGATGTAGGCGGTCTTGGGCTGTGCGAGCAGCGCCTGGCCGACGGAGACGACCTCGCCGTCGATGCGGCAGGTGACCTCCAGGGCCGCGTGGATGCCCTTGCGGCCAACGCGCTCGACGGTGATCTCCACGACGTCGTTCAGTTGCACCATGCCGTACATGGAGTAGGTCCAGCCCACCACGGTGCCGTGCTTGGCGGCCAGGTGCTGGGCGGTGGCGGACAGCCACATGCCGTGGACCAGCGGCGCGGACAGGTTCACCAGCTGCGCGGCGTTGGTGGAGGTGTGGATCGGGTTGTAGTCGCCGGAGACTAGCGCGAACGGCGTCATGTCGCTCGGCGCGGTGACCTCGGCGCGGTCGATGAAGGAGCGCGGGGTGTCCACGATCTTGGTCGAGGACTTACCGCCGCCGAACTCCGGGGCCGGGGTCGGCACCGCGGTGCCCTGGGCACGGCCGCGGATGGCGAAGCGCTGCATCTGCGTGGCGACGATCTCGTCCCCGCTACGCAGCTCCAGTTCCACGGTGACGATGCGCCCGGAGACAGACTCGTCGATGGCGGTGCACTTGGAGGTGACGTCGATGGTGCGGCCGTCGGCAAGCTCGTGCAGCGGCACGCGCACGTCCACCACGTGGTTGAGGTGCACCGCGTTGAGCAGGCCCTCGATGACGGGGTAGCCGTCCTCCAGCAAGCCGGAGCCGAGTGCGGTGTAGATGGCCGGCCAGCATGGGCCCACCAGCACGTCAGGGGTGCCCACCGGTAGGTCGCCGGCCTTCTCGCTCACGGACTCGCCCAGGCCCGCGCCGGTGACGTTGGTGTGGGCGGACAGCAGGGATGCCGGGAAGGTGAACGAGTACTCGGCCACGCCGAACGGCGCGTCCGCAGACTGGGAGCCTTCGATGATGCGCGGCATGGACTCGATGTGGTCGCCGTTCTCGCTCACCGAACCCACGCCCGCCAGGCCCTCGAGCAGCGCAAAGACGGAATCGGGGAGGCGCTCGTCGGAGACCACCGGGCAGGCGCCGGTGCCCGCGCCTGATGGCAGATCCAGCGGCACGGTCACCTCGCGCACGTAGAACGGGCGCTGGTCTTCGGGCAGGTTGTCCCAGTAGGAGTCGGCGTTGATGCGGATGGACCAGCCGGATTCGTCGCGCACCAGGTCAAAGGCGTCGCTTTCCATCACGTGCGCAGGGTTGGCCATGAGGTGGCCGTGCCACACGATGTGCGGGCTGTTGCGAATGAAGGCCTCCTCGTCCGCGGCGTCTGCCAGGCGGGAGTAGCGCGACTCCGGCTGCACCCCGGCGTCGGCAAGCGCCTGGGTGGCACCGGACTCGAAGCGCCCCAACAGCTCCGCGATGGGCTCGTTCTTCTTCGTGATACCCGCGACGGCCACCGGGCCCGGGATGATGCGCACCTGGTCCGCGGTGTAGCGCTCGTCCTGCGCCTGCCACAGGGTGTCCTTGCCAAACCAGGTCTTCAGATCACCGTCGATGGCAGGGACCCACGGCATGGGCTTGACGTGCTTGTAGTGCAGCTTGATCCACCACGCGGCGTCGCGCGGGGAGACGGTGAGGCGGTGCGCCTCCGGGTAGGCCTCTAGCAGGCGGGCGGCCGCGGCCGGGGCGTCGGCCACCTCGTCCACGGAGGCGAACAGCGTCTCGATCTCGCCGTGGTCGGCGTCCGCCAGGCGGGCCTCCACGCGGTGCAGCAGGTCCAGGAAGCGGTCATCCCACGTCGGATCGGCGAACGGATAAGCCAACTCCACGAACTTGTTGACCCACTCGGCGTACGTCATGGTCTCCACGTCGCCGAAGAATGGCTTCGAGGTCTTGGCCAGCGCGGCGATGATCTCGTCGCGGCGCGGCTCGTAGTCCTCTAAAGGCATGGACGTAATCAGGCGGGACGCCGCCGCGAAAGAGTTGTCCAGGTCGTGGATATCAGCCAGCAGGTGCGACTGGGAGGAGGCGACGCCGTTTTTGCCGGTGCCGCGGCCTACCCAGCCGTTGTTGTCGTCGTAGGAGATACCCGGGGTGTTCACCAGCAGCTCCTTGACGGAATCGGTGGCCTTGGCCTCCTTGGCGGCCATGGCGACGGTGCCGATGAACACGGCGTCGACAGGCGTATCCGGCAGGCCGTACTTATGCGCCCAGGAGCCGGTGATGTAGGTGGCCGCGCGCTCCGGGGAGTAGATGCCGCCGCCTACGGTGAGCAGGATGTTGTCGTGCTCGCGGACCTCCGCGTAGGTGTCCTGCAGCATGTCATCAAGTTCGGTCCAGGAGTGGTGGCCGCCCGCATGGCCGTCCTCGACCTGCATGATGATGAGCGTCTCCGGGTTGGCCGCCGCGATCTTCAGGGTGTCGCGGATCTGCTTGGACGTGCCCGGCTTGAAGGCAATATAGGGGAAACCGTCCTCGTGCAGCTGCGCCAGCAGCTCCGTGGCCTCGTCGACCTCCGGGATGCCGGCGGAGACGGTGACGCCGCTCAACGACGCCCCGGCCGCGCGCGCCTTGGGTACGATGCGGGCCTGGCCGAACTGCAGGTTCCACAGGAAGCGGTCGAAGAACATGGTGTTGAACTGCGCGGTGCGGCCCGGCTCCAGCTGGGCTTCTAGACGATCCTTGTGCCCGGTGAACACCTCGTCGGAGTACATGCCGCCGCCGGCCAGCTCGGTCCAGTAGCCGGCGTTGGCTGCCGCGGCGACGATGTCGGCGTCCGCGGTGGTCGGCGTCATGCCGCCGAGCATGATGGGGGAGAAGCCCGTGGCCGCGGAGAAGCGGGTCTGGGTGTAGGTCTTGCCGTCCGGCAGGGTGACCAGGCGCGGGGCGAAGCGGGACCAGTCGCGGCGCTCGGGCAGTTGCGCGCCGGGGGTGGCCAGCTCGTCGCGCTCGGCGGCGGTGGCCGCGGGCACGAGCGCCTTCGCGGTGCCTACGAGCAGCGGGGAGGTCAACCGCGCCAGGGAGCTATCGAGCGCGAGCAGGTACTCGGCGTCCAGCGTGGCGACGACCGCGAGCCAGTCGTGGTGGTTGACCAGCACGGCGTCGGCAAGCTCGCGGGCACGGGTGGTGTCCAGGCCGCAGCGCTGTGCGTAGTCCACGGTGAGGTCCGCGGCGGCGCGCAGGCTCTTGTGGTGGAAGGGCAGCGCGACGGGCAGGGAGTCGAAACGCGGGCTGAGATCGGAACCGCCGAATTCGGCGGACTCGAGGGCCTCGTTGTGGGCCTCGGCGAAGTTCTGCAGCGCGGACTGGGTGCGCTCCAGGGACTCCGGGGCGCCGGCCACGACGAAGGCGCGGCGGCCGTTGGTGACGGCGATGGCGGCGTCGCCGGCCAGGTGCTTCTCGACGTCCTCGCGGTCCAGGCCGCGCACCGCCAGCATGTGGGAGCGGTTGTCGCTCGCGCCGTGGACGACCGCGGCGGCGGTGCCCATGAGTACGGCGAGGCTCAGCGCTTTGTCTGGCGCGGTGGCCGCGAAGACGCCGAGCACGCCCTGGGAGTGTCCGATGAGCTCGGCGTCCTCGACCTTGAGGCCGAGCTCGCGCAGCTGGTTGAGCGCGGCGATCTGCCCCAAGACGATGCCCGGGATAGAGATCGCGGGGAAGGTGTCGGCCACTGTGGCCTCCGGGTTCTTGTCGGCGCTGGTGCCGGCGAGCTCCTCCAGGCGCTCGAACACGCCCGGCGTGGTGGAGGCGATCGTGCGTGCCACCGGTCCGGTGGTAGTGCGGGCCTGTGTGAGCAGTGCGGTGAGGTCGGCTGCGCCGCGGTTGGTGGCGGCGCCGTCGACGATGGCGCGCTGCCAGGCCGAGCCTTGTCCCGCGAACAGGATGGCCGGCGCGGAGCCGGCGGAGGAGAGCTGCGTGAGCGGTGTCAGAGTCATGATTTCTTAGGTCACCTTTTTACGTGTACGTCGGTTACGTGCGAAGCGCCGCCCCAGAACTCACCATCCGGCAGATAGTTTCTAGGACAAACACATACCCGACCTACGATACAGTAAGTTACGGCTCAGTAGGTTGTGGCGAGGTAAGAATTTTTCTCGCTGCCCCCGGCCGGGGCAGGCGAGCTGCGCGACTGCGCCAGGGAGAGGAACATCTACTCCAGCTTGAACCTTGGATCACGTGTCAAAGAAGCGGAATGGTTCATCAATATCAAGCGATTATGCGTGCTGTTTCTCGAGCTCCGAGCCATTGTTTTCCGCGGCTTGTTGGTGAGTTCGGGCTATCTCCGGACAAGTTCCTATATCACCGTGTCTTAACGGTCTACCTTTGGTCACGCACCCATATGTGATCTGATCCAGAAGTGAAAACGAGCAAGTCCCGGCAGGTAGAGGGCGCGAAATTTTCCCGATTTTCTCGTAACCACGTGATGTGATCCGAATTCTCAAAATCCAGTTTGTCAAGAATTGATTCGCCAGCAATGTCGTATACCCATAAGTCGTGGACATTTTCATATTCGACCGAGTATTTTTGGAAAGTTCCCTAAGGCTGAAAGATGGTTTCAAACCCTGCGAGGGATGTCCCGCTGGGCGTTTCTACTTCGACTACGATGTATAGAAATTCTTTGAGCCAATCTGAGGCTAATTTCATTTTCATAAATCCACAGTTGTGATATCTGGGCTGAACCAGGTAGGCGCCTTGTTGCTCGTGCCGTGAGCGCCCGCATTGTGAGCGGTATGCATAGTAGTGATTCCGCGCGGATTTGCGCCGCTGTCCGTCCTGCGCAGAGAGGCGCGATGGTCATCGGTGTCATCACGCCGCAGTGGGTAACAAGCTGTGCTCCTCGGTGAGGATGTGGAGTATTTAAGCCTGCGCCTGGTGCCCGTTGCCGTCCTTGAGTAGCTCGAGCAGCTCCGCCTGCACCTCGCGGCGGCGGATCTTGCCCAGCTGATCCTGGGCGAGGTGCTCGAAGTGGTAGAAGGTGCGCGGGACCTTGTAGCGGGTCAGATTGTTGCGCGCGAATTCCTTCATCTTCTCCGGCTCCAGCGCCGCGCCGTCGCGCAGCGTAATGCAGGCGACCACGTCCTCCGAACCATCCTCGCGCGGGCGGCCCACCACGGCCACGTCCACGATGTCCGGGTGTGTTCGCATGACCTCTTCCACCTCCGCCGGGTAGACGTTGAAGCCGCCGGTGATGATGACCTCCTTGAGGCGGGAGACCAGGCGAATGAAGCCATCTTCTTCCATAACCGCCATGTCGCCCGTGCGGAACCAGTTCTTGTGGAAGGACTCCGCGGTGGCCTCCGGGTTGTTGAGATAGCCCTTGAATACCTGCGGGCCGCGGATGAGCAGCTCGCCCTCCGTGCCGTCCGGCATGACCGTGTCCGGGTCCTTCGGGTCCACGATGCGTACCTCGGTATCCGGGAAGGGCAGGCCAATATAGCCCGGGCGGCGCCCGCCGTCCATCGGGTTCCCAATGGCCACCGGGGACGTCTCCGTCAGGCCGTAGCCTTCCACCAGGTTGCCGTGGGTGAGTGCCTCCCATTCCTCCACCGTGGACACCGGCAGCGTCGCCGCGCCGGACAGGGCGTTGCGGATGCCCTTGAGCTCCACGCCCTTCTCCTGGGCGGCTTCGATGATCTTGTTGTACAAGGTGGGCACGCCCGGCACCCAGGTCGGGGTGTGCTTCTTCATGACCGGCATGATGAGCTCCATCTTCGGTGCCGGCAGCAAGATGATCTCGCCGCCGATGTAGACCGCGAGCACGCCGATGAGCGTGAGCCCGTAGGCGTGGAACATCGGCAGGGCGCCCAGCATGCGCTCGTCGGTCGTGCCCAGGCCCGGGACCCAGTGCTTGCCCATGTGGGCGTTGGCAAAGACGTTGCCGTGGCTGAGCTCCGCGCCCTTGGGTTTGCCCGTGGTGCCCGAGGTGTACATGATGATCGCGGTGTCGTCCGGCGTGATGTCCGCTGCCGGCTGGAAGCCCTCGCCGTCGCCGCCGATCGCGGGGGAGATGAGCGAGTTCCAGCTCACCGTGTTCGGCGCCTTGCCCGTGAGCTGGTCGCGCTTTTCAGTAATCTGCGGGACCGGGATGCGCAGCAGGAGCTGCTGCATGCGCGGCATCGCCTCAATCATGTTGACGGAGATGATGGTCTCCAGGTTCGTGACGCCGCGCAGCTTCTCCAACGTCGGCGCGGTCTTGTCCCAGGAAATCGCCACCCGCGCGCCGTGGTCCTTGAACAGGCCCTCCAGCTCCGGTGCGGTGTAGAGCGGATTGTGCTCCACGACGACCGCGCCGAGCTTCTGCACCGCGTAGAACGCCGCGATGTGCTGCGGGCAGTTCGGCAGCACGATGGCTACCTTGTCGCCCGGGCGGATACCGAAGGCGCGTAGGCCCGCCGCGGCAGCGCGGACCTGCTGGTCCAGCTCGCGGTAGGTCTGGCGGCGGCCAAAGAACCACGTGGCCGGCTTGTCGGCGTTCTTGACCAGGTTCTGGTCATAGACGTCGAGAAGTGTGTTGTCGCCGTAGTCCAGGGTGTGTGGGGTCCATTCGGCGTAGTGCTCTAGCCAGGCCTTGGTCGACGCCGCGTGGCTAGGGTGTGCGCCAGATTCTGCTGGGCTCGTCATGGGGTGCCTCCGATACAAGAAATTTCGTTATCCAAACAAAGTTTATCCACAATCGGGGACCGAGCCCACGATAAGGCGCTAGTTTTCGCCCATGCGCTCCAGCAAGTCCGCCTGCACCTCGCGGCGGCGGATCTTGCCCAACTGGTCCTTGGCCAGGGATTCGAAGTGGTAGAAGGTGCGCGGCACCTTGTAGCGGGTGAGCTTCTCGCGGGCGTAATCCTTCAAGGCCTCCGGGTCCAGAGCCGCGCCGTCGCGAAGCGTCACGCACGCCACGACGTCCTCGGAACCGTCCTTGCGGGGGCGGCCCACCACGGCGATTTCCTCAATGTCCGGGTGCGCCAGCATCGCGGATTCCACCTCGCCGGGGTAGACATTAAAGCCGCCGGTGATGATGAGCTCCTTGATGCGGGAGACGATCTTGATGTAGCCGTCCGGCTCCATGATCGCCATGTCGCCGGTGCGGAACCAGCCGTTGTGGAAGACCTCCGCCGTGGCCTCCGGGTCATTGAAGTAGCCCTTGGAAATCTGCGGGGCGCGCGCCACCAGCTCGCCGGCCTCGCCGTCCGGCATGGTCTCGTCCAGGTTCTCCGGGTTGGCGATCCGCACTTCGGTATCCGGGAAGGGCACGCCGATATAGCCCGGGCGGCGGTCGGTGGTCATGGGGTTGCCCACCAGGATCGGGGAGCACTCCGTGAGGCCGTAGCCCTCCACCAGGAGCCCGCCGGCCATGGATTCCCAGTCCGCCACGGTGGCCTCCGGCAGGGACGCGGCGCCGGAGAAGGAGTTGCGGACGCTGGAGAGATCCACGTTCTTCTCGCGCGCGGCCTCAATGATCTTCTCGTACAAGGTGGGAACACCCGGGATCCAGGTAATCGGGTGCTTCTTCTGCACGTTCATGACCAGGTCCATCTTCGGTGCGGGCAGCAAAATGAGCTCGCCGCCGATGAGGAAAGCCAGGGTGGCAGAGAATGTGAGCCCGTAGGCGTGGAACAGCGGCAGGGCCGCCAGCATCCGCTCGGGCTGATCGCCCAGCCCCTTGACCCAGGCCTTACCCTGCACGATGTTGGCGTACAGGTTGCCGTGACTGAGCTCCGCGCCCTTCGGTGCGCCGGTGGTGCCGGAGGTATACAGGATGACCGCGGTGGTGTCCTTGGTGATGTCCTCCGGGGAGGCCAGGTTGCGGCCCAGGCCGCCGATGGCCTGCGAGGTGAGGGCGTCCCACGGCACGGTGTTCGGGGCGTCGCCAGTTAATTGCGCGCGCATCTTGCGCAGCTGTGGCACCGGCAGGCGCAGGGCAACGCGCTGCAGGCGGGGCATCGCGTCCACCATGTTGACGGAGACGATGGTCTCCAGTGCAGTGTCCTCACGAAGCTTCTCGACGGTCGGTGCCGCCTTGTCCCACACAATCGCAATGCGGGCCCCATGGTTGCGGAAGGGCCCTTCGAGCTCGTGCGCGGTGTATAGCGGGTTGTGCTCCACGACGATGGCGCCGAGCTTGAGCACCGCATAGAACGCGATGATGTGTTGTGGGCAGTTGGGGAGCAAGATGGCCACGCGGTCGCCGGGGCGCACGCCGAAAGCCTTCAGGCCGGCGGCGGCGCGGCGCACCTGGACGTCGATGTCGCCGAAGGTCATTTGGCGGCCGAAGAAATAGGTGGCTGGCTTGTCCGCGTTGCGGGTGAGGTTCTCCTCGTAGACGTCCAACAGCGTGGTCTCACCGTACGGCAACTGCGCGTCTGCCCAGTCCGGGTAATACTGCAGCCAGGCCTTGGTTTCGAAAGCGGACATCATTACCTTCCCGTAAGTTTCGCGCGCGTAGGTTTGTTTCGTAGTGCAACTATACGCCTTCCGTAAGTCGCTAGACTTGGGGCATGAAAATCGCGATGATCTCCATGCACACCTCGCCCATCCAGCAACCAGGGTCCGGCGACGCGGGCGGCATGAACGTCTACATCCTCAACATCGCCACCCATCTGGCGCGCCACGGCATCGACGTGGATATCTATACCCGCGCCACCAGCAGCCTGCGGCAGGTGGTGGACGTGGAGCCGCACCTGCGGGTCATCAACATCGAGGCCGGCCCCTACGAGGGCCTGGACAAAGAGGAGCTGCCCACGCAGCTCGCGGCGTTCGCGGGCGGCATCGTCCAGTACGTCAAGTGTCACCATGTGAGCTACGACCTCATCCACTCCCACTACTGGCTGTCCGGCCAGGTGGGGTGGCTGCTCAAGGACCTGTGGGAGATTCCACTCGTGCATACCGCTCACACGTTGGCGGCGGTGAAGAACTTGCACCGCACGGCGGAGGACACCCAAGAATCTGAGGCGCGCCGCATCTGCGAGCAGCAGCTGGTGGACAACGCCGACCTCCTTGTGGTCAACACTGACGCCGAGACCCAAGACCTTGTGGAGCATTACGACGCCGACGCCTCCCGCATCGTGGTGGTCAACCCCGGCGCCGACGTCGAGCTGTTTTGCCCGGGCACCAACCGCAACACGGAGATGTCCCGGCGCCTCTTGGGGCTGCCGCAGCACACCAAGGTCGTGGCATTCGTGGGGCGCCTCCAGAAGTTCAAGGGCCCGGACGTTCTCATCCGCGCCACCGCGGAGCTGCTGTGCCGCGACCCGTACCGCAACCTGCGCGTGGTGATCTGCGGCGGGCCGTCGGGGGCGAACACCACCCCGGAGACGTACCGCGACCTGGCGCGGGAGCTGGGCGTCGACCGGCACGTGCGCTTCCTGCAGCCCCGCCCGCCGGAGGAGCTCGTGGCGGTCTACCAGGCCGCGGACATCGTGGCGGTGCCCAGCTACAACGAGTCCTTCGGGCTGGTGGCGTTGGAGGCCCAGGCCACCGGCACCCCGGTGGTGGCGGCGCGCGTGGGCGGCTTGCCTGTTGCGGTCGCCGAAGGGGAGACGGGATTGCTTGTCGACGGCCACGATGACGCCGCGTGGGCAGACGCCCTGGCGGAATTGCTGGACGACGACGCCCAGCGCATCGCCATGGGCGAGGCCGCGGTGGGGCACGCGGCGAAGTTCTCGTGGGACGCCGCCGCGACCAAGCTCATGGAGATTTACGACCGGGCGCGTGCTATCGCGGTGCCCGAGTGTCACGACCGCAAGCCCGCGGGCGTGTAGCTAGCGGCTGCGGTGCGGCGTCATCGCCGCGGAGACGACGTTATTGATCTCGCGCTCGGCCAGTTTCTGCGCGGCGGCGACGTCCTTGTGGAACTGCGTCGACGCCTCGTAGAAGGCGGTGGTGTCGCCCTGCGGGATGCCGTGCGCGGCGCGCGCGGTCTTGTCGGCGGACGCTGCCACCTTGTGCGCGGCCTGCTCGAGGCTCGGGGCTTGCGCGTTCTGTGAAGTCTGCGCGGTGTCTGCCGCCTGCATGCTCGCGCCCGGGCGCGCGGTCTGCGCGGTGGCCTTGGTGGCCTTGGTGCCGGGGCCGGAGTGGGCATCAATATAGCCCTCCAGCTTCTCGCGGGACTCCTTGCCCGTGGAGAAGCGGGCGCGCGGGGTGGCCTCGTTGGTCACCTTGAAGTGACGGTTGACCGTCCCGGACTTGATGCCGTAGGCGTCCTCAATAGCACGGTCGGCCGGCTGGGTGCGGCTGACCGGCCCCATGCTCATGGACGAGATGCCCACAACCTTCTTGGTGCGCGGATTGTAGTTGATGCCGCCCGAGTCACCCTTTTGGATGTTCATGCCCCAGCTCCACACGCCGTGCGCGGTGCGGAACATCTGGTAGCCACAGGAGCGGCCGGTGCGCGCCCCGTCCTTGCAGATGGGGTCGCCGAAGTTATCGGTTGAGACCTGGAAGGGGTAGAGGCGCGTGCGATCGTCGACGCCCTTCAGGGTGACGGCGCGGCCGCGGGCCTTGCCGTTTTCGTCGCGGCTGAAGGACTTGTTGGTCGTCCGCACCCGCGGATCGAGTTTCACCGACGCCCAGTCGGCGGCGTTAAACGCGTCGTGAAGGGTGCGGACCAGCGGCTCGTCGTCGGCAAGCAAATCGTCGTAACCCAGGCGATCCCGGTAGCCGATGTAGAACTCGCCGCTGCGGGTCGGGGCATAAACCTCGCCGCGCATCGCGGTGTCCTTCTCCAGGTTTTGCAGGCAGTGCCCCGCGGTGAACATGACGCGCCGCGGTTTCTTGCCCTTGCGATACACGGTGCCCACGGGGCCCTGGGAGCAGGTGGAGACGTAGAAGTTGGCGGGTAGCTCCATCACCGAGCCGTCCGCGCGGCGATATGGGGACGGGTTGACTTCCGTGACGTGGATGGGCGCGCCGGGCGCGGCCAGGGCGCGGGTGGCGGGGTAGTGCGGGTTGGTGCGGAACGTACCTACGGCCTCAGCCTCGTACGTGCCGGGGACGACGGCGGTGGACACGAGGGCGCAGGCGGCGACGAGTGAAGCGAGAATCTTTTTCATAACGTGGGAAAGTCTAAACGCCACAGGGGGAGCTCGCGCGGTGTTTACTCATTCGGGGGATATAGCGCGCGACCGCGTGGATAATGGCACACTTAGAGGTATGACTAACGGAAAGCTCATTCTCCTTCGACATGGCCAGTCCCAGTGGAACGAATCCAACCAGTTCACAGGCTGGGTGGACTGCGATCTGACCGCCAAGGGCGAGGCCGAGGCCAAGCGCGGCGGCGAGTTGCTCGCCGAGAACGACCTGCTGCCTGAGGTGCTCTACACCTCGCTCCTGCGCCGCGCGATTCGCACCGCCAACATCGCACTCAACGCGGCGGACCGCCACTGGATCCCGGTCGTGCGCGACTGGCGCCTCAACGAGCGCCACTACGGCGCGCTGCAGGGCCTGAACAAGGCCGAGACCCGCGATAAGTACGGCGAGGAGCAGTTCATGGCGTGGCGTCGTTCTTACGACACCCCGCCGCCAGCGCTCGAGGACTCCTCCGAGTACTCCCAGGTGGGCGACCCTCGCTACGCTGACTTGGATGAAGTGCCGCGCACCGAGTGCCTTCTCGACGTCGTCAAGCGCCTGGTTCCGTACTTCGAAGAGGAGATCCTGCCGCGCGTCAAGGATGGCCAGACGGTCCTGGTGGCCGCGCACGGCAACTCCCTGCGCGCCCTGGTCAAGCACTTGGATAGCATTTCCGACGAGGACATCGCGGGCCTGAACATCCCGACCGGCATCCCGCTGGTCTACGAGATTGATGCCGCGGGCACCGTGGTGAACCCAGGTGGCACCTACCTGGATCCGGAAGCGGCGGCGGCAGGCGCCGCAGCCGTGGCGGCGCAGGGCGGGAACAAGTAGTTTTTGTCCTCCGCACTCGCTTTTCTTGCAGGCGTGGCTTTTTGTGGCCTCGCCTTGTTGGCGATCCGTGGCATCCGCGCCCGCATCCAGCGGCGCCGCGCCTCCGCGACCATTGAGGCGAACCAGGTCAACACCGTGTCCCAAGTGTTGCACCTGGCCATCCAGGGATCGCCCACGGGCATCACCGTCATTGACCGGGCAGGCGAGGTCATCTTGTCCAATCAGTCCGCCCACGAGATGGCGCTCGTGCACGACCGCGCGATCAACCCGGACATTCGCCGGGTGGCCAACGCGGTTTTTGAGGACAAGGAGACGCGCACCCTGGACACGTCCATCGCTAAGCGACGGACCGGCAACCGTGTGAGCCACGTCCAGGCCGTCATCAAACCCCTCACGCTCGTCGACGATCGCTTCGTCATCGTCTACGGCACCGACCAAAGTGAGCACGTGCGGATGGAATCTGCGCGCCGCGACTTCGTGGCCAACGTCTCGCACGAGCTCAAGACCCCGGTGGGCGGCATTGCGCTGTTGGCCGAGGCGCTGCTGGATTCCCCGGACGACCAGGAGCACGTCAACTACTTCGGCACCAAGCTGCAGAAGGAAGCGCACCGCATGGCGGACATGGTTAACGAGCTCATCGCGTTGTCCAAGCTGCAGGGCGCTGAGGCGCTGCCGGACACGGAGCCGGTTCCCATCGACGACATCATCGGCGAGGCCGTCTCCCGTAACAAGGTGGCCGCCGATACCCACGGCATCGAGCTCACCGTCTCCGAACCTACTGACATTCTCGTGCGGGCGGACAAGCCCTTGTTGGTGACCGCGATTTCCAACCTCATCGCCAACGCCATCAACTATTCGCCGAATGCCACCCCCGTGTCCATCTCGCAGAAGCAGGTCGGCGCGGACATCGTGCTCATCCGTGTGACCGACCGCGGCATCGGTATCGCCCCGGAGGATCAGGAGCGCGTGTTCGAGCGTTTCTTCCGCGTGGACAAGGCGCGTTCCCGCCAGACGGGCGGAACGGGGCTGGGCTTGGCCATAGTCAAGCACGTGGTGGCCAACCATGGCGGTAATATCAAATTATGGTCGCGCCCAGGCACGGGGTCGACGTTCACGATTGAACTGCCGATCTATCATGAAAAGGAGCCCACTCCGACTGCGGGCGTGGCCGACACTGATACTGAGGCGCCGAAGGCGCCTGCCCTGCGCACTGCCGTGGGGCGGGTTGCAGCACGTCGAAAGGACAAAGCATCATGACCACCATCCTGCTCGTCGAAGACGAAGAGTCGTTGGCGGACCCCCTCGCCTTCTTGCTCCGGAAGGAGGGCTTCGATCCGATCCTCGCCCCCGACGGGCAGACGGCGCTGCGGGAATTCGAGCGCAACGACATTGATATTGTCCTCCTTGACCTCATGCTGCCCGGCATGTCCGGCACGGACGTGTGCAAGCAGATCCGCTCCACTTCTTCGGTGCCCATCATCATGGTGACCGCCCGCGACTCGGAGATCGATAAGGTCGTGGGCCTCGAGCTCGGTGCGGACGACTACGTGACTAAGCCATATTCCTCCCGCGAGCTCATCGCCCGTATCCGCGCTGTGCTGCGCCGCGGCAGTGACCAATCACAGGACGCTACCGCGGACGAGCCCGACGATCAGATCCTCGAGGGCGGCCGCGTGCGCATGGACGTCGAGCGCCACACCGTTTCCGTGGATGGCGAGCCGGTGCCGATGCCGCTCAAGGAATTCGACCTTTTGGAGTATCTGTTGCGCAACGCGGGTCGCGTGCTCACCCGCGGGCAGCTCATCGATCGCATCTGGGGCGCCGACTACGTCGGTGACACCAAGACCCTCGACGTCCACGTCAAGCGCCTGCGCTCCAAGATTGAGGCCGAGCCCTCCCGCCCCCAGCACCTAGTCACGGTGCGTGGCTTGGGCTATAAGTTCGACCTCTAGTTCTCGCGGGCCTTCACCGTCGCCGGGTGCTGCGGGAACGCCACCCCGGCCTGTCGGGCCTGCTCGCGCGCCGCGCAGTGCTCCGCCAAGATTTCGTAGCACTCTTGGCCTAACAGGGCCACGAGTTCGGCGCGGTGCGAGCTCCAGACTGGCTCCGGGTTGGAATGGCACGCGGAATCGCCGGTGCAGTACCAGTCGAAGTCCTCGCCGCCCCCACCCCAGCCGCGGCGGTCGTACTCGCCGATGGTGGTGCGCAGAATCTCTTGGCCGTCGGGGCGCTCCTCGTACTCCTCGTGGCGGCGCAGCGGCAGCTGCCAACACACCTCGGGCTTGACTACTGTCAGCTCCTCCCCGGCGTCGAGCGCCCACTGGTGCAGTGCGCAGCCCGCTCCGGTGGGCCAGCCTTCGCGATTAGCGAAGATGCATGCGCCACCCACTACCGGGGTCTTCAGTGCGGGCTCTGGCTCGCCGTCATCGCCGTCTAGCTCGTCCCAGGCCAGCCACGGTTCCAATTCCACAGGATCCGCGGCGGCCAGGTAGGAGTCCACCGAGTCGGGGCGGTGCTGCCAGTACTTCGCCGGCATGGATGCCACGGCGTCGCAAAGCTGGTCTCGGTCTTGTTCATCGGCCATGTAGGCGCCGTGTACGCAGCACCCCACGTCGGGCTGCGATGCGTCGATGCCGGGGCAGGCGCTGGTGCCGAAGGCGCAGGAATAGTGCGATTCCACCCAGGTGAGATCAATGGAAAACACATGCAGGGGATCGTCCGGGTTGGTGAACTCGAACCATTCGCGGGGGAAATCTGGGGCCACTTCGCGCCCAGAGGAAATGGATTGTCCCGCAGGTGAGGACGCTGGGAAACCCAAATGCACGGGTTTGCGCCCGGGGTCGTTGTGGGGATGGGATTGTGGGCGATTCACACTAACCCACCGTAGACCTACTACCCTGTAGGTGTGCGATTAGGTGTATTAGACGTAGGCAGCAATACCGTCCATCTGGTGGCGGTGGATGCCGCCAGTGGCGGTAAGCCGACCCCGATGAGCGATTGGAAGACGCCGCTGCGGCTGGTTGAGCAGCTTGATGACGACGGCGCGATCCATTCCAAGGGCCGTAAGAAGCTCATCTCGGCGGGGAGCGAGGCCGCGGAGCTGGGCGAGAAGCTCGGGTGCGTGGAATTCCTCCCCATCGCCACGTCGGCGGTGCGTTCGGCGTCCAACTCGGAAGAGGTCCTGGATGAGGTGGAGAGGGAAACGGGCGTGCGCCTGCAGATCCTCTCCGGAGAGGAAGAGGCGCGCCTGACCTTCCTGGCGGTGCGTCGCTGGTACGGCTGGTCCGCGGGTCGCATCACCAACCTGGACATTGGTGGCGGTTCCCTCGAACTCTCCTCGGGCACGGATGAGGAACCGGACGTCGCGTTTTCTCTCGATCTGGGCGCGGGCCGGTTAACCTACAACTGGTTCGACACCGATCCTCCGGGGAAGAAGAAGGTCAACCTGCTGCGCGACTACATCGACGCTGAGCTTGTCGACGCCACGGAGCAGATGAAGGCCCTGGGCCCTGCGGGTCTGGCAGTGGGTACCTCAAAGACCTTCCGCACCCTGGCGCGTCTGACCGGTGCGGCGCCGTCGTCGGCGGGCCCGTACGTCAAGCGCACCTTGACGGCGCCCGGTTTGCGACAGATTATAAACTTTATCTCACGCATGACAGCTTCCGATCGCGCGGAGCTTGAGGGCGTGAGCTCGGATCGCTCGCATCAGATTGTGGCGGGCGCATTGGTCGCGGAGGCGTCCATGCGTGCGTTGGGTATTGAGAAGCTGGAAATCTGCCCGTGGGCTTTGCGCGAAGGTGTTATCCTGCGGCGCATCGACAAAGGACTGGAATAGGACGGATCATGGCTGAAGACAAACAGTTGACAGTGGCTGAGCTGCTGGCACAAAGCGGTGGCGGCGCCGCGAAGGATCGCCCGCGCCGCCGGCGCCGCCGCAGCCTCGACGACGGCGGTATCTCCGTCGCGGAGCTGACCGGCTCCATCCGTCGGGTGGACGCCACCCCGGAGCAGTCCCGCCACTCCAGCGTGGACATCGACGAGACCGCCCCCGTCATCCCCGCGCCGAAGAAGCCCGACGAGGAGGGACAGGCCCCGGAGGCCGCGGTCCAGCCCGCAAAGAAGGCTGAGCCAGCGAAGAAGGCTGAGTCTGCTCAGGACAATGAGGACACCTCGGTCATCGACAAGGTCAAGGACGCCCCGGCGCCCACACCTAAGTCCAAGTCCACTCCCAAGCCCGCCGCGTCAACGGCCCCGGCAGCCACGCCGACGACCACCGCGCCTAAGCCGAAGCCGCAGGCTAAGCCAGCTGCGAAGTCCGCAGCGAAACCGGACGAGACCGGTGTCATCCCCACCGTTGGCGCCGCCGCAGGCACCGCGGGCGCTGCTGCCGCAGGCGCGACCACCACAGGGGCCGCTGACAAGGCCGCGACCCCTGGCGCAGGGAAGTCGGCATCCACGCAGGATCGCCCGGTTCAGCAGATGCCACCGCAGGACTCTGCTAAGGCTCTCCGCGCCAGCGACAACACCGACAACCCCGACGCCGCTGGTACCACCGGCACCGAAGAGGGCGAGGACGACGGCGAGAAGGTCAACGTCATGGCTGTCATCCTCCTGGCCGTCGTTGGCATCGTGCTCGGCGCAGTGGTGTTCAAGGGCTTCGAGCTCCTGTGGGAGCGCATGACTGTCCCCGTCGTCAGCGTCCTGGCCGTTGCCGTCACCGGCATCATGGTGGGTATCGTGCACGCCCTGCGCACCGAGCGCGACACCTTCTCCATGGTGCTCGCCGGTATCGTCGGCCTCGTACTTACCTTTGGGCCTTTGCTTATCGTCATGTAGCCTTTGCTTATCGTCATGTAACAGCCGCCGTACCTGCATTCGCAACAGGCGTCGCCCCTCCGGGGGCGGCGCCTTTCGTCGTGGTACGCCCGCGGCCGCTGTGGCAGTGTGGAGAGCATGACTGACGCAAAGAATTCCACTTTTGATGCAACCAACATTGCCGTCCTCGGAGGGGGACAGATCGGCGAGGCCCTCATCGCCGGTGTGCTGGCCGGGGGCCGCGATCCGCAGACGCTGACGGTGACCAACAGGTCCGTCGAGAAGCAGAACTACTTTGCCGACACCTACGGCGTGCCCACCACCGCAGACAACACCGCCGCCGTGAAGGGGGCCGGGGTGGTCTTCGCCTGCGTAAAGCCTTATGCCATCGAGGATCTCCTGCGAGAGGTCGGCGAGCACCTCGAGCCGAACGCCGTGGTGGTCTCCATGGCCGCCGGCCTAACCCTCACGGCGCTGGAGGGAGCCCTGCCCGCCGATACCGCCGTGGTTCGTGTCATGCCTAATACGCCGATGCTCGTTGGCGCTGGCATGAACGCCTGCGTGCCGGGCACCGCGGCCTCCCAGGAGGATATGGACGGCGTGGCGGAGCTGCTGGGCGCCGTGGGCGACGTCGTCGTGGTGGCGGAGAAGGACATGGACGCGGTTACGGCGTTGTCGGGTTCTTCGCCCGCATACTTCTTCCTCGTTACCGAGGCGCTTATCGACGCCGGCGTGAACCTCGGTCTTACCCGCGACGTGGCGCAGCAGCTGGCAACCTCCGCCGCGGCGGGCGCGGGCGCCATGCTCAAGGACTCCGGCAAGGATCCTGTCACGCTGCGGGCCAACGTGTCTTCGCCGGGTGGCACGACCGTGGCCGCGCTGCGCGAGCTGGAGGAGTCGGGCATTCGCGGTGCCTTCTTCCGGGCCGCGCAGGCCTGCGCGGATCGCTCCAGGGAACTCGGCGACTAGTTCTCTTACCGGTTTACTCCCCCCCACGCGGGGGTAGGGGAGGGCCGCCTGTGGCGGGTGGTGGGGAAGTTGCATGGGAGTTTTGCGCGGGCATTGGGGACAAGGCCGCAACAAGGGCGAAAATTTTTGCACTCAAGTCGCATTAGTCACAGGTTTCACGATAGGCTTGTTCAAGCACGTGCGTGTTCGTCCTGTGGGAGGGGAAGCCTACAGCGCGCCACGGGCTGAAAGGTTAGATAAAGATATGGCTAATGAAGAAAAGGGAACCTTTCTCACGGTTGCTGAGGTCGCGGAGATTATGCGCGTGTCCAAGATGACCGTTTACCGTCTGGTTCACTCCGGTGAGCTGCCAGCCGTCCGTGTTGGCCGTTCTTTCCGGGTTCACGAGTCCGCCGTGGACGAGTACCTGAATGACTCCACCTACAACGTAGGCTAGGAGACCTCTTTAGGGACTCGAATGCGCAGCAGCGCCCATCGGTGTCGATCAGTTCTGGTCGCTTCCGATGGGCGTTGCGCATTTCAGGTGAGCAGCGCCGTGGAATTTTTGGGATCACCACCGTCCTCGGTATGATGGTCACCATTCGTGTCGGCTTGTGCGCGCAGCGTTGAAGTGCACCAACAGCTGCGCCCTTGGGGCGTTAGCTCCCACGTGCGCCGGCAGGTCTAGTACGTACTAACCTTTAAAAGCTCGAAAGCGAGGAAACCTACTATGGGTTCTGTTATCAAGAAGCGCCGCAAGCGCATGTCCAAGAAGAAGCACCGCAAGATGCTGCGCCGCACCCGCGTGCAGCGTCGTAAGCTCGGCAAGTAAGCCTCTTCGCCCTCCACCCCACCCGCTGGCCCCAGGTCAGCCGGTGGGGTGTTGTGTTTGGCGGCGCCACCGCATCCAGGCCCGTGCGGACAACGCTGTGGTGACGAGCGTCGGTAGCCCATAGGTCCGCACAGCCTTGCGCACACTGCGATAGTCGCGCACCAGCCAGCCGCGCTGCGTCGCTAGCTTCTTCAATCGGCGGTCGGGGTTGATGGCCACCGCGGTACCCACCATGGAGAGCATGGGGACGTCGTTCGCGGAGTCCGAGTACGCGGTGCACCTCTTAAGGTCCAGCTTCTCGACGGCCGCGAGCGCCGCCACCGCGTGCTTCTTGCCCGGGCCGTGCAGGATGTCGCCCACTAGGCGCCCGGTAAACCGGCCGTCTTCCACCTCCGCCACCGTACCGAGAGCCCCGGTGAAGCCGAAGCGCTTGGCCAACAGCTGCGCGATTTGTACCGGCGTGGCGGAGACCAGCCAGACCTGGTGTCCGGCGTCGAGGTGCATCTGCGCCAGCTCGCGTGTGCCGGGGTAGGCGCGGTGCTGCATCTGGGTGGCGACGATCTCCTCGCAGATGTCCACTAGTTCGTCCACGCGGCGGCCCTTGATGAACTCGAGCGCCTGCACGCGCCCCGCGGCCACGTCGGCAGCGTTCTCCGAGCCCGACAGCCGGTATTTCAGTTGCTTCCACGCGATGGGGAGGATCTCCCGCACGCGGAAGAAGCGGCGCTTGAATAGACCCATCGCGAACAACACGATGGACGAGCCCTGGATCAGCGTGTTGTCCACGTCGAAGAACGCGGCCGCGCCCACATCTTGGGGTACGTGCGGCTCCGGAGCGGTGATGCGGAAGCCGCCCGCGTTGTTGATGGC
Organism: Corynebacterium incognita; assembly: GCF_014217255.1. Taxonomy (NCBI): domain Bacteria; kingdom Bacillati; phylum Actinomycetota; class Actinomycetes; order Mycobacteriales; family Corynebacteriaceae; genus Corynebacterium; species Corynebacterium incognitum. The sequence goes on from NZ_CP059404.1 coordinate 1,508,346, forward strand.
GCCGGAGACGGAGTCCACGCCGGAGCTGAAATCTTTGAGCTCCAGGCCGAACACCTCGGCCACGGCGGCCTCCGCGGCGGCCTCGCCGGCGGCGCGTTGGGCCTGCTCGTCCAGCGGGGGCAGCGCCGCCTTCTCGATGAAGTTGCGCAGGTTGCCCCGGGTCGTCGCCCAGTAGGCGAGGAACTCGTGCGGGGAGTCGGGCATGCCGTCAGGTAGAGTCGCCACGGTTGAAGCGTGCAGCCTTCCTGGAATCGCTAGGGGTCGGGGTAACGTGTTCAATAGTAAACGTGTCACAGACAGGAGGCAGGACAGCGTGTCTGAACAATCGGCACAGGCGGCACCCGTGGTGGAGCTGATGGTGCGCACCACGTGCGGATCGTGCGAGCGAGTGCGGGAGCAGATCCGGCCGGTGGTCGCGGCGGCGGGCGCCGAGTTTCAGGTGCGTAACGTGGACGAGGACGCGGAGCTGGCCATGGAATACGGGGACCGGGTTCCTGTTGTGGTGATCGACGGCGAAGAGTTCGCGTGCTGGGAAGTGGATAACGACGAGCTGGCTGCGGAGCTAGCCGTTTCGTAAATTGTCTGTGGACGGGCTATCCTTTTGGTTGATTTGCCATCGTTCGATCGGTGGAGCCACGCGTCCCAAATCGGAGGAAGTGTTTAATTCGTGAGTGTGCTTGTCGTAGGGATGTCCCACAGGTCGGCGCCGGTGGCGCTACTTGAGCGGCTGAGCATGGATGAAACCGTGCAGAACACGACGTGCTTCAAGCTCGTGGACACGCCCTCGCTCTCCGAGGCCATGATTGTATCCACCTGCAATCGCCTCGAAGTCTACTCCGTGACTAATTCCTTCCACTCCGGCGTGCGCGACGTTGTGGACGTACTGAGCGACGTGTCCGGCGTGGATAAAGACGAGCTGCGCGGCTACCTTTATGTCCGTTACGCAGATGCCGGCGCCGAGCACATGATGGTCGTGGCCTCCGGCCTGGATTCCATGGTCGTCGGTGAGCAACAGATCATCGGTCAAGTGCGCAGCTCCTACGACAAGGCCAGCCAGCAGGGGACCGTGGGCCCGCGCCTGCACGCCCTGGCGCAGGCGGCGCTGCACACCGGCAAGCGCGTCCATTCCGAGACCTCCATCGACGAGGCTGGCGGCTCCATGGTCACCTTCGCCATGGGCAAGGCCCTAGAACACATGGGGACCGACAGCCTGCAGGGCAAGACGGCCCTCGTGCTGGGCGCCGGCGCCATGGCGTCGCTCGCCGCCACGCACGCGGGCAAGCTGGGCGTGGACAAGCTCATCATCGCCAACCGCACCTTCGAGCGCGCCGAGCGCGTGGTGGAGCACTCCCTGGAGGCCGGGGTTCCTGCCGAGGCCGTCCCGTTCGAGGACCGCGCCGCGAAGCTCGCCGAGGTGGACATCGCTATCTCCGCCACCGGCGCAGACAACTTCACCATCACCGCTGCCGATCTTCCCGCCAGCACGGCGCAGCGCCCCCTCACACTGGTGGATCTCTCCCTCCCGCGCGACATCGACGACGCCACCGCCGAGCGCGAGGGCGTCCACCTCGTCAACATTGAGCGCCTGCACAAGTCGTTGGAAGACCAGGAGGGCTCCGGCCATGCTGAGGCCCGCGCCATCGTCAACGAGGAGGTGCAGCGCTTCGCCTCTGAACAGCGTGTGCGCGATATCGTCCCCGCGGTTTCCGCGCTGCACAAGCGCGCCAACGATCTCGTCGACTGCGAGATGGGCCGCCTGCAGCACAAGGCGCCCGAGCTTTCCGGCGCCGAGGTCAAGGAGGTGCGCCACGCCCTCAAACGGGTCGTCGACAAGCTCCTCCACGAGCCAACGGTGCGCGCGAAGAAGCTCGCCGCGGATTCGCGTACGGTAAGCCATGAGACCGCCCTACAGGAGCTCTTTGGCCTGCAGCTGGAGGGCACTTCAGTCTCAGTAGATGTTGAGCAGCTGCCCGAAGAAACAGACATGATCGCGATGAGCGCCACCGGAAAGGACTCCGAATAACAGTGACTGCCCCGAACGAGACATTGAAACTTGGCACCCGCGGATCCGTCCTCGCGCGCACGCAGACCGGGCACGTGAAGTCGTGGCTGGAGGAGCAGGGCTATCCCGCCGAGTTGGAAATCGTGACCACCGCCGGTGACGTGAACATGGCGCCCGTGGAGCGCATCGGCGTTGGCGTGTTCACCCAGGCGCTGCGCGAGGCGCTGCAGGCCGGTCAGTGCCGGGTGGCGGTGCACTCGTTCAAGGACCTACCCACTGCGGCTGACGAGCGCTTCGAGCTCATCGTGCCGCAGCGCCAGGACTCCCGCGAGGCGCTGGTGGCCCGCGACGGCCTCACCCTGGCCGAGCTGCCCGAGGGCGCGCGCGTGGGTACCTCCGCGCCGCGCCGCATCTCGCAGCTCAAGGCCATGCGCCCCGATCTGGACATCCGTCCGCTGCGCGGCAACATTGATACCCGCATGGGCAAGGTGACCTCTGGCGAGCTCGACGCCGTCGTGTTGGCGTACGCCGGCCTGGTGCGCGCGGGAGAGGGCTACGCGGCGCGCGCCACGCAGGTCTTTGACCCGGAGGAGTTCATGCCGGCTCCCGCCCAGGGCGCGCTGGCTATCGAGGCTAATGTCGCGGACGCCGACGCCGTGGCGGCCATCCGTTCCATCCGCGACGAGGTCGCCCAATCCGCGGCCGGCGCCGAGCGCCGCGTGCTGTCTCGCCTGGAGGCTGGTTGCACCGCCCCGGTGGCCGCCACCTCGGTGGTGGACGGCGATGAGCTGACGGTGCGCGGCGGCGTGTTCGCCCTCGACGGCTCCCGCCAGATCGTCAAGGAATCCACGGGCCCGCTTTCCGCTGCCCTCGCTATCGGCGACGCCGTGGCCGAGGCCCTGTTCGCCGCCGGCGCCACCGAGCTTCTGGGATAGGCAACGGGATTTTTTGTTTCCCTGACATTCTAATTTAAGGTGTAACTACCACACGAGATTTTTCTGACAATAATGTGGTCCCCCTTTAGGGGTCCACCGCCTTAGACTCTCCACATTAGAAAAGAACCTTATGAGCAAAGCTGTGCCCGCACCTTCGACGCCGACTTCCGGGGAGGCCCCCGATTCGCAGCCGAAGGACATGCAGGGGAAAGTCGTCTTTGTCGGCGCCGGCCCGGGAAACCCTGACCTGTTGACGGTCCGGGCCCGGGAAGTTTTAGCTCACACCGCGATCTCTATTACGGATTCCGAGGTCCTGATGGGGGTGCGCGATATCGTCGGTTCCGCGCTCCCGGTCCCGCAGGAGAAGCTCGAGGCCGCCGAGGCCGAATACGCCGAGATGTGCGCCCGCGCCAAGGAGCAGGGCGCCCGCCGCAAGCCGCCGCGCCCGGCGGCCCCCACCGCGGGCGACGTGCGCGCCGCCACCGAGGAACCCGTGGCACAGGTCTTGGCCGCCCTCGCGGAGGCCGAAGGCGAAGACGTCATCCGCCTCGTGGCCGGTAACCCGCTCAACCGCGAGTCCATTAAGGCGGAGATTTCCGCGGTGGCCGCCTCGGGCGTGGAATTCCAGGTCGTGCCGGGCATGTCCCTGCCGTCCACCGTCCCTTCCTTCGCGGGCCTGGCGTTGGGGTCTACCTACACCGAGGCGGACATCACCTCCGGCGAGGTCAACTGGGATCAGCTCGCCGTGGCCACCCAGCCCATCGTGCTGCAGGCCACCGCGGAGCACTTGGCGGTCATCGCGGAAGAGCTCGGCAGCCGCGGCATGCCTGCGGAGACCCCCGCGTACGTCACGGTGCACGGCACCACGCGCCTGCAGCGCACCCACGAGGCCACCCTGGGTACCCTGAGCAAGCTCGACGCGGAGCTCCCCGGCCACTTGGTGGTCACCCTGGGCCGCAGTATCGACGATCGCTCCAAGTACTCCTGGTGGGAAAACCGGCCGCTGTACGGCTGGCGCGTGCTCGTGCCGCGCACCAAGGAACAGGCCGCGGCGATGTCCGCGCACCTGGCCGGCTACGGTGCCATCCCGCAGTCTGTGCCCACCATCTCGGTGGAGCCGCCGCGCAACCCGGCGCAGATGGACCGTGCCATCAAGGGCATCGTGGAGGGGCGCTACAAATGGGTCGTGTTCACCTCCACCAACGCGGTGCGGGCGGTGTGGGACAAGATCGCCGAGCTGGGCCTGGACGCCCGCGACTTCGCTGGCGTGCACTTGGCCGCCGTGGGCACCAAGACCGCCGACGCCATCCGGGAAAAGGGCATGATCCCGGAACTTTTGCCGGACGTGCGCAAGCAGAACGCCGCCGGCTTGGTGGAGGTCTTCCCCAACTATGTTGAGGACATCGACGCCGTCTCCCGCGTCCTGTTGCCGCGTGCCGACATCGCCACCGATGTCCTCGTGGACGGCCTGGAGGAGCTGGGCTGGGAGGTCGACGACGTCGTCGCTTATCGCACCGTGCGTGCCGCCCCGCCGTCAGCGGAGGTGCGCGACATGATCAAGACCGGCGGTTTCGACGCCGTGGCGTTCACGTCCGCGTCCACCGTCCGCAACCTCGTGGGCATCGCGGGCAAGCCGCACCAGCGCACCATCATCGCGTGCATCGGCCCCATGGCCAAGGCCGCCGCCGAGGAGATGGGCCTGCGCGTCGATGTTGTCCCCGAGCAGGCCGATGTACCATCGCTTATCGACGCCCTCGCGGCCCACGTCGCCGCCTTGCGTGCGGCCGGCAACCTCCCGGCTCCACGCAAGAAGCGCCGTAGCCGCAAGAAGACCGCCTAGGCAAACTAACCAGGAGTGAATTAGAGCAGTGAGTACCTTCCCCCAGCGCCGCCCCCGTCGCCTCCGTCAGAATCCGGTGATGCGGGAGGTGGTGGCGGAAACTGCCCTGCGCCCGCAGGACTTCATTCTGCCCATGTTCATCGCCGACGGGCTCACTGAGCCCAACCCGATCACCTCCATGCCGGGCGTGTACCAGCACACCGAGGACTCCCTGCTGCGCGCGGTGGAGGAAGCCGCCAACGAGGGCGTGCGCGTGGTCGATCTCTTCGGCGTGCCGCTGGACTCCGATAAGGACGCGACCGGCTCCGTCTCCCTCAAGGAGGACGGCATCTTGAACCGCGGGGTGGCGGCGGTGCGCCAGCGCTTCGGTGACGACGTGCTCGTCATGGTCGATACCTGCCTCGACGAGTTCACCGATCACGGGCACTGTGGCGTGGTGGATGACTCCGGCCACGTGCTTAACGACGAGACCCTCCCGCTGTACGAGCAGATGGCCGTGGCCCAGGCTCGCGCCGGCGCCCACATTGTCTCGCCCTCAGGCATGATGGACGGCCAGGTGGCCGCCATCCGCGCCGCGCTTGACGACGCCGGGTACACGGACGTCGCCATCATGGCGTACTCCGCCAAGTACGCCTCGGCGTTCTACGGGCCTTTCCGCGAGGCCGTGGGGTCCTCGCTGCAGGGCGATCGTCGCACCTACCAGCAGAATCCGGCGAACCTTCGCGAGTCCCTGTTGGAGGCGCAGTTGGATATCGAGGAGGGCGCGGACTTCGTCATGGTGAAGCCGGCCCTGCCGTACCTGGACGTGCTGTCCGCGATCGCGGAGTCCTCGCCGGTCCCGGTGGCCGCGTACCAGGTGTCCGGCGAGTACGCGATGATCGCGGCGGCCGGCGCTAACGGCTGGGTGGATCAGGAGCGCGTGATGATGGAATCGCTGACCGCTATCAAGCGCGCGGGCGCGGATCAGATCCTCACGTACTTCGCGGTGGACGCCGCGCGCCTGCTGAACCAGCGCTAGAGGATAGACTGGCCATACTCATGACTACTCACACTCAATCTGCCTCGACATCTACCAAGCACCAGCCGGAGTGGCCGGAAGCGGTGCGCTACATGCTCCTGCTCTGGGCTGGCGTGCTGGCGGGCGAGGTTCTGCACCAGATTCTCAGCACCACCATGTCGTTCATGGACATCGAGGTGCTCAAGGCGGCGGCTGCGAAGCAGGCCGAGGAGTCCGGTGGGCCCATGAACGACGCGCTGGCCACCATCGGCGCCACCGGTGGCATCATCGTCATGACGCTGCTGGCCTTCGCCATTCTGGGTCTGCTGGCGTGGATGCTTAACTGCCTGGCCCGCAAGACCAAGTGGGCCGGCAACGGGCGCCGCATGTGGTTCGCGTTCTCCATCTATTACGGCATCCGTGCGGGCCTGTTGTTTGCCGCCCAGGTGGGCGCCAGCGACGTCCCGGACGCGCTCTACCTCCTCGACGGTGCCCTCCAGATCCTCATCGGCGTCGCTGCCGTCATGGGCCTCATCTTCTCCATGAAGCAGGAGACCCTGGATTACACCGGCGAGATGGAGGAGATGCGCAAGCTCGAGGAAGAGATGCGCCAGAAGCAGCTGGAGAAGGAAGAGGCCGAGAAAGAAAAAGAAAAGGCTGACAAAAAATGACCAGCATGTTCCCCGGGCACGGTCATCCGGATAAGCGCCGCGAGACCCCCGACGGCCGCCCCGGCCCGGTGGACTACAACCGTTCCTCCGCAGGCCGTGAGGCCTCCACGGCCGCCGGCGCGGCGTGGCCGCAGCAGTTGCAGTGGTCGTATTACCTGCTGCTCGCGGCGTCCGTGCTCATGGTGGTCAGCGCCTTGTTGGGCTTCTTCGCCCCTGAGGTCCCCGCTGAGACGAGGGGGAGTGCGGGCTGGGAATTCTTCACCCGCAACCGCCTGGTGGTGGCCGGGGTGAATGTGGTCGGCGCCGTCCTTATCGGGCTGTTCGCGCCGCAGCTCTCCCGTGGTCACCGTGCCTCCCGACGCGTGCTCGCGGCCGTGATTGCACTGGTCGCCTTCGTCAATATCGTGGCCGTTCTGCTGCGCGTGGGCGGGCTTACCCTCCTTCTCATCGTGGTGCTTGCCGCGCTGGCGGGCCTGTTTATGTACCGCCCAGCATCCAGTGCTTTTATCCGCGAGCACGACGAGATCTCCTGGCGCTAAAGCACCACCTGTAAAGCAACCTTGACAGTCAAGCGTGCTTGACATATGATTCCGTATGTAAAGTTTGCTTGACTAAGGAAGGGGTCGTCATGACTCTCGCACACAAGATTGCCGGACAGGTCGGGCGCCCGCGCCACGGTGGCGGCACCGCCGCGCTCGTGGCGGAGTCCATCGGCATCGGGCTCGCGCTCTCCCTGACTATCACCGGTATCTCCTATTGGGTGTGCCAGCCCGATGAGGTCGCGCTCTTCGTCGGCGTGTTCCTCGCCTGCACCCTCCCTATGAGCATCATGGCCGGGTGGCTAGTGCTCGTGGATCGTGACACCATCGACGGCGCCACCCCCGAACCGGAGCTGTCCGTCGAATCCCAGTGGTACGACCAAGCGGTGAGTAGCACGTTCCACTTCATGTTGGTAGCGAGCGGCGCCGCGTGCATGATCTTTACCTGGGTCGACGTCCAGATCTCCGCGGCCACCGCCGCCATGATCGTGGCCGCCACCATGATGGTCGTCTTCGGTATTTGCTACCAAGTAGTGAAGCGCCGTGAAAAATAGCATCCGCCTCCACCGTGAACAGCGGGGGCTCTCACAACAAAAGCTTGCCGACGCCCTCGGCGTCTCCCGCCAGACCGTCATCAGCCTGGAAAAGGGGCGCTTCGACCCCTCCCTGCCACTCGCGTTCCTGTTGGCCCGCGAGTTCGGCTGCGCCATCGAAGACCTCTTTGACCCGGAGCTGCCCGCGCCCCGCTAGGCCCGGCATTACCCGTTGATCAAACTTTTGATTCATAATGGAGGGCATGTCACGACGCTCACTGCACTCTGCCCATCGTGGACGCGGCCTATGGCACCATCCCGCCCACCCGTGTGGTTCATGCGCCAGGCGGGTCGTTCCCTACCGGAGTACAAGCGGGTCCGCGAGGGCATCAGCATGCTGGACAGCTGCTTTGATCCCGATCTGCTCGCCGAGATCACCATGCAGCCCGTGCGCCGCCACGACGTCGACGCCGCCATCTTGTTCTCCGACATCGTCGTGCCGCTCAAGGCCGCCGGCGTCAAGGTAGACATCGTCCCCGGCCGTGGCCCCGTGATGGAGCATGCCATCCGTACCGCCAGCGACGTCGACAAGCTTCCCGTGCTCGAGCGCGACATCACCGAGGTCACCCAGGGCATCGGGATCATCCTGGACGAGCTCACCGACGCCCAGGCGCTCATCGGCTTCGTGGGTGCGCCGTTCACCTTGGCCAGCTACCTCGTTGAGGGCGGCCCGTCCAAGAACCACGAGCGCACCAAGGCCCTCATGCACGCCGAGCCGGAGACCTGGCACAAGCTCATGCGTCGCCTGGTGCCCACCATCACCGCGTTCCTGCGCACCCAGGTCGACGCGGGCATCGACGCCATGCAGCTGTTCGATTCCTGGGCCGGCTACCTCAACGAGGCCGACTACCGCGAGTTCGTCCTGCCGTATTCCACCGAAATCCTGGAGACCGTGGCCGGGGAGATCCCGCGCATCCACTTCGGCGTCGGCACCGGCGAGCTGCTCGGCGCCATGTCCGAGGCCGGATCCGAGGTCATGGGCGTGGATTACCGCGTACGCATGGACGCCGCCGCCACCCGCGTGCAGGCCCAGGTCCTGCAGGGCAACCTGGATCCGGCGCTGCTGTTTGCCGGCGACGACGCCGTGCGTTCTGCCGTGCGCGCCATCCGCGCGCAGGTCGACGCCGCCCGCCAGGCCGGCGAAGTCACCTCCCACATCTGGAATCTGGGCCACGGCGTGCTGCCCACCACCGACGCTGAGGCCATTACCCGAGCCGTGGCCATCATCCACGAGGAAGGATAAAACCATGCGCATCGCTATCATCGGCGCGGGCCTGGCGGGGCTGACCGCCGCCTACGAGCTGCGCGACCACGACGTCGAGGTCTTCGAGGCCGCCGACCGCATCGGCGGCAAGCTACACACCGTGCCCTTTCAGCATGGCCGCGTGGATGTGGGTGCGGAGGCCTTCCTCGCTCGCCATAGCGCGGCGCAGGAATTCTTCGCGGAGCTGGGCCTGTCCGAGCAGGTCGTGGCGCCCTCCGGCCTGCGCTCGCTCATCTACTCCCAGGGCGCCGCGCACCCCATTCCGGCCACCGGCGTCATGGGTATCCCGTCCTCTTCAGAGGCGCTCGCGGACCTGGTGTCCGCCGACACCCAGGCGCTTATCGACGCCGAGTCCACCGCCACGCCTATCGACTGGAAGGTGGGCCAGGACGTCTCTGTTGGCGAGCTGGTGTCGCAGCGCTACGGTCAGGAGGTCTCCGACCGCGTCGTGTCCGCGCTGCTCGGCGGCGTGTACTCCTGCGCGGCCGCAGACCTTGGCCTGCGCGCCACGGTGCCGCACCTGGCGGAGGCCCTCGACGACCTCGCCGAGGCGGGGGAGCCCGTCACGTTGTCGGCCGCGGTGCGCAATGTAGAACAGCACCGCGCGCAGCAGCGTGACGCGAACCCTTCCACCGCCAAGCCTGCGCCCGTGTTCGGCGCCTTCCGCGGCGGCTACGCCGAGCTCTACGAAACCCTCGCGGAGAAATCCGGCGCCGCCATCCATATCGACTCGTTCATCTCCGGTATCGCGCGCACCGAGCAGGGCTTCACGCTCGCTGGCAGCGGCGATAAGGGCGAGGCCCCCTTCGATCGCGTGCTGCTGGCCACCCCGGCGCCCACCACGGCGCGACTGCTGCCCCAGGTCGCCCCGGAGGCCGCGGCCGCGCTCAAGCAGGTCAAACTGGCCAGCTCCGCGGTGGTGGCGCTGCGCTTTGACAACGACCAAGACTCCCACGGCAACACGATTCCGGACAACTCCGGCGTGCTCGTCGCCCTGGACGAGCCCGGCCTAAAAACCAAGGCGTTTACCTTCGCCTCCCGCAAGTGGCCCCATCTCGCGGAGCAGGGGCTCATCGTGCGCGCTAGCTTCGGCCGCTTCGGCGACGACGCCATCGTGCGCGCCGAGGAGGACGATCTCGTGGACTACGCCCTCGATGATCTCCAGACCATCACGGGCTTCGATGGCCGTGACGCGGGCGTCGCTGAGATTTACACCCAGCGCTGGTTCGGTGGCATCCCGCGCTTCGATGCCACCCACTTAGACACCGTGGCTACCGTCCGCACCCTGCTTGCCGACGCCCCCGGCATCGACGTCACCGGCGCCTGGGCCGGCGGCGTGGGGGTGCCCGCCGTCATCGCGGACGCCCGCGCGGCGGCGCAGCGCCTCGCTGAGAGTTAGTCCTGCTTCTCCAGCTTCGCCGCCCGATCTGGCACGTAGTTGAACAGATCGCGGGGCGGGCGGGTGTAGCCGTTGCCCTCGGGGCGCTTCGGGATCTCCGGCACGTCCTGGGTAATGTGCTCGTAGGGGATGGTCTCCAACAGGTGGCTGATCACGTTGATGCGCGAGCGCTTCTTGTCCTCGGATTCCACCGTGTACCACGGGGATTCGGGGATGTCGGTGTGCACGAACATGGCGTCCTTGGCGCGTGAGTAGTCCTCCCAGCGGTGGATGGACTCCATGTCCATCGGGGAGAGCTTCCAGCGGCGCAGGGGATCGTTGCGGCGGGACTTGAAGCGCTTGAGCTGCTCCTCGTCCGAGACGGAGAACCAGTACTTGCGCAACATGATGCCGTCGTCGATAAGCAAGCGCTCGAAGATCGGCGCCTGCTTTAAGAAGCGGCGGTATTCCTCGGAGGTGCAAAAGCCCATGACGCGCTCGACGCCGGCGCGGTTGTACCAGGAGCGGTCAAAGATGACGATCTCTCCCGCGGTGGGGAGCTTTTCCACGTAGCGCTGGAAGTACCACTGACCCTGCTCGCGTTCGGTGGGGGCGGGGAGCGCCTCGATGCGGCAGGTACGCGGGTTGAGGTACTGGGTGATGCGCTTGATGGCGGAACCCTTCCCGGCGGCGTCGCGGCCTTCCATGATGATGACCACGCGGGCGCCGGTTTCCACCACCCACTGCTGCATCTCGACGAGCTCGGCCTGCAGGCGCTTGAGCTCGTCCTCGTAGGCCTCGCGGTCTAGCTTCTTGGGTTTCTTGGAGTGCTTCTTCTCGCTCGACTTCGACATGGATCCAGCTTAACCCGCCGCGCACGCCAGGTGGTAATAACCACCGTGTGGATTCGGGGGTTACTTCTCCAGCGTCACCTTATCCACCACGTACGGCGTGTTCACGTTGTAGGTGGTCAACGTCAGCTCGGTGGGGCTCACCGACACCGCCGTGTAGTCCGGGGTGTAGTCCTGATTCCAATACGCGGTCCACGGCTGCTCCAGGTCTTGGTCGATGAGCTCGCGGCGCGCGTCCGGGTGCTTGGTGCCGAAGCGATCGTGGAAGTCGTAGAACTTGCCTGCGCCCGCCGTCGTGGCCGTCATGTACAAAACCTCGCCGTCCTGCGGGCGCAGGCGATCGCCGCGCTCCGCGCGCTTGTCCGGCACCACCGGCTCCGTCCCGCGCATGAGGTGCGAGCGGCTGTAGATGTGGTCGTGGCCCGAGAGCACCACGTCCACCCCGGCCTCGGAGAGCACCGGGGTCAGCTCGCGGCGCAGCGCCTCGACGTCCGCGTCCGCCGTATGCGATCCCTGCGCGAAGGGGCCGTGGTGGTAGGTGGCCACGATCCAGTCCTTGTCCGCGCCGTGCTTGGCGGCCGTCGCGCGGATGAACTCCTTGTGGTTCGCGATGTCCGCGGGGTCAGACTCGTTGGAGTTCAGCGAAATAAACAGCACGTTGTTGCGCTCGTAGAAGTAGTTGCCCGTGCCGCGCTGCTCGTTGGGCAGGGAGAAGTGCTCGCTAAAGTGCTTCATGCCGGACACATAGGTCTCATGGTTGCCCGGGATGGCCGCGGTGGGAAGGGTGCGCAGCTGCGGGGCGGAGAAGAACTGGTCGTACTGCGGCTGGATGGCGCCCCATCCGTCTACCTGGTCGCCGAGACTGAGCAGCATCTCCGCCTCGGGGCGCGCAGCGGTGGCGGCGGCCACGGCGTTGCGCCAGTTCTTCCCCTGCGTGGCGTTGTCTAGGTTCACGCCGATTTGGGCGTCGGCCAGCGCCAGGAAGTCCCAGGTGTCGTCGCCGTCGCCGGTGGTGAAGGTCTGTTCCTGCGACCAGCCCCCGGCCTCGGATCCCACGCGGTAGGTATAGCTAGTCGACGCCTCCAGTTCCCCCACGTTCGCCTCCTTGGAGACGTAGAGCAGGGCGCCGTTGTCCTGCTCGCGGGCCTCGATGCGGCGGCGGGACTCGGGGTTGGTGGTCTCCCAGATCTCCACGGCCTCCGCCCCGCGGTGGTGGGTGCGCCAGGAGAAGGTGGCGTCGCTCGCGGTGGCGCCCACGCCGAGTACAAGACGGTAGATGGGGGAGTCGGCGGCCGTGGCCGCGGCGGGGGTGAGGGCGAGCGCGGTGGTCAGTGCGGCGGTGAGCGCGACCTTCTTGAGCATTGTGGAGTTGTCCTTAACTGATTTAAATTTTGCCTGAAGTACCCGGCCATGAAACCACCCGCGGGTAACGCCTGTGTGCACGCGCGGTTAAAAAAGAGAGAACCACCTGAAGTAGTTGTTTCGAGAAAGTAAAACCTTGGTGAACCCCCGCGCCCTTCGATTGCGCACGTGCCCGCCCGAGCAGACCATCGAAGCTATGTCTCACGAACTTTCCCGACGCAGCCTGCTCCGCGGCCTCGCCGCCACCACCGCCACGGCCGCCACCACCGCGGTGGCCCTTCCTGCCGCAGCCACTGGGGCACAGAGCCAACCCGCCGGCGACTTGCCCTTCCTGCACGGCGTGGCCTCCGGCGACCCGTTGCCCACCTCCGTCATCCTGTGGACCCGCGTCACCCCGGATCGCGACGCGCTGCCCGGATCCACCCTGGGCGCCGCCACCGCGGTGCGCTGGGAGTTGGCCGCCGACCGCGCCTTCACCGCCGTCGCCGCCAGCGGCGAGGCCACCACCAGCGCCGAGTCAGACCACACCCTCCATATCGACGCCGGCGGCCTCCGGCCCGGCACCGAGTACTACTACCGCTTCACCGTCACCGATGGCCCGCATGCGGGTGCAGTCTCGCCTGTGGGGCGCACCAAGACGGCGCCGGCCAAGGACGCGGACGTCGACAAGCTCAATTTTGCCCTCGCCTCCTGCGCGAATTGGGAGGCCGGCTATTTCTCCGCCTACCGGCACATGGCCGATCACGGCGCCGACCTGGACTTCGTCGCCTTCCTCGGTGACTACATCTACGAATACGGCACCGGCGAGTACGCCGGCAAGCACGGCGTGGTGCGAGCCTGCCACCCGGAGCGCGAGATCCTGACCCTCGAGGACTACCGCATCCGCTACGGCCAGTACCGCACCGACCAGAACCTGCAGGACGCACACGCTGCCGCGCCCTGGATCGTCATGTGGGACGACCACGAGACCGCCAACAACTCCTGGCGCGGCGGCGCGGAGAACCACGGCTCCGGCGAGGGCCCCTGGGACGCCCGCCGCGCGGCGGCCATGCAGGCTTACTTCGAGTGGCAGCCCATGCGGCGCACCACCGCCTCGGAGCAGGGGCGGCTCTATCGCACCTTCACCTTCGGCAACCTCGCTGAGTTGACCATGATGGACCTGCGCACCTACCGCGACGCTGAGACCTCGACCGCCAACTTCGGCGACCCTGACCGCACCATGCTGGGCGCGGAGCAGTTCAACTGGGTGGGCGCCACGGTGGGCCGGTCGACGGCCAGGTGGAACCTGCTGGGCAACTCGGTCATGGTCTCGCCGTTCAAGCTGCTCACCTTGCCGGATACCCCGGACAACCGCGACGCCAACGAGGCCCTGGCCTTCCTCAAGCAACAGGCGTCCGGGGTGGCGTTGAACTCCGACCAGTGGGACGGCTACGACGCCGAGCGCGACCGCCTGCTCAAGCTGCTTGCCGACCACGGATCCAACGTCCTGTTCCTCACCGGCGACATCCACTCGGAGTGGGCCAATTCCCTCTACCATGGCCGCAAAGAGATCGGCCTCGAGCTGGTCTGCACGTCGGTGACCTCGCCCAACGTCGACGACCTGCTCACCCAAAGGACCGGCATCGAGCACACGCCCAACAACGGCACCTCGCGGCTCGTGGAGCGCCTGCTTCGCGACGCCAACCCCTGGGTCAAGCACCTCGACTTCGATGCGCACGGCTACACCCGCGCCACCCTGCGCCGCGACGAGGTGCGTGCCGACTTCGTCCGCGTGGCCAACGTCGAGCACAAGGAGTCCGTGACCCAGGTCGCAGTGACGAAGACCTGGCGCGCGGGCGAGGGTTTCGTCGGCTAGCTGCGCTCCACCGCGTGCATAGTCAGTCCTCGCGGTACACGAAGATGGAGGAGAAGTCCTCGTTGCCGTGGCCGAGGTCTTGCTGCTTCTCAAATTCGCCGATGGCTGCCGCCACCGCTGGCAGCGCCTCCGCCCCGCCCGCGGTGGAGTCCACCATGAGCTTGGAGTCCTTGCACAGGGCGTCCACGGTGAAGTCGCCCGGCGCCGTCGGTCGCTCGCCGCGGATGAACGGCTCCTTCATGTTCTTCATGAAGGCCAGGCCCGTGATGGAGAGCATGTCCAAGACCTCTCCCTCGCTCAGGTCGTTCGAGGTGCCCAGGCGCAGGGCCTCCAGTACACCTTCGGCGGTCACCGCCAGGGCGAGGTTGGCCAGCAGTTTGCCCGTGGCGGCCTTCGGGGCCGAATCCACCCCGATGAGTTTTTCGGCGCCCGCCCACGGCCGCACTAGGTCCAGCACGGTCTCGCGACGCGACGCGTCCGGGGTGCCCACGTACACGCCTAGCTCGCCCGCGCGCGCCGGGCCCAACGACCCGACGACCGGGGCGTGCACGTAGCCTGGCACCGCCGCAAACTCCGCGGCCGCCGCCGGCGACACGGTCGTGGTGTCCACCCACGTCATGCCCTCCGGGATGAGCTCCGGCTCCATGATCACCTCGCGTACGTCATCTGGGCCGAACAGGCTCGTGAACACGATATCCCCGGCCGCCACGGCCGCTGCGGGGCTGTCGGCCCATGCCGCGCCCTCGTCCAACAGGGGCTGCGCCTTTGCTGCCGTGCGGTTCCATACTGTGACCTCGTGGTCGCGAAGCAGGTGTCGCGCCAGTTCGGTTCCCATGCGTCCGGTTCCCAAGAATGCGATTTTCATATCTCTAGCGTGCCACGAATCCGGTGCTAAGACCATGCCCACATTTTCACCCAGGCACCCCAATGCCGCCTGCGGGCGCGCCACAACCCGCGGGCGGCACCGCGCATTCCCGCACATCAATCCCCACCATCACTAGCCTTAACCGGCCAGCGTCACGTCCGGCGGATCATTCGCCGCCCGCGCCAGTTTCCGCCCCGGCGCCCGCGCCGCCGCCGGGTGATCGTTGAATTTCAGCCGGTGGCTTCCCGGTCTCTTGAGCCCCACCCGTCCTGTCTCGCGACATCGTTCCGCATACCCCATGTTTCGCACCCCATCGCGCCGGTCATTGTTGTCCACATGGTGACGCCGGCACAGCAGCGTGAGGTTTTTCAGGTCCGTCGCCCCGCCGTGCGCCCACGCCTGCAGGTGGTGAACATCGCAGTCCTGCCACGAACGGTCACATCCTGGGTGCGTGCACACCAGTTCGGAGGCTGCCAGTGCTACTTTTTGCCACAGCGTCGCTGTGCGCGCCGCCCGAGCTAGCTCTAGCGGCTGGCCCTGTTCGTTCACGACGCACAGCAAGTCATGCTGCGCCGCGCCCAGCCGAAGCACATCCAGCGGACGCAGCTCCACGCCCACCGTGGTGGCCAACCGGCTCGACGGCGTCAACGATTCCAGTTCTTCCAGCGTGGTCGCGATCATCACCGAGCCCAGTCCGTAGCGCGCCGCCTGTTGCGATCCCAAGTAGTTCCCCACAATCGCCGCCAGCTGGTCAGCCATACGCTGCGGGTACGTCCGCTTATCCTCTTCCGGAGTCAGGCCCGCGCTTCCGGAATGTCGCGCAGGGGAGAAGGCAGCCTTCAGCAGTGCCGCCGTTGCCGCGTCCACGTAACCGTGTAGGTGCACACCGCCGTCCGCGTCAGGTCGGCTGATGCTCAACCGGCGCTTCTTTACCGCCGCGTATTCGTCCTTGGTACCGTCCGGGCGCAGCGCCTTCTTATTCGCAGCTGAAATCTCATTGCGTAGCCACGCCCGCAGCTCATCCAGCGGCAGTTCTTCCTGCTTGTCCAGTGCCATCTTCTTGAGCTGCTCGCGCCCTGGTACCGCGTGCTCATTGAGGTGCTGTAGTTCCGCCGCGATCATATTGAGCACCGCGAAGGACACCTGCGCGCCCCGCGCAATCGCCGACTTGTTGTCAGCAGCCGCCTGTCGCTCAGCCTCCTCGCGGCGCACCGCTTCCAGCCCACCGAGCAGACCTGGCTCCGCCTTCCGCGGGGCAAAAAGCTCTCGACCTTCGCGCACTCGGGCGTGCGCGTCCGCCTGAGAAAGGCGTAGCTTCTTCACCAGGTAGTCCTGCGCCTGCGAGGAACCCACTAGGCGGCCGGCGTCATCACGGTCCGCGACGTAGGCAAAAGCGGCGTCCACAGCAGCTTTTCCTGCCCACACGCGCTCCAGCTCAATGAACGCCTCGTGCACGTCCGAGAAACGTACCGCGTCCGGGTCCGCCATGACCGAGCGCAGCTCCGCCATCGCTGCTGACATCGCGGCAACCAGCCTGGTGACTTGGTTCATGGCTTCCCCCTTTCCACAGTCTCATGAAAGTGTCCGAACCCTGATATTCCATCGCTTACATGTTCGATAATACACCTAAACCAGCACCTGTCAACACCTTTTTAGAAAAAGATTTCGACACTTGAAAACGTGCCCTGTGCGAATTAATATCAAGCCTCAGACCCGCCAGTAGCGCGGGCCCGGACGAGGGAGCCGTACCCGGAACGATGACAAGACGGCCGGAAAGCATCACCATGCCCTGGCTTATCCTTGTTCTCTCCGGCGCCTTCGAGGCCGTGTGGGCCATCGCCCTCGATCGCTCCGTCGGCTTCACGCGCCTCATGCCGAGCCTCGTATTCGTCATCTCCTGCGCTATTTCCATGGGTGGCCTCGCGTGGGCCATGAAGTCCCTCCCCGTCGGCACCTCATACGCCGTCTGGGTTGGCGTCGGCGCCACCGCCACCATCCTCTACTCCTTCATAACTGGCGAGGAAGCCGCCAGCGCGCTAAAAATCCTCTTCCTCCTCATGATTATCGGCGGCATCATTGGCCTGAAATTCACTGCCTAACCCAGGTGTTTCTCCAGTTCATCCAGCGCCTCCTGCGCCAGATTCGGTGCGCGCGAAGGTAGCGTCGGCACCCCGGGCGGCAAGATAAGTTTGCCGTCCACCACAGGCCCGCGGAACACGCCCTTGCTTCTCGACGCCCCTTGAGTCCCACCCTTGTTCTTCCTCACCGTCGGAGCCGCCGCCGGTTGCCGTCGCTTCGGCGGCGCGGGTACCGCCGCTACTCGGTCCCGCGTAGGTGCCTGAGTATGGGGTGTCGGTGGGGCAGAAGTCCCGGGAGTCGGTGATGGCGCAGCGGGTGTCGATTGGCGCGCCGTCGTCACCGGCGTTGGCTTCTCCGCACGCACGGGCCTCGGCGCTGCCCGCGGCACCCACGGTGGCACCGAAGCAGCTGAAGTCGCCGACTTCGCCCCAGCGCTCACCTCCGGAACCGGCGCCACAGCAGACTCCGCGTCCTCGCACCCAACAAGTAGTAGCGACAGCGCCACACACGCCCCCGCGCAGCCCAAGTATTTCCCCATTGTCATCCCCCGATCAACAATCTCTCGCTCACAGCATAGCCCGACCCCCAGGCATCCGCACTGTCAGCGCGCGCAGCTAGTCTTCCAGCTCTGGATCCTCCGCATTCGCCTGCTCAAACACTTCTTTCGCTGCGGAGAGGTTGATGATGCCAATTGCCACGCCCACAATAACGTCCGGCCACACGCTGGCCCAGAACATCATGAGCACGCCCGCGCCCAGGATGAGCAGGTTTGCCGCCACGTCGTTGCGTGCCGCCAGCCACGCGCCACGCATGAGGGCGTTGCCCGCGCGCAGCTGCAGCAACAGCACTGCGCATATGAAGTTGAGCACCATCGCCACGAACGCCGTCGCGGACAGCGTCATCGGTTCTGGGATCTCGCCGCTCACCACTTTCCACGCCGCCATACCCAGTGCTGCCACCGCCGGAATCAAGATCAGTCCGGCCAGCAGGTAGCTGGCTTTCCGTCGGCTAGCAACGGACCAGCCGAGCGCCGTGACCACGAGCAGGTTGATGAGGAAGTCCTCGAGGAAGTCCGCCGCGTCTGCGAATAGCGACGCCGAACCAATGATGGACGCCACCACGACCTCGCCTAAGCAGCCGACGAGGTTGATGAGTGCCACCACGGTCACGATGGTGCGGGCGCGGGAGGTCAGCGTTGATGAGGTAATTTCTTCAGATTCAGACACGTTGGGGGAGTCTACCCACCCCCAGTCCCCTCAGATAATTGAACGTCGTTGAATAAAACGCCCCGCCCCACCTGCAATAACGGTAACCTCTTAATCCATATAGCAATTCGATGTGGAAGGAGATTCACCAGTGTCACAGGAGTCAGGAACCCAGGCAATCCGCGTCAAGCGCGGTGTGTCGGAGCAGTTTTTCGGCGGCGTCATCATGGACGTCGTCAACCCGGAGCAGGCAAAGATTGCCGCCGACGCCGGGGCGTCCGCCGTCATGGCGCTCGAGCGGGTGCCCGCGGACATCCGCGCCGAGGGCGGAGTTTCCCGCATGTCCGATCCGGACATGATCGAGGGCATCATCAACGCCGTGGACATCCCAGTCATGGCCAAGGCGCGCATCGGGCACTTCGTCGAGGCGCAGGTTCTGCAGTCCCTGGGCATCGATTTCATTGACGAGTCCGAGGTCCTCACCCCGGCGGACTACACCCACCACATTGACAAGTTTGCTTTCGACGCCCCGTTCGTCTGCGGCGCCACCAACCTGGGCGAGGCCCTGCGCCGCATTAATGAGGGTGCGGCCATGATCCGCTCCAAGGGTGAAGCCGGCACCGGCGACGTTTCTAACGCGGTCACCCACATGCGCACCATCCGCGCCGAGATTGCGCGCCTGTCCGCGCTGCCGGAGGACGAACTCTTCGTCGCCGCCAAGGAACTGCAGGCCCCGTACGAGCTGGTCAAGGAAGTTGCGGAGACCGGCAAGCTGCCCGTCGGTTTGCTGACTGCCGGTGGCATCGCCACGCCTGCCGACGCCGCGATGATGATGCAGCTGGGCGCCGACGGCGTCTTCGTCGGTTCCGGCATCTTCAAATCTGGCAACCCGGAGCAGCGTGCCAAGGCCATCGTGGAGGCCACCAAGAATTACAACGATCCGGACGTTATCGCTCGCGTCTCCCGCGGCCTGGGCGAGGCCATGGTGGGTATCAACGTCGACGCCATCCCGGAGCCGATGCGCATGGCCGAGCGCGGCTGGTAAACCGCTATTAACTAGGGCCGCGCCTTGCCTACGAACCAGTAGGGGCACCAGAATATGGCGTCGCTGTCCAGGTCGTAGCGCTGCATCGCGTGGTAGCGCACAGCCTTGGTCATACCGCCCTCGCCGCTGGCCCATACGCTACCCAGCAATTCAGGTCCCTCCGCGTACAGCTCATCCATCGCGCGGCCCACTTCCGCAGGTGCCGTCACAACGCGCAGGCCTCCCACCTGCGCCTCCCATTCCTGGATCAGGCCCGGTTCGACTTCGTCTTCTGAGCTCACCACTGCGATGACGTCGGTGCGTGCCAAGTCCGCAGGGTCTGCCTGGCCGAGATCCGTGGGGCGGCCCGCGGCGTGGCATTCCAGGATGTGGCGCAGCGCGGGGAGCGCGGAGGCATCGGCGACGAGCAGCTGTCGCGCACCTGGGCGTCCGTGTTGAGTGCCGTCGTGAGTCTGCGGCGGCACCCATAATGCCTGGCAACGGAAGAAGCCCGCCTCTTGGCCGGGCTGCGCGCGGCGGATCCATGCGGAGCCGGGGCCGTTGTCGCCGTGGGTGACCGCATCCATCGTCACGGTGGCGCGTTCTGGTTGGTGCCCGCGAATCGTGTACCAGCGCAGGCCTGGGCGCTGTGGCTCGGGGATGGCGGTGACCGCGGCGCGGATATTCGTGCCCGCGGTATCGAAGGGGGCAAAGTTTTCGCCGAGCTGGGGCATCACTAGGCCGAAGAATTCATCGGGCCCCGTGAGCTGAAAGTCGGCAAACTCCGGGGCGTGGAGAGTGAGTCGTTGCAGGTGGGGTGCTAGGGATTCCGTGGTCTGCACGGTGACGCGGAACAGACTGTGCATGCTAGGGTTAACTCCCCTCACGACGGGTTGATTTACGCAATGCGAATGTTGCTTAATTAAAAATGTTTGTTGTAAGGTTAGCCTTACTAGGTTGGAATTGTAAAACTGAAAGGCGCTTACCAGCATGAAAAACAATCTCCTGCGCGTTGGCGTGGCCGTCCTCGCCGGTTCCCTCGTCCTCACCGGGTGCTCCCGGGGTGATGGCGGAGACAGCAACGGTGCGGCAGACGGGGCGTCGACAAGCGCGCAGGTGGCGGACGAACGCATCGCCGCACTGGGCTGGGGCGACGCCGATACCCTGCTGGCGCTGGGCATCACCCCGGTGGCCGTCGCGCCGTGGGGCGCTGAGGCGGACACCGATCCGTCGGGCGTGGGCCCATGGGCGACGGAGATGCTGGGCGACGCCCAGCCGGAGAAGATCTTCAACGTTGCGCAGGGTGTGTCCGCTGACATCGTTGAGCAGGTGACCGCGACCAACCCGGACAAGATCATCGCAGTCAACCAGGCCATCGACGCCAAGGCCAAGGAAGAGCTGGAAGCTATCGCGCCGACCACAGTGAAACCAGAGGGCACCACCGACTGGCAGATCCCGTGGAAGGACCAGGTCAAAGCCATCGCGAAGGCGGTGGGCAAGGAATCCGAAGGGGAGGAACTTATCACCAAGACCGAGGAAGCCTTCGAGGAATTCCGCAATAATCACAAGGACGTCCAGGGTAAAACCGCCGCCATGGTCATGCCGTATTCCGGCAAGCTGGGCCTGTACACCTCCGGGGACGGCCGGGGCCAGTTCATTGAGAACCTCGGCTTCGAGATCCCCGACGAGCTCGAGGGCGACGGTAATTCCTTCTTCGTGGACCTCGCGCCCGAAAACTACAGCAAGCTCAACGACGTCGATTACCTCTTCGTCCTCGACTACAACGGCGCCGTGGACGAGCTGAAGAAGGACAAGACCTTCACCGGCCTCGACATCGTCAAGGACGGCCGCGTTCGCTACCTCGACACTGACACCGGCAACGCCATGTCCATGCCGAACCCCGTGACCATCCCGTGGGCCGTTGATAAGGTCGACGCCGCACTCTAAGCCCGCACCACAGCACATCACCCCCAACAGACGAAACTAATGACGATTTTGCGACCCACCCCCGCCCCGCAGCGCCTCAGCGGTGCCGCCCTTACCGGCGGCCTCGCCGTCGCGCTACTGGTGGTGGCCGCAGCGTCGCTGTTCCTGGGCTCCCACCGGCTTGGCATTGGGGAGGTGTGGGCGCAGCTTCTCGACGGTCCCGTGGCTAGCGGCGCCGCAGATTCCGCTACCGACTCCGAGGCCAACCACATCCTGTGGCAGCTGCGCCTGCCGCGCACCGTGTTGGCTGTGACGGCGGGCGCCAATGTGGCGGTGGCGGGCGCGATTACCCAAACACTGACCCGCAACCCGCTGGCGGATCCGGGTTTCATTGGTATCACCGCGGGCGCGGCCTTCGCGGTGGCCATCGCCATCGCAGCGGGCTCCACTCTCGGGGCACTGGGCGTGACGACGCTGGCTATGCTGGGCGCCGCCGCGGCCACTGCGCTGGTCTTCCTCCTCGCTCGCGTCGCCCCGGACGCCACCACGTTGGTGCTGGCCGGCGTCGGTATTACTGCGTGCCTCCAGGCGGTGACCACCCTGTTATCCCTCAACGCCACCGCTGTACTCGACGGCCTGCGGCAGTGGACGGTTGGTTCCACCTTCGGGCGTGGCTACACCGAGGTGGGCATCGCCGCCGCCGGACTCGTTCTCGGAATGGGCGTCGCCCTGCTCTGCGCCCGCGGGCTGGATCTGTTGGCCATGGGGGAGACCACCGCGATAGCGCTGGGCTCTTCACCCTCCCGCACGCGGAGCCTGGCCGCCCTCGCCGTTATCGTGCTGGCCGGTACCGCCACCGCGGCGGTGGGGCCCGTGGCGTTCGTCGGCTTCGCCGCGCCCAACGCCATCCGGCTCGTGCTCGGCCCCGACGTTCGCACCACAGTGGTGCCGACGGCTCTGCTGGGCAGCGCGCTCACCTTGCTCGCGGACATTCTCGGGCGTCTCGTGCTGTATCCCGGCGAATTGGAGATGTCGATTATCCTCGCCGTCGTGGGCGCGCCGTTGCTCATGTGGGTGGTTAGGAAGGCGCCGGCATGATGGCCCTGCCTTCTGCGCTGCGCCGCCGCCGGACTCGCGGCGTCGTGACGCTTGTCATATTCGTAGCCCTGGCCGCACTCGCGTATTGCCTGCTGCTGGGGCAGGGCGCGGTGGAGCTGAGCCCGGCGAAGGTACTGTCGGTGCTCAGCGGTGGCGGCACCGCACAAGAAATCAGCATCGTGTGGGACCTGCGCCTTCCAGTCGCCATCGCCACGCTGCTCATCGGCGCGGCGCTGGGCACCGCCGGGGCCTGGACACAGACCATGACCCGCAACCCGCTGGCCTCCCCGGACTTCCTAGGTGTCAGCAGTGGCGCGTCGCTGGCCGTGGTGGCCGGGACGGTGCTCGCGCCACCCGCGTTCGCGGACAGTATCCCCGAGTGGTGGTGGCGCGCCGGGCTGGCAGCCATAGGCGCGGCCGCTATCGTGGCACTGCTGTTGGTGCTCTCAGGCGGACGAACTACCAACAAGGTGGTGCTCATCGGCTTCGCGCTGTCTCAGCTGTGCGTTGCCGCGGTGTCGTGGCTGCTGCTCAAGGCCGACATCCGCAGTGTGGCCGAGGCGCAGACCTGGCTGGCGGGCAACACCGGCATGGTGCGCTGGGAAGCCATCCCCCCGCTCGGGCTCGCGTTGCTACCTTTCGCACTTCTCGGCGCCTTCGCCCACCGGGACCTGGACCTTCTGGCGCATGACGATGCCACCGCGCGCTCCCTCGGCGTCAACCTCGGCGCCCGCCGAGTGCAGTTGCTTGTCGCGGCCACTGGGCTGGTCGCGGTCACGGTGTCAGTAGTCGGCCCCATCGGCTTCGTCGCGCTTATCGCCCCGCACCTTGCACGGCTGGTGGCCGGCGCGCCAATGCCGCCACCGCTGGCTTCTGCCGCCGCCGGCGCCGCATTACTGACGGGATGCGCCGTCATCGCCGGTAACGTGGGGCGCCTCGCGCCGGTGGGGCTGGTCAGCTCCGTCATCGGTGGCGCCGTACTCGTTGCCATTGTCCTTCACCAAGCCCGCCGAACCCGCCTGAAATAGGGCATGAGGAAACACGTGATGAATCAGAAGAACGCTGCCGTCGCCGCAGAAACCCGCTCCGGAAAGCCCTCCGGAATGACCTCCGGCCTGCCCGTTGCCATCGACGCCGTGCGTGCCGGATACCGCGGCGGACCCACGATCGTCGGCAAGCACGATCCCGTCACCCTGCACGCACAACCCGGCACCGTCACCTGCCTGCTCGGACCCAATGGTTGTGGCAAGTCCACGCTGCTTAAAACCGTGAACCACCTCCTCGCGCCGTCGGCAGGCGAGGTCCGGGTGGGGGAGAAGGCCGTAGCGGCGATGAAGCCGCGGGAGATCGCGCAACACGTGGCGCTGTTGCCGCAAAGCCCCGTGGCGCCCGAGGGCCTGTTGGTCTACGAGCTGGTCTCGCGCGGGCGGCACCCGCATCGTGGACGGTTCGGTGGCAACGGCCCGCAGGACCTTGCGGCCATCGAAGCCGCGCTGGACGCCACGGATACCGCACTGTTGGCGGAGACCCCCGTCGAGCAGCTGTCCGGCGGGCAACGCCAGCGCGTGTGGCTGGCCATGGCACTGGCGCAAGAAGCCCCCGTGCTGCTGCTGGACGAGCCCACCACCTACCTTGACCCGGCGCACGCCATGGACATGCTGGAGTTAGCCCGCGCGCAGGCGCGCGCCGGGCGCACCGTCATCATGGTGCTGCATGATGTGATGCTGGCGGGCCAATATTCCGACGAGCTCGTGCTCATGCACGACGGGTTCATCCACGCCACCGGCGCCCCGAAAGACGTGCTCACGCCGACGAACCTTAAAGAGGTTTACGGCATGGACGCCGAGGTCTGGGACGACGCGGTGTCTCCCGTCATCGTGCCGCGCGGCCGCCCGCCACGCCCCTGAAGGACTCAAACTTTTGTATAGGGCGGGAATCCGTACAATGTAGACCATGTCTATTTCTGGGTCTTCCGCTTCGTCTCACCTTTCCTCCGATTCCTGGTTCGAGCGCGCGCAGCAGTCCACGCCGGGCGGCGTGAACTCCCCGGTGCGTGCCTTCGGCTCCGTCGGCGGCCACCCGAGGGTCATCGCCCGCGGCCAGGGCTCGCGCCTGTGGGACGTGGACGGCAACGAATACGTGGACCTGGTGAGCTCCTACGGGCCCATGATTCACGGCAACGCCCACCCGGAGATTGTGGAGGCCGTGCAGAAGGCGGCCGTCGATGGCCTGTCTTTCGGCGCACCCACCACCGCCGAGACCGAGCTGGCCGAGGCCATCATCGCGCGCACCTCGGTGGAGAAGATCCGCCTGGTCAACTCCGGCACCGAGGCCACGATGTCTGCCGTGCGCTTGGCCCGCGGTTTTACGGGTCGCTCCAAGGTGATTAAGTTCGACGGCTGCTATCACGGCCACGTGGACGCGCTGCTCGCCGCCGCTGGTTCCGGCGTGGCCACCCTGGGCCTCCCGGATTCGCCGGGCGTGACCGGCGCGCAGGCCCAAGACACCATCGTGTTGCCCTACAACGACCTAGACGCGGTGCGCGAGGCCTTCGCGGACAACGACGGCGAGATCGCCTGCATCATTGCTGAGGCCGCCGCGGGCAACATGGGCACCGTCGCGCCCGCGGAGGGTTTCAACCAGGCCCTCAAGGACATTGCGCACGCCAACGGTGCCCTGCTCATCCTGGATGAGGTGATGACGGGCTTCCGCACCTCGCACAAGGGTTGGTTTGGCGTCGACGGCGTGGCGGGCGACCTCACCACCTTCGGCAAGGTCGTCTCCGGCGGGCTTCCCGCCGCCGCGTTCGGCGGCCGCGCGGACGTCATGGACTACCTCGCCCCGCAGGGCCCCGTTTACCAGGCGGGCACACTGTCCGGTAACCCGGTGGCCATGGCTTCGGGCCTGGCGTCCCTGCGCCTGGCCGACGAGTCCCTGTACCCCCGCCTCATGCAGCGCGCGGACCAGCTCAGCGGCCTCATCTCCGAAGCGCTGACCGGCGCCGGGGTGGCGCATCACATCCAGCGCGCCGCCACCATGTTCTCCATCCGCTTCGCCGAGGGCGAGGGCCGCAACTTCGCGGACATGCAGGCCGCGGACACCTTCCGCTTTGCGCCCTTCTTCGCGGCGCTTCTCGACGGCGGCGTGTACGTCCCACCAAGCGCTTTCGAGACCTGGTTTGTCTCCGACGCGCTGACGGACGATGATTTTGAGGTCATCGAGAAGGCCCTCAAGCCTGCGGCGGCCGCCGCAGCACAGGCCACCGCTTAGGCCCGCACTTCCACGATCCGCACACCCCAAAACCCGGACAACATAGGAGCATTCATGACCACCATCGTTCACCTGGTGCGCCACGGCGAGGTGCACAACCCGGACAAGATCCTCTATGGACGCATCCCGGGCTACCACCTGTCCTCCCGCGGCCACTCGCAAGCCGCGCGCACCGCGGAATCCTTCCGGGATCATGACGTCACCTACCTCGCGGCGTCGCCGCTGCAGCGCGCCCAGGAAACCGCGCTGCCCATCGCCAAGGTCACGGGGCTGGACGTGCAGGAGGATCGCTTCCTCATCGAGTCCGGCAACCGCTTCGAGGGGCTGCGCACCAAGGGCTGGCGCTCCCAGCTGTGGAACCCGGTGCGGTGGCCGCTCATGCGCAACCCGCTTGAGCCGTCTTGGGGTGAGCCCTTTACCGAGATCGCCAGCCGCATGATGGACGCCGTGGAGCGCGCCCGCGCCGCCGCGGAGGGACACGAGGCCATCCTGGTCAGCCACCAGCTTCCCATCGTGACCGTGCAGCGCACCGTCATGGATCTGCGCCTGGCTCACGCGCCGTGGGATCGCGAGTGCGACCTGGCGTCCGTGACGTCCATCGTTTTCGGTGCGGACGGGGCCGCGCCCGATGAGATCACCGATATTGCCTATTCCACCCCAGCACGAGAGATTTAGCTCAACTATGAACAACAACCGCCCCGCCCGGGCCGCGCTCGCCGCGGTCTTGGCCACCGCCGCGCTGTTCATGAGCGCCTGCGGACTGGACAAAGAAAGCTCCCAGAACGCCGTGGCGTCTGGCGGCCAGTTTGAGTTCCACACCCCCGGCGGTGAAAAGACCATCACCTACGACGAGTCCGAGCGCAAGCCACTCAAGGGATTTAGTGGAGAGTCCGTCCGCGAGGACGGCAAGACGATCGCTTTGGACGACTTCAAGGGCCAGATCGTCGTGCTCAACTCGTGGGGGCAGTGGTGCGCGCCGTGCCGCTCTGAGTCCGATGATCTCCAGGAGATCCACGAGTCGCTGCAAAACGATGGCACCGGCACGGTACTGGGCATCAACGTGCGTGACTTCAACAAGACAATCTCCCAAGACTTCCTCAAAGACAACGGCCTGGAATACCCGTCCATCTACGATCCGCCGTTCAAGACGGCCGCGGCGCTGGGCGGCGTGCCGACGTCCGTGGTGCCCACCACCATCGTCTTGGACACGCAGCACCGCCCCGCGGCGGTGTTCCTCCGCGAGGTCACAGCCAAGGACGTCCTTGAGGTCACCGACAAGCTCGCGCAGGAAAGCTAGGCAGCCATGACCTCCGAGTCCCTTCTCGCACCGCAAACCTTCAATCTGGCGAGCGCCGAGACCATGATGCTCGCCAGCATCGGCGACACCTTCGCCAACGCCGCCGTCAGCGGCCCGCTGCTGCTCGGCATGCTCGCCGCCGCCGCGGCGGGGCTGGTGTCTTTCGCCTCGCCCTGCGTCGTGCCGCTGGTGCCCGGCTATATCTCCTACCTTGCTTCCATCGTCGGTGGCGAGGCCGGTTACGGCACCGCAACGAACGCCGGGGGCGAGGTAGACGAGGCCGGGGCCGACGGGGGCGTCGGCAAGCGTCGCCAGTGGGCCGTGGTGGGTTCCGCGCTGCTGTTTGTCCTCGGATTCACTGTGGTGTTCTTGCTGGCCACCGTGTCGATCTTCGGCGCGATTTCCGCGCTGACGCTCAACGCGGACCTGCTCATGCGCATCGGCGGAGTGATCACCATCCTCATGGGCGTAGTGTTCATGGGCATGGTGCCCGCCCTACAGCGTGATACCCGCATGGCGCCGAAGCGCTGGACCACCTGGCTGGGCGCGCCGCTGCTTGGTGGGGTCTTCGCCCTGGGCTGGACCCCCTGCTTGGGGCCTACACTGGCGGCCATTATCTCCGTCTCCGCCGGCACTGAGGGCATGACCGCGCTGCGTGGCGCGCTGCTCATCGTCGGCTATTGCCTGGGGCTGGGCCTGCCATTTATTCTCGTAGCTTTCGGCTCCGCCCGCGCCATGCGCACCGTGGAGTGGCTGCGCAAGCACTCCCGCGCGGTGCAGATCACCGGCGGCGTGCTCATGATCCTCGTCGGCGTGGCCTTGCTCTCTGGCGCGTGGGGCTATTTCATTAACTGGATTCGCCAGTGGACCGTCGACTACGGCGCGACATTTATATAAGGAGTCTTACTTGTCTGTTGTGTGGACGTGGCTGAAGAAGTCGTGGCGCTGGCTGACCAGCATGCGCACTGCGTTGGCGTTGCTGTTCTTGCTCGCCATTGCCGCCATCCCGGGATCATTGCTGCCGCAGCGCTCGCTCAACGAAACCAACGTGAACGAGTACCTGGCCAATAACGGCAAGGTGGCGGAGATCTACGACAAACTCCAGCTCTTTGACGTCTTCGAGTCCAGCTGGTTCGCCGCCATCTTCACCCTGCTCACCATCTCGCTCGTGGGCTGCATCATCCCGCGTTCCTGGGAGCACTACAAGGCCTGGCGTACCAAGCCCACCCGCGCCCCGCGCTACCTGGCGCGCATGCCGCAGCACGCGGAGGAAACCCTGGACACCGACCTCGACGGCGCGAAGGCCCAGGTGCGCACCCTGCTCAAGGGTTGGCGCGTGGCGGAATACTCGGCAGAAGAGGATCGCGCGGGCGCGGTGAGCCTGTCCGCGGAGCGCGGCTATGCCCGCGAGCTGTGCAACCTCATCTTCCACATCGCGTTGGTGGCCATGCTGCTCACCATCGCCGCAGGCAAGCTGTTGCACTACGAGGGCCAGGTCATCGTGGTCACCGAGTCCGGTTCCTACGATCACGCCGTGGATGTGGACCAGTCCAAGGAATTCTGCAACACGTCTACCTCCAACTTCGACTCCTTCCGCGCCGGCGCGCTTTTCGACGGCACGGGGCTCAACCCCTTCTGCTTCGTTGCGCATGACTTCGCTGCGGAATACCTGCCCAATGGTCAGGCGAAGATGTTCACCTCCAACGTTTCCTTTGCTGAGGGCGATGACATCTACACCGATTCCGAGTCGTGGGAAGACTACGAGCTGAAGGTGAACCACCCGCTGCGCCTGGCCGGCGACCGCGTGTACCTGCAGGGTCATGGCTACGCCCCGACCATCACGGTGGAGTGGCCCAACCGGGAAAAGCGCACGCAGACCATGCAGTTCCGCCCGGATGATCTGACCTTCTTCTTGTCCTCGGGCGTCATGCGCTTCGACCCGCCGGCGGGCATGCACCCAGATTTGTACGAGCGCCGCCAAAACCAGCTGGCCATCCAAGGACTGTTCGCGCCCACCGCACAGTGGACGGGTGAGAACGAAAACATCCTGGCTTCTTCGCACCCGGCGATGAACAACCCGGCGCTCGCGGTGGACATTTATCGCGGCGACGCGGGACTGGACACCGGCACGGCCCAGAGCATCTTCTCCCTGGATCAGTCGCTCATCCATTCCGGTCAGCTGCAGAAGATTGAGCGCGTCAACCTGGAGCAGGGCGACAAGGTCACGCTCGATGACGGCACCAAGATCACGTTCGAGGGCGCCAGCGAGTACGCGAACTACCAGATCTCGCACGACCCAATGCAGAAGTGGGTGTTGGTCTCCACCGTCATCATGTTGGCCTCGCTCGTGGGCTCCCTGGTGATCAAGCGCCGCCGCATCTGGGTGCGCCTGCGCCCGGTCACCGACGGTGCTGGTGCCAACACCAGCATCGCGACCGCTACCGTCGTGGAGATGGCCGGTCTGGCGCGCACCGATTCCGCCGGCTGGGGCGAGGAATTCGACGAGCTGCACCGCCGTCTCCACGACCTCCCCGATCCGGACGAGGTGGAGGAAGACGAGATCTACACCGACGACTAGCCGGGGCACCCGGCCCAGCCGCCGGTGGTACTCAGCCGCCGCCGTGTATCAATAAAAAGTTGGATAACCCAGCGGTCAGTAGTAGCCTAATGGGCACTTGCCCCCACGTGGCCGCCGTGAAATGCGCACGTTTTGTCGTACTCAGTACAGTATGTGAGGTTTGAACCAAGATGCTGGTCAATCAGTCCCTGTCCAATTTTTCGGACATCTCCTTCCAGACCGCGTTCATCATCTACGTCATCGCGTTGATCTTGTCGCTGGTCTACTACGGCCGCGTGCAGGGCATTGTGGCGCGCCGCCGTGCACTGCAGGCTGACGCTACGGCTGAGAGCTCCGCGAAGGAACTCGTCACCGTTGGCGGCGCCGGCGCGGACGTCGATACCACAGCCTTTGCTGGTTCCGACGGCGCCACTGACCTCCCCGCCGGCATCGGCCACGCCACGGACGCGGGCGTCGATAAGCAGGCGCTCGCGGCCGACGAGGCCAAGGCGGACAAGTGGGGCGGCATGACCCAGTCGGTGATCTGGCTGGGCATCATCTTGCACTTCACTGCGATTGTGCTGCGCGGCCTGGCCACCAGCCGCTTCCCATTCGGCAACCTTTACGAGTACGTCCTCATGGTCACCGGCATCACCATGGTGGCGGCGTCGATTGCCATCCAGCGCAAGGAATGGCGCACGCTGTGGCCGTGGCTGCTCACCCCGATCCTGGTGCTGATGTTCTACGGCGGCACGAAGCTCTACGCTGAGTCCGCGCCCGTGGTCCCGGCGCTGCAGTCCCACTGGATGCCGATCCACGTCTCCGTGGTCTCCACTGGTGCGTCCATCGGCATCGTCTCCGGTATCGCCTCGCTGCTGCACATGCTCCGTGTATGGCAGCCGAAGGGGCGCGAGTCCGGGTTTTTCGGCGCCATCGCGCGCCCGCTGCCGTCGGCAGTGAAGCTGGACCAGTTGGCCTACCGTACCGCCGTGATCACCCTGCCGGTTCTCGGCGTCGGCATCGTCCTGGGCGCCATTTGGGCCGAGTCCGCGTGGGGCCGCTTCTGGGGCTGGGACCCGAAGGAAACCGTGTCCTTTGCCACCTGGGTGCTCTACGCCGCGTACCTGCACGCGCGCGCGACGCCGATGTTCCGCAAGGCCGCGCCGTGGATCAACATCCTGGCCCTGGCCACGATGATCTTCAACCTATTCTTCATCAACATGGTGGTCTCCGGCCTACACTCCTACGCGGGCCTGAACTAGGCCGCCACGCATCACGCACACAGCACACCATGTGCAGCGCACCGCATGCACCACAACGCACGCACTAGAAGTGGAGGCCACCCCGCATGAGCGATGAGACGAACGCCCCGAACCGCACGCGGAACAAGCAGGGCAAGCCAGCCAGCGATAATCCGATGATTGTGGCGCTGGGGGAGGCCCTTGCTTCTCGACGCCGCGAGCTCGGCGTCCTGCAGCAGGACCTGGCATCCAAGGCGGGGGTGTCCCGCTCGACGTTGCACACCATCGAGCACGGCGGTAGCGGCGTGCGGTGGGAAAAGGTCGCTGCTGTGGCCGACGCCTTAGGTATGGAGATGTCCTTTACGCCCAAGGACTAAGAACGCAGGCGCGCACCCTTATCAGTTCTCGTCGGATTGCTCGCCAGGGTTGTCGCGGTGCTTCTTGTCGCGTGCCTGCTGTTCGCGGCGCTGCTTCTCGCGCTCGGCTTTGAAGCGTTCCTTCTCCAGGTTCCACAGGAATTCCTCGTCATCATCGGGTCCCTTGATGGCGCGGGGCTCGGGCTCGGCGGGTTGGTTCTTCGCCCACGAGGACGGGCCGAAGGCCTTCCACACCAAGTAGATGGCAAGAAGGACAAGCAAGATTAGAAGCAGGCGACCCATGTCCATCAGTTTAAAACGTCCATAGTGAGGGAGTACAATTGACCAGCGTGAATGACAAGCAGACCGCCCCGCCGGAGCCGGATCCGGCGCTCAAGCGCAAGACCCGTGTGGCCATCTTCAAGTACGGTGCTGCCCGGTTCGGGCTGTTTCTAGTGCTGACGGCGGTCATCCACTTTCTCGCCGTGGCTATCGGCGCGATGGTGCCGCTCATGATGTCCGCGCTACTGGCGCTCATCGTGGCCTTCCCGCTGTCCATGCTGGTGTTCACGAAGTGGCGTCTGGAAGCCACTAACTCCGTGGCGGAGCTATCCCGCCAGCGCAAGGCGCGCAAGGAATGGATTCAGGCAGAGCTGTCCGGCCGCTAACGCGCCCGGGACCCGGCACTTACATCACGAGGCGAACACGAGCCCCGCGGCCATGAGCACGGCCCAGATGAGCATCGCGCGGCCCGTGAGACCCAGCACCGGGATGAGCGCGCCGGCCTGGGCACCAGAGTTGACGGTGCGCACCGCCATGAGTGCCAGGGGGAACGCCAACAGTGAAATCAACGCTGGCCACGCCGTCAGCGCCACGGCGATGGTGAGCGCGAACGGCAGCAGCGCCAGCGCGGTGAAGAGGTTGCGGGCCTTCGCGTCGCCCAGGCGCACCGCAAGGGTGATCTTGCCCGTCTGTGAGTCCGAGGGGATATCGCGGATGTTGTTCACCAGGTTCACACCCGCGGACATCGCGCCCACGCCCACGGCCAGCGCCAGGCCCACCCAGGTGACCCGGCCGGCCTGTGTGAACTGTGTGCCGAGAACGGCCACGAGGCCGAAGAACACGAACACGGCGATCTCACCCAGTCCGCGGTAGCCGTAGGGGTTCTTGCCGCCGGTATAAAACCACGCGCCCGCGATGCATACCGCGCCCACGAGGATGAACCACCATGCGGACAGCAGCGACAGCGCGATGCCCGCAATCCCCGCCACGCCAAAGCACGCGAACGCCGCGTATTTCACGTGTGCGGGCTTGGCTAGCCCGCCGCCGGTGAGCCGCTGCGGGCCGGTGCGATCGTCGTCAGTGCCGCGGATGCCGTCGGAGTAGTCATTGGCATAGTTCACGCCACAGATGAGCGCCCACGCCACCACCAGGGCGAGCAGTGCCCGGCCCAGGTGCGCGCCGTCGATAGCCGCGGCCGCGCCAGTGCCCGCCACCACGGGGGCGAAGGCATTGGCCCACGTGTGCGGGCGGGCGCCGTCGAGCCAGTCTTTGTAGGTTGCGGGGTAGTGGCGTGGATCAGTCATGGGGATTGAGTTTACTCTGGTGGGCATGGAACGTCGCACGCTGTCAGAACACCTCACCACAGCCAGTCCCGGTGGTGACGAGCACGTCGCTGCCACCGTGAATGCGGTAGCGCTGGGCTGCACGTCGATGACGCCGCATTCCTACCCGGACTCCCCGCGGCGCGAGGAGATGATCCGGACGCTGCGCACGGTGTTCGACGCCGGCGTGAACTTCTTCGACACCTCGGAGATCCAAGGTCCGCACACCGGCGAGCAGATGCTTGGCGACGCCCTGGGCAACCGCGGCGTCGTGTGCACCAAGTTCGGCTGGGAGATTGCCGACGGCACCCCGACGGGCAACTTAAACTCCCGTCCGGAGGTCATCCGCGCCAGCGCCGAGGGCTCCTTGCGGCGCCTGCAGCGCGAGCGTCTCGACGTCCTCATGCAGCACCGCGTGGACCCGGAAGTCCCCATCGAGGACGTCGCGGGCACCGTCGGCGAACTCGTCGCGGAGGGCAAGGTCGCACGCCTGGGCCTGTGCGAGGCTTCGCCTGACACCATCCGCCGCGCGCACGCCGTGCACCCGGTGTCGGCGGTGCAGTACGAGTACTCCATCTGGTCCCGCGAGCCGGAGAAAGAGCTCCTCGATCTTTGCGACGAACTCGGCATCGCGTTCATGGCGTATTCCCCGCTGGGCAAGGGCATGCTGGCGGGCACGGCCCAGGCCAACGACGACGCCTCCTCACCGCGCCTGCACTCGGCGAACTTTGCCACCAACCAGCGCTTTGCCCAACAGCTCGCGGACTACGCCGCGACCCTCGACCGCACCCCGGCGCAGCTGGCCTTGGGGTGGTTGCTGGCCCAACGCCACTTCGTCTTCCCCGTGGCTGGTTCCACCAACCCCGGCCGCATCATTGCCAACGCCGAGACCACCGCGCTGCGCCCCGACGAGGTCGACCACGTCAATCAGCTTTTCGACGCCGCCACCATCGCTGGCAAGCGCTACACGGACAAACACCTGTCATTTGTGGAGGACTAGCTGCTGAAACCCATGCCCGAACACTGGGCGCAAGGACTGGCCGGGCAAGAGCTCTCGGGGCGCGACGTTCTCCACAGTCGACACGGTGCTGGTTACTGAGTGAAAAGGGTCTTCACGGCTTGCCGGTCCACTTTGCCTGGGCCGGTGAGTGGCAGGGCGTCGACGTGGAGGAGATTCTTGGGGCGTTGCCAACGGGGGAGGGCGGCGTCGTCGAGGGCGATGAGGATGTCGCCGGGGTCGGCGTCTCCCTCGTAGGCAGCGACGATCATGTGACCCAGGCGCGCATCGGGTAGACCGACGACGCAGGCGCCGCGCACGCCCTTCACCGCCAGGAGGTGCTGCTCCAAGTTTTCCGGGTGGAGCTTCAGTCCGCCGGAGTTGATGATGTTGTCCAGGCGGCCGGTGATGGTGAGCGTGCCGTCGCGCAGCTGCCCGCCGTCGGAGGTGATGAACCACCCGGGTTCCGCAAACGCCTCGTGGTCGGGGGCGTTGCGATAGCCGCGCGCGATCATGGGGCCGCCGAGGTGGACGCGGCCGTCGACAAGCTTGACCTGCGCGCCGGGGAGGGGGCGGCCGTCGTAGACGCACCCGCCGGAGGTTTCCGAGGAGCCGTACGTGGCCACGACGGTGATGCCCAGTTCCGCGGCGGCTGCGCGCAGCTGCGGGTTGATCGCGGCACCGCCGACGAGCACGGCATCAAAGGTGCGCAGGGCGTCGATGCCCTGCATGGTGTCCATCGCCTTGGCCAGCTGCATCGGCGCGAGCGAGGTATAGGTGCGGTCGCCGGTCTTGTCCAGCTCGAAGGCCGCGGCGCCGAAGGCGGCGACGTTAAAGCCTTGGGAGACATCCACACACAACGGATCTACGCCCGCGATAAGCGAGCGGATAAGCACCTGGATGCCGGCGATGTGGTGGGCGGGCATGGCCAGCAACCATTGTCCCGGCCCGCCGAGCACCTGGTGGGTGGCGTCAGCGCTGGACACGAGGTTTACGGCGGTGAGCATCGCACCCTTCGGCGTGCCTGTGGACCCGGACGTGGGCACCACCAGTGCGACGTCGCTGTCGATGTCCGCGCCCGCGCGCTGCGAGGCGCGCAAGAGTTCTGCCTTAGCCGGACCGTTGCCGGGGACAGGCAGGTAAGCGTAGTTACCCGCGATGGCCTCCTCCAGCGCGGGCAGGATACCGGCCGGGTCGTGCGGGTCAACGTGCAGCGGTCGCAGGATGGTGTTCACGCCATTAGATACTAGGGGTTGTGGGCGTGGTGGCGCAGCCAGGTCAGCACGGCGCGGACGCGGCGGTTGTCATCCTGCGGCGTGAAGCCGAGTTTGAGGAAGATATTGGCGATGTGTTTACTCACAGCTCCGGCGGTGAGAAAAAGTCTTTGTCCAATGTCCGAATTGGACATGCCTTCCGCCATGAGCTGAAGCACTTCCTTCTCGCGGGATGTGAGCTGGGAGAGCTCGTTGTGCTGACGGCGTAGGAGCGAGGACACGACCTCCGGGTCAACGACGGTGTCCCCGCTTGCCACCTTGTCCATAGCGTGGAGGAATTCTTGGATGTCGCTGACGCGTTGCTTGAGCAAGTAGCCGAATCCACCCTGGTCCAAGAACTCGTCGAGGTAGGCGGCGGCAACATACTGTGACAGGATGATAGACGGCACGCCTCGGTTGGTGCCGTTACTACGAATATCCCGTACTGCGCGGACACCGTCATCGGTCATATCCGGCGGCATGCGCACGTCACTGATCACGAGATCCACGGGTGCTTGTTCCGCAAGACTCCGTAATTCGTCGGCGTCGCGTGCTTTAGCGACGTTGTGGCCAGCGGCGCGGAGTACTTCGCTGAGACCCGCAAGCAACAGTGCGGAGTCTTCTGCGAGGATGATCTTCATCGTGCCCCTTTCTGTGGAAGTGAGATGGTGAGCTGCGCACCGGAGAATTCGTTGCTGCTGCCAAATTCAACATCGCCGCCCAAGCTGCGCGCTCGTTCGCGCAAGCCCGCGATTCCAGTACCCGAGGACTGTTCGGCGTTCAAGTCCGGGACTGCGGGCTGGGATGGCGATGCGGCAACGCTGCGTTGCAGGTCGGGGCCCGTTCCGTCGTCACTGATGGTGACGGTTATGGCGCTGGTGCTCTTGTCGTTGCTGTAGTCACGGCTACGGCCGTGTACGCGAACCAGGACGTGGGAGGCATGGCCATGCTTAGAGGCATTCGTGAGGGCTTCGGATACCGCGTGGTAGAGCAGCAAGGCCTGGGTGTCGGTCAGAGCATTGGTCTCAGCAGCTGCGTCTACCTCCACATCGCCGGCGAGGCCGGAAGAATGCACTAGTTCATTGATGGCTTCTACTAGACCATGGTCTTGGAGAACCTGGGGGTAAATGCCCCGCACCGTGGACCGGAGTGCTTCCAGGGCCTTGTTGGAATTCTGGCGGGCTTGTTCCAACGAATCTGCCATGTGCTCGGGATTGTTGGCGGCATGTAGTTGTGCTGCAGCGATGTTGAGCTGGACCGCGGTGAGATACTGCTGCACGCCGTCATGAAGCTCCCTCTCGATACGGCGGCGCTCACCGGAAAACGCGTCGATGATCGTGGCACGAGAAGATTCCAGTTCCTGAACCTTGTGTGCGTTGGCGCCGTGCGCGGCGACCGTGGCTGCGGTGCTCGCCCCGGTAATCAGCCAACAAAAGTAGCTGTGGATAGTGACCAGGATCGCGGCGGAAGGAAGGCACAACGCGCAGATGATCCCGATGTTGTTGGTTCGGTAGTTGCCAAAATTCGCCGAAAAATCGGGATCGGTGACAGCGAGGATCGGGGTGGCCATCCAGACGACAAACACGATGAGGGCCACCGTCCAAGCGATCAGCGCGAGCAACATGAGGATGATGTGGGCCAGGAGATTGAGGGCCTGCGGGCCATCGAAAATTTTAATGGCCCGACGCTCCGCACAGGAAACGCCCACAAAGGAGGCGCCAGAGACCGCGACGTTGTCCACTACGCGGGCCACCCACGGCACCCATGCTAAAAGAACAAGGGAAACCACAACAGTCGGAATGCACAACAACGCCAAGACGAAGGACCAAGCCATCACCCGCCAATGCTGGCGGCGCCGCAGCAACCGCAACGGGTTGCGGGAGAATCCACTGGGCCAATAGCGCGTTGGTGCTGCTGCGGATTCCGTGGCGGAGGCTCGTGTGGGCGTCATGATGACTTCAGCTTAAGGCGAACGGCACCGGAAACACAGTAGAGCTAGCTCCACCACTAGTGGGCAGCTGAGTGCATTTCTTTCAGCAGGCACGTCGCGTGCAATGAGAAGCATGACAAAGAACAAGATTCGCACCCTGAAAAGCGGCGAGGACATCGTGGCTACTGGGGTGGCCAAGAAGTTTGGTCGTAAGACCGTATTCTCCGGGCTTGATGTTCGCGTCCCCACCGGCAGCATAGTGGCTCTTACCGGCCCCAGCGGTTCGGGTAAGTCGACGTTGATGTCCTTGCTAGCCGGTATTGATAAGCCCTCCCAGGGCGTCGTGGAGGCACCTGGCCGCACGCAACGTGGTGTTATTTTTCAAAACTACAACCTCGTCGGCACGATGACCGCGGTGGAGAATGCGTTGCTGACCGCACGTCTATTAGGGAAGAGCCCAACCATCGCCGCGGTGCAAGATACCTTTGCCTACCTCAACATTGACGGGCTAGAAAAGCTGCTGCCGCACCAGCTGTCGGGCGGACAACAACAGAGAGTCGCCGTGGCGCGAGTGTTGCTCGCGCGGACCCCGTATATCTTCGCGGATGAGCCCACAGGCGCGCTGGACCGGACGAGCGCTCGCATCGTCATGGGTGCCCTCCGCAGTGCGGCCGATACCGGAACCGCAGTGGTGCTCATCAGCCACGATGCGCAAGCGCTCGACTACGCGGATGCCCGCGTGGCATTAGGGGGTGCCCATGCAGCATGAGGGTAAGAGGGTGAAGAAGCAGGTGTACACGCCGGTTTCCCTGCAGGGGAAGAGGTCTCGCGGAAGTGCCTTACGGGCGTTGTGGAGCGCAGTGTCGATCGCGGGAACAGACATGTGGTCCACTCGGGTCGCGTGGGCCGCGCTGGTTGCTACTTCTTTCGTCGCCAGTGGCTGCCTCGCTGTGGCCTATGCTTTTCTGCTCGGCGAAAGCACCGTGGAGGGCATTGAGTCTTTGACCGGCACGGTCATCGGTTTTGCGGTGATCGGTGTGCTCACCGCCGTGGGGACGCTGAGTGGACTGGTCGTAAGCGAACGCCGCAGCACGTTGGCGAAGTGGAAACTCGCGGGAATGCCCGACGCGCTGTGTTCGCTGTTGATGCTGGCACAGGTGCTGAGCGCAGTAAGCCTAGGAGCGGTGGCTGGACTCCTTGTAGCGCCCATCCTGCTGAGACCAACGAAAAAGGTTCTCGATGATGCGCTACTTGCTATCGACCCGAGTTACGGCATACCGGCGGTGGCCTGGGCGCTGGGGACGGTGCTGGCGGCCACACTGGGTTCCGCCTTGCCTCAGCTCTGGCGGGTGTATCGCCTGCACCCGCTGCGCGCATTGCGGGAGGCTACCTTGCCGCGCGCGAAGCCCGGCTTCTGGTCCACCGCGTGCGGCTTAGGCGCACTCGGCGGTTATATCGCGCTGTTTGAAACCGCGCGCCGCGGCAATTTTGATGCCGGTGACGAGCTAGCGTCCAGCGTTTTCGGTATGCACATGCTGCTGGTGTGCGCTGTTCTGTTCCTTATGGATTGGTTGATCGTAGCCACCGTAGCCGTTGGGGGTGTGCCTGCGAAGTGGCGCCTACCGGTACCGGTGCTCGTCGCTCTCGCTAATCTGCGCCGCTATTCGCTCTTTAGTCGCGCCGTCATTCTCCCGTGGGTGGTGACGGGAGTGTTCGTGGTGAGCACGTGGGCGGTGATCCTTGTAGGCGACCGTTGGATGGAAGGGGCGTCGACAAGCGAGTCCGAACTCGTGCTGCTTCTGATCGCGCCGGCGCTGGTACCGAATATCGTCGCCGGGCTTTTCAGCACACTGGTTATCCTCCCGCGAGTGCGCGGAGATGATCGCGCGTTGGTGATGGCGGGTGCCCCACCCGGATTCGTGTGGCGTGCCGCCGTAGCGGAGGCCAGCGGTATCTGTGCCTTCATTGTCATTTTGGTTGCGGCGGTGACGTTGACCGGCATCCTGGTCACCACAGGTTTCCTCACCGGCGACCCGTTCACGCCTGGCTGGCTGGAGGCGGTCCCGTGGAAACTTTCCCTCCAGTTCGTCGTGGCGTTGCTTATCCTTGTGGTCAGCACAAGGTTGGTGGGGCGCAGTGGGGTGTGGCGGCCGCGGGCCTAGTAGTAGTACGGGAACTGGTCCCAGTTGGGCTCGCGCTTTTCCAGGAAGGACTCCTTGCCCTCGACGGCCTCGTCGGTCATGTAGGCCAGGCGGGTGGCCTCGCCGGCGAAGACCTGCTGGCCCATGAGCCCGTCATCGGTGAGGTTGAAAGCGAACTTCAGCATGCGTTGCGCGGTGGGGGACTTGGTATTGATCTCCCGGGCCATCTGGATGGCTGCCTTCTCCAGATCGCCGTGATCGGCCACCTCGTTGACCGCGCCCATCTGCTGCATGCGCTCGGCGTCGTAGGTGCGGCCGAGGAAGAAGATCTCGCGGGCGTACTTTTGCCCCACCATCTTGGCCAGGTAGGCGGAACCGTAACCGGCGTCAAAGGAGCCGACGTCGGCGTCGGTCTGCTTAAAGCGCGCCTCCTGGCGCGACGCGATGGTCATGTCACACACCACGTGCAGGGAGTGCCCGCCGCCGGCCGCCCAGCCGTTGACCACGGCGATGACCACCTTGGGCATCGTGCGGATGAGGCGCTGGACCTCCAGAATGTGGAGGCGGCCGCCCTCCACCTTTTCGCGGGCGGTGTCCACGGTGGACTCGTCCGCCGTGGCGTCGTCGGAGTCGTGCGCGGTGGCATAGCGGTAGCCGGAGCGGCCGCGGATGCGCTGGTCGCCGCCGGAGCAAAACGCCCAGCCGCCGTCCTTGTCGCTGGGGCCGTTGCCGGTGAGCAGCACGGTGCCCACGTCGGGGGTGCGGCGCGCGTGGTCCAGCGCCCGGTAGAGCTCGTCCACGGTGTGGGGGCGGAAGGCGTTGCGTACTTCCGGGCGGTCGAAGGCGATGCGCACAATGCCGTTCTTGCGGCCCTCACCCACGTGGCGGTGGTAGGTGATGTCGGTGAGGTTCGCAAAGCCGTCCATCACCTTCCACTGGGAAGGATCAAAAGGGTTGTCGGTGCTGTAGGCGCGTTGTTCGGTCATGGTTCTACCTTAAGTTAGTGGTCGCGGATTTTATCGCGCAGGATGTTGAACAGCCCGGCGCCGTCGACGCTGATGCCGTTGTGCTGGAAGTAGTTGGTGATGTGCAGGCGGCAGTCGCGGTAGGCGCCCGCGGTGTCCAGGGAGAGCTCCAGCGGGACGAAGATGTCGTCGTAGTATGCGGCGGCCGCGGCCACGGGCGCGGTGGCCAGCACGTCGCGGTCGTACGGGGAGCGCTCCCATGAATGCGCGGCCAGGGCGTGTGCGGCGTCGGCAAGCTCGTGCAATGCCGGGTCCTCCTCAAACTGCCAGGGGTAGACGTGCTCGCCGGTGAGGAAGTATTCGTCCGCGCTGCGCGGATCGGCGTCCTCGGCGAAGGCTTCGAACTCCGCGCGGATGCGGTGCGCGGCCCAACCGGTCACGTCCTGGCCTCCCACGCCGCCGTAGATGGACTCGTGGATCGCGGCGTACAGGGGACCGTGGGCGAAGGAGACGCGGTCGCCGACCTTGGCCAGGAAGTCCGTCTTGAGGCGCTTTTCTCCGGCCACCTGCCGGAAGGGATCTTCTAACAGGTAGGCGAGCGCGGCGAATCCGCTGCCGCGGCCGAGCTCGATGCCGATGGTGCGGAACCGACGCGCGGAGAGTCGCTCCCCGGTGGGTAGGGTCTCGTCTGCGTTGTCGAGGTGGTGGGCGATCTCGCGGATGCGTTCCTCGGCCCAGGGGAACTGGGCGTAGAACTCGCGGTGGCGTGCGGCCAGCTTGGAGTAGGTGGCGCGGTAGACATCGTCGACCCCGACGGCGGTCGCGGGTAGCCCACCGGTGAGGTAGGCGTGCGTGACGGACTCGGGGTGGTGGGAGAGATACGCGGTAATGCAGAAGCCGCCGAAGCTCTGCCCGATGAGCGCCCAGGCGTCGATGCCGAGTGCTTCCCGCAGCGCCTCGCAATCTTCCACGATGTATTCCTGATGCAGGAGTTTTAGCTTGTCGACGCCCCGGTCTTCCGCAGCGCTGGCGCCGTCGATGCGGTGCGAGCGCCCCGTGCCGCGCTGGTCGATGAGGATGACGCGGTAGTGCTGGAGCGCTTGGCCCAACCAGCCCGAGGTATCGAGCGGGCGCGGCGCCGGGAAACCGGGGCCGCCCTGCAGGTAGACCAGCGCGGGGCGGTCGTCGGTGGAGGCCGTGGCGCCATCAGCGCCTGGAAGGCTGAGTTCTCTGGCAAACAGTTCAAAAGTATCTCCCGCATCCGCTGTGAACGGATCCCAGGGGACGGTGAGGCGGTGTTCCTTCATTGTCAGGCCGCCGCGACGGGAGGTGGTGGTCTCAAGGTTCATGGTTGACCAGTTTAGCTGTGAAAACGTGGTTGGCGATGGTGAAAGCCCATTGCTGAATGTGCCTGATTGTTTCCCGCTATGTTTCGCAAAGATTAATAAGGAAGTCGTGAAATGGGTGCCGATGCGGCGAGGGCAGCCGTAGCGTGGATTCTCGTAAGCAACCAACCCGAACGAAAGGAATCACAATGATTGACGTTGTTGCTAACTTCTTGACCGGCCTTGTTGAGCTCTTCTCCG
Source organism: Corynebacterium incognita (assembly GCF_014217255.1). Classification (NCBI taxonomy): domain Bacteria; kingdom Bacillati; phylum Actinomycetota; class Actinomycetes; order Mycobacteriales; family Corynebacteriaceae; genus Corynebacterium; species Corynebacterium incognitum. The sequence continues at coordinate 1,550,027 of NZ_CP059404.1, forward strand.
GCGCTCTGAACGGCACCGTGGACGCGATCACCGGGCTGTCCTCCAAGTAAGGCGCATTAGCCCCTTCAAGTGGAGTGAATAGGCGACCGTAGAGGTCAGCTTCTTCGAGAGTGAAGCGCTTGAAGCGAGCGCTAGGAAACCCCAGCCTCGCCGCGTATTTAGTGGGTAGTACGTGGCGGTGACAGGCTGGGGTTTCGTTATGCCTTGGGGTAGGCGGTGCGGCGCTAGCCGATGAACAGGAACGCGAACACCGTGTTGAGCACCATGGCGGTCAACATCGGTACCGAGGTGCGCTTGACCAGGCGAATCGGGTTAACCTTGATGGCGCCGGAGACAATGAGCACCGCGGCGTTGACCGGGGAGACCTGGCGTACCAGGTTGGAGGTGCCCCAAATGGCGGTGAGCATCTGCGGGGCGTGGATGCTGGTCTCGGAGGCCAGCGATGGGACAACCTCGGAGAAAGCGAAGTACGGAGCCGTACCGGAGCCGGTGAGCGCTGCCATCGCGGCGGTGGCGGCCACGAATACCAGGACGATGATGATGGCGGCACCCTGGGAGCCCTTCGCGGCGTCGATAAGCATGTCAATGACGCCCATCTGCGTGATGCCCTCGATGAGCACGGCGGCAGCCACGAGCAGGGCTACCACGCCCGCCGCGCCGTCGCCCATGCCGCGGAAGAAGGACTTGCCGGAATCGATGGCGCCGTTGAGATCCTTGTGGCGGATGGCCTCGATAATCATGGCGAGCATGAGAGAGACCACGGTGACCGGGAGGATGCCCGCCTCGAAGGGGAGGACGTCCAGGCGCTTTAAGATGGCCGAGAGGATAATGAGCACGAGCGGCATGAGCGGGAGCAGGGCGTAGTAGCCAGGCAAGCCCTGGGCGCGTTCGATGGAATCGCGGACGGCGCGCTCGGAATCGGACATGCCGTCCTCGCCCACCTCACCAGCGTGCTCTTCGAGATTGCGCTTGGCGTCGCTGATGTCGCAGTGGCGCTGCCACCACATGTGCACGAAGGCGGTGATGATGAGTGTAGGGACCGTGGCCCAGGCCACGGCACCGTAGGCGAATTCGGTCACGGTCATGCCAGTGAGGTCAGCGCCCTGAATGAGGCCGGCCTCCAGCGGGGTGGGGATGATGGTGGACGAGGTCACGACGATGGCCGCCACCGTCAGCGGGGTCAGGCCCGCGGCGATGAGCGCCGGGAGCAGCGTGGCCACCAGCAGCAGGGACAGCGAGGCGGCGGACGGGATCACCAGCGATAGGAGGTTGCCGATGAGGTAGCCGACCGGCACGAGCCAGTAGGAACCCTTGAAGCGGCGCAGGGGAGAAGAGAGCGCGACCACGGTCTTGGCGTCGGCGCCGATGTGGCGCATATAGGACACGAAACCAAACAGCACCATAATCGCCATGCCGATGCCGGAGAAGCGCTCCTTGAACAGGGCGTCGACGACGAGCAACTGGTCGTAGAGTGCGCTGCCGGTGGGGTCGATGTCAGTGGTGCGGAATTCGGCGCGGCCGGTGAGGGCTGCCAGCATGAGAAGGAAGACACCCACGAAGAAGATGGCTGCAGCTGCGTGCACCTTCTTGTAGATGAGGTAGACCACTGCCGCGATGGCCAGCAGTGAGATAAGAAGGTAAACCATCAGGTTGCCTTTCTATGTGTGCGAACGCCAGCCATAACAAATTGCGCAACTTGTTATAACCATTACAGTGTTACGCTATCACCTTGCCAGCTCAGGTGCCCAGCTGGGAAGTGGCTGGCGGGCATTGATATTGATCACACAATTTTGGGTCGCCGCTCGCGCGCTAGGGTAGTGACATGTCAGATTTAACCTTTGGCCGGTCCGCGGCCCCAGGGGCGGAAGCAGGCGTTGTCGCGATGGACGACGTCCTAGATCGTGCCCACGTCGTCTCCCTACCTCTGGCGGTGCGTTTTCGCGGCATCGACTACCGGGAGGCCCTGCTTATCGACGGCCCCGCGGGCTGGGGCGAGTTCGCACCGTTCCTGGAGTACGGGGCGGAAGAATCGGCGCAGTGGCTGCGCGCTGGGTTGGAAGCTGCGTACCTTGGTCTGCCCAAACTCAACCGCGACACGGTGGAGGTCAACGCCACCGTCCCCGCCGTGCCCGCCAGCGAGGTCCCTGCGGTTTTGGACCTTTATCCCGGCTGCCGGGTGGTGAAGGTGAAGGTCGCAGACCGGGGCCAGACCCTGGCCGATGACGTCGCCCGCGTGCAGGCCGTCCGCGACGCCCGTCCCGGGGCCGTCATCCGCGTGGACGCCAACGGCGGCTGGACCGTGGACGAAGCCATCGCCGCGGCTAAGGCTCTCATGCCGCTGGACTACCTGGAGCAACCCTGCGCCACGGTGGAGGAGTTGCAGCAGGTGCGCCAGCAGCTCATGCGCTCGGGCCTGTTCGTGCGCGTCGCGGCAGACGAATCCATCCGCAAAGCCAAGGACCCGTACCGGGTGGCGCAGCTGCAGGCCGCAGACGTGGCCGTGGTCAAACCCGCGCCGCTGGGCGGGGTGCGCAACGTCCTGGAACTCACCCGCGAGCTGCGGGCGAAACACATGGACGTCACCGTGGCCTCCGCGCTGGATACCGCAGTGGGAATGAACATGGGGCTGGCCGCCGTGGCCGCGCTTCCGGTTATCGCGGACGACGAAGACATCGACGTCGCGCCCGCCGCGGCCGGGCTGGCCACCGGGTCACTGTTCGTGGAAGATGTGGCGGAGCCTCGGCACATCGTCGACGGCCACCTCCCCGCCGCCCCGATTGCACCCGACCCCGCGCGCTTGGGCGCGCTGGCGGCGTCACCGGCGCGCCGGGACTGGTGGTTCGACCGCGTGCGGGCGGCCGCTGAATTTATCTAAAGGCGCCGCGGTCTTCGGCGTTGTTAGGCTGGGGCGCATGAGCGTTACTGCTGAGTCCCTGATTCGTGTCCGCGACGCGCACCTGAACAACCTGCGCAACGTGGATGTGGAGCTGCCGCGCGGCTGCGTGGTGGCAGTGACGGGCGTGTCCGGATCGGGCAAATCCTCCCTGGCTTTTGGCACGATCCACGGTGAGGGGCAGCGCCGCTACTTAGAGTCCGTGGCCCCTTTCGCCCGCCGACTCATTGGCTCCGCGGTGGACCCGCAGGTGGGCTCCATCGAAGGCCTCCCGCCGACGGTGGCACTGGAACAGAATACGACCGGCGCGGGCGCGCGCTCCACGGTGGGCACCGTCTCCGCCCTGTCCAACTCGTTGCGCCTGTTGTTTTCTCGCAGCGGTGACAACCCGAAGGGGCTGTACGCCGAACACTTTTCACCCAATACCCCGCAAGGCATGTGCCCGGCCTGCCAGGGCACCGGCATCCAGCACGAACCCACGGAAGCCACGATGGTTCCCGATCCGTCACTGACCATCCGAGAGGGCGCCATCGCCGCGTGGCCCGGAGCTTGGGCGGGCAAGAATTTCCGGGATATCCTCGATGCCCTGGGCTACCCGCTGGACACCCCGTGGCGGGACATCCCCGCCGCGGACCGCGAGTGGATCTTGTTCACCGATGAACGCCCGGTGGTGACCATTACCCCGCACCGCGGGGCGGATCAGGTGCAGCGCCAATATGAAGGGACGTGGCGCTCGGCGGCCAGCTACCTGCGTAAGACCCTGGCGGAGACAGAATCCGAGACCTTGCGCAAGCGCACCTTGAGCTTCATGGAACACCAGACCTGCCCGGTGTGTCAGGGGCGCAAACTGGGGCAGGATGCGTTGGCGGTGACCTACCTGGGCGAGCCTATCGACGTCCTCAGCTCCTGGCCGCTGCAGCGCTTGCATGAGGTGCTGGCCGCGCGGGCCGCCACTATCGCCGCGGATAGTGCCGCCGATGCGGAGCTCAGCGCGGAGGCTTTGCTGCTCAAGAACCTGCTGACCACCCTCGAATCTGCGTTGGAATTGGGGCTGGGCCACCTCACGGTGGACCGTGCGGCGGAGACGCTGTCCGCGGGCGAGCTACAGCGTGTGCGCCTGGCATCGCAGCTGCGCTCCGGCTTGTTCGGTGTGGCCTACGTCTTGGACGAGCCGTCGGCAGGCCTGCACCCGGAAGAACGCGAGGCGGTGTCCCGCCTGTGCCGTCGTTTCGTGTCGGCGGGCAATTCCGTGCTGCTGGTGGAGCACGACATGAACCTGGTGGCGCAGGCTGATTGGATAGTCGACGTCGGCCCTGTCGCCGGCGAAGGCGGTGGCACGGTGATGTACTCGGGCCTCTTGGCGGACTACCTTGAATCCACGGACCCCGCCGTGCAGGCCAGCCCCACTTTCCAGGCGCTGCGCCAACGAAACGACAAGATGCTCGGCGCGCCGTCGGAGAGTACCAACGACACCGCAATGCTTTCCCTCAGCGGGCTCGACCAGCACAACCTGCGCGGCATTGACGTCGACATCCCGCAGGGCACCTTCACCGCGCTGGCTGGCGTGAGCGGTTCCGGTAAAACCACGGTGCTCAACGCCCTCCGGGACTGTGAGCTTGAGGACCTCGTGGACTCCGGAGCAGAACGCGGGGGAGTGGACAAGCGCGTGTACATCTCCCACAAGCCGATCGGGCGCACCCCGCGCTCCACGCTGGCTACCTATACGGGGCTGTGGGATCACGTGCGCAAGCTTCTGGCGGGCACCCCGGAGGCCAAGGCACGCGGGTGGAACGTCTCGCGCTTTTCCTACAACGTGGCCAAGGGACAATGCCCCACCTGCGCGGGCGCCGGAAAGATTGAGGTAGAGCTCATCTTCTTGCCAGGTTCGTATACCACGTGCCCGGATTGTGCGGGGCAGCGCTACAACCCCGAGACCCTCGAGGTGACGTGGAATGGCCTGAATGCGGCGCAGCTGTTGGACCTGACTGTGGACGACGCGGCCGAAGTGTTTGCCGATCACAAGGTGCTTTCCCGCATCGTGGCCACGCTCCGCGACATCGGCCTGGGCTACCTGCGGCTGGGCCAAGGCGCCCCGGAACTCTCGGGCGGTGAGGCGCAGCGCATCAAGCTGGCCACAGAACTGCACGCGTCCCGCAATACGCGCAAGAAGGTGCTGTACCTCATGGACGAGCCCACCACCGGTCTGCACCCGGCGGATGCGGCGCTGCTCACCGCCCAGCTGCGCGCCGTGGTGGATGCCGGTCACACTGTCGTGGTGGTGGAACACGACCTCGGGGTTATCGCGCAGGCAGACCACGTTATTGAGATGGGGCCCGGCGCCGGCGCGGACGGCGGCGACCTTCTCTTCGCGGGCACACCCGCGGAGTTGGTGGGCCTCGATACTGCCACCGGCAGGATGCTGGCGCGTTTCACAGTGCGCTAATAGCGAACGCACTGGTGACAACCAAGGGTCGGCGGGTAGAACTAAATGCATGAACTCACCCCAGGACCCTAACAAGCCCCGGCAGTACTTCCCCGGCCACGATCGCGGCGATGAGACACAGTCCATCCCGCGCGCCGACGTTGACGGCGCAGGATACGGCGCTGGCTACGGTGCCGGCGCCAGTGCGGGCCCTGGCGCCGGTCAGCCCGCCTACGGCGACCGCGGCTATGGGGAGCGCGGTTACGACAATCGCGGCTACGGCGAACCGGCGTACCAGCCGCCCCGTCAACATCCCGGGCCTTCCGGTGGTTTCGCGGAGCCGGAACCGCCGCGCAAGTCCGGTAGCGGTGCTGCGGCTACCGCGCTTGGTGTGATTGCGGGGCTCGCTGTGCTCGCAGCCATTGTCTTCGGATTCCTGTGGCGTTCTGCCGCCGCAGAGGCCGACAAACCCGCGCCCGCGCCGGTGACGGAAACCGCTACTGTCACGGAGACGATGCCCACCACCGTCACCGAAACCGTGACGGAGACCCCGGAAGACTCCGGGAACGGTGGCCTCTTCGGCGGGCGGGGGAACTCTAACGATTCGGACAACTCAGGCAACTCGGACGAACCGTCGACCGGAACCACGCAGGACCCAGGCACCGGGGACCTGCTGCCTGAGGGTGGCACCGGTAACGAGGACCTGGACAAGATGCTGGATGACCTGCTGAACGGCTAGCCTGCTCGGCAGGCCGAACGCGAACTGTTTCCATTCGCCGCCACGGTATAGCCCGAGCGACAAACCTTTGTCTAGGGTTCTTTTGAGGCACCTTTCGGGTCGTTTAGAGGTTTGTCGCTCGGGGTGAAGCGTTGCCAGGCCGCGTCGCTGCCCGCGTATGATGGGGAGCCATGTCCCACGATGCGAATAGCTCCCCGCAGCAACCCCAGATGCCGCCGACCGTGCCCACCTTCGCGGGCTTGCCTAACGACGACGCGAACAACGTCGCCGAGCCGCAGCAGCCAGGGCGCGAGCCGGTGAGCGCGACGGAGCTGGCCCAGCAGGTGGCGGCGCTGCTGTCGCGGCACGTCACCGACGTCGTGCTGTGCCCCGGATCCCGCAACGCGCCGCTGGCGCTGGCGCTACTGGCGCGCCGGGATATTCGCGTGCATACCCGCCTCGACGAGCGTTCGGCGGCGTTCCTGGCCCTGGGCATGGCGCGGGTCAAGCGCCGCCACGTCGCCGTGGTGATGACATCCGGTTCCGCCGTGGCCAATACTCTTCCCGCCGTAGTGGAAGCCCACCACGCCCACGTGCCGCTCGTGGTGCTGTCCGCCGACCGCCCGGAACGCCTGGTAGGCACCGGAGCGCCGCAGACGATCCAGCAGCAGGGAATTTTCGGGGATTTCGCGCAGACCACCCAGATTGCCACGGCGGAGGACGTCATGTACGTCTCCCAGCGCCTGACCCAGGACACCGTGGTGCACCTTAATATTGCGCTCGACGTGCCGCTCGTGGGCGACGAGCCGCCGGTGGAACCCACCGATTTCACCCAGCGCCTGGCGCCGGCGCCGCGCCCGGTCAATCACGGTGAGGTCGAGGTGGATCTGTCCCGCAACACCCTGGTGATCGCCGGTGATGAGGCCTGGGAGGTGGAGGGTTTGCAGGACGTGCCCACCATCGCCGAGCCGAGCGCGCCCGCGCCGTATCACCCCGTCCACCCGCTGGCCGCCGGGGTGTTCCGGCGCGACCACGTCTCCGCCAACGACTACGTGGTGAATACGAAGGTCGAGCAGGTCGTCGTGGTGGGGCACCCGACTCTGCACCGCGGAGTGCTGGCACTGCTGAGCGATCCGGACGTCGAGCTGGTGTGCTTGTCGCGCACCGCGGATTTTACGAACCCCCGCGGCGACAAGGCTCGCTTGGGCACCACCGTCAAGGTGACCGGTGAGCCGAGCCGCGATTGGCTGAAGATTTGCGACGGCGCGTCGCGCATTGGCGCCGATGCCGTCCGCGAGAACCTGGCCAAGGAGGACTTCGGCTTTACTGGTCTCCACGTGGCGGCCGCCGTGGCTGACACTTTGGCGGTGGAAGATAGCTTCTTCGTCGGCTCCTCCAACCCAGTGCGGGATGCTTCGCTGGTGGGCTTGCCTTTCGACGGCGTGGAAACGCACTCGCCCCGCGGCGCCGCCGGCATCGACGGCAACGTCTCCCAGGCCATTGGCGTGGCGCTGGCCGTGCAGTCCCGCGACGCGGACTTGCCACGCGCCCCGCGCACCGTGGCGCTGGTGGGGGACGTGACTTTCCTCCACGACATCGGCGGTCTGCTCATCGGCCTGGACGAGGTACGCCCGGAAAACCTCACCATCGTGGTGGCCAACGATGATGGTGGCGGCATCTTTGAGACCCTCGAGCAGGGCGGCGAGGCGTTCCGCGGGCAGTTTGAGAAGGCCTTCGGCACGCCGCACGGCGCGCAGCTGGCCGAGTTGTGTGCGGGCTACGGCGTGGACCACGTGGCCGTGACGACGCCGCAGGAACTGCTGGATACGCTCGCGGATTTGAAGGAGCGCTCCACCGGTATCACGGTGGTGGAGGCGAAGACGACGCGCGCGACTCGGCGCGCACTGAACGAGGCGTTGCATGCCCAAGCGGGTTTCTAGGCCGCAGGCGCCGAACTACACGCCGGAGGTCCTGCGGCGGCGTTTGCACCAGGTCATCATGGCGCTCTATGCTGCGGCGGTCATCGGCAGCGTCGCCATGGTGGTGGGGCCCTACCTCAATGATCGGGCGATCAACGCCGATACGGGGCGCGCGTTGGCTACCGTGACCAACGTGGGTCTGCTGCGCACCACGGTGGACTTCCAAGACGAGGACAGTTTTTACCACTCGCCGCCCACGGGTTTGCTGTACCCCACTGGTCTCGGTGAGGGGCAGCAAGTGTGGGTGAACTACTCGAAGGAAAACCCGGACCTGGTGAAGGTGGAAGGCCGCGAGTGGACCTTGAGCGTCATCCCGGCGCTGTCCGTGTGGGTGGTGAGCACGCTCGTCGCGGGGTTAGCGTGGGTGCTGGTCAGCCAGTGGGCGGCGCGGGCGGAACGGAGGTAACGTGTTCTTAACCAAGATTTTTCAGCGAGTACACCCAAAGGACAGAAGGCGTACGTCTTTAGATCCGACAATGTCGCCCATGCGTGTAGCGATCGTGGCCGAGTCCTTCCTCCCCAACGTCAATGGCGTCACCAATTCCGTGCTCCGGGTGCTGGAGCACCTGCACGCGGAGGGCCACGAGGCCCTGGTCATCGCCCCGGGAGCGCGCGACGGCCAGGAAGAGATCGCTGACTACCTCGGTTTCCCCATTGTTCGCGTGCCCACGGTGCGTGTGCCACTCGTGGATTCGCTGCCGGTGGGCGTGCCCACTCTCGCAGTTGATGAGGAATTGCGCTCCTTCAAGCCGGACATCATTCACCTGGCCAGCCCGTTCGTACTCGGTGCGGCGGGCGCCCTCGCCGCGCGCTCGCCTCGCATCCCCGCCATCGCGCTCTACCAGACGGACGTTGCAGGCTTTGCCACCAAGTACAACGCCTCCATCTTCGCGCACGGCTGCTGGGAATGGATCCGCGCCATCCACAACTCCTGCCAGATGACGTTGGCCCCGTCCTCGTTGACCATCCGGGACCTTGAGGACCATAACGTCAAGAACGTCCACCACTGGGGCCGCGGCGTGGACGCCAAGCGTTTCCATCCCACCAAGCGCTCGGAGACCCTGCGCCGCACTTGGGACCGCACGGGCACCAAGAAGATCGTGGGCTTTGTCGGCCGCCTGGCCGCGGAAAAGGGCGTGCACCGCCTCGCTGTGCTGAAGGATCGCGCGGATATCCAGTTGGTCATCGTGGGCGACGGCCCGGAGCGCCCCGCGCTCCAGGAGCTTATGCCCAACGCGGTGTTCACCGGAGCGCTCGGCGGCGATGAACTGGCGCGCGCCTACGCCTCCCTCGATGTGTTTATTCACGCCGGTGAGTTTGAAACCTTCTGCCAAGCCATCCAGGAGGCGCAGGCCTCGGGCGTGCCCACCATCGGCCCTCGTGCAGGCGGTCCGGTCGACCTCATCGAGGAGGGCTACAACGGCTACCTGCTGGACGTGGAGGATTTTGAGGCGCAGCTGCCAGCGGCCGTCGATAAGCTTATTGCACCCGAGACGCAAGTAACCATGCGCCAGCAGGCGCGCGAGTCCGTGGCTAACAAGACCTGGGACGCGCTGTGCCGCCAGTTGGTGGGCTACTACGAGGAAGTCCTGCGCGAGTACCGCAAGCAGCCCGCCGGTTTGCTGGGCCGTATCCAGTCGTGGCAGCAGCTGCCCGTGTGGGTCAAGCGCGCAGCCAAGGACCGCGCAGCCTAGACTGGAGCGCGTGGTTAAGGCGAACTTAGACAAAAAGCCCTTCGACGTCGCGAGCATGTTTGACGGCGTGGGGGCCAAATACGATCTGACCAACACCATCTTGTCTTTCGGGCAGGATGCGCACTGGCGTAAGAAGACCCGCGAGCGGCTGAACCTGCAGCCGGGGGAGAAGGTCCTTGACCTTGCCGCGGGTACTGCGGTGTCCACTGAAGAGCTGTCCAAGTCGGGTGCGTGGTGCGTGGCCTGTGATTTCTCCCGTGGCATGTTGGCTGCCGGCCAGCACCGCGACGTCCCCAAGGTTGCGGGCGACGGCATGCGCTTGCCGTTCCCGGATAACACGTTCGACGCTGTGACCATCTCTTACGGCCTGCGCAACATTCACGACCCCGAGCTCGGCCTGCGTGAGATGGCGCGCGTGACCAAGCCGGGCGGGCGCCTGACGGTGGCGGAGTTCTCCACGCCGGTGGTACCGGTGTTCGGCACGGTGTACAAGGAATACCTCATGCGCCTGCTGCCCGCAGTGGCCAGGGCGGTGGCCTCCAACCCGGAGGCGTATGTCTACCTCGCGGAATCCATTCGCGCCTGGCCGAGCCAGGAAGAATTCGCCGCCATGGTCAACCGCAACGGCTGGGAGGGCTGCGGCTGGCAAAACCTCACCTTCGGCATCGTGGCCCTGCATTCCGCCACCAAGCCTGTGGGTGAGGCCCGTGGGATAGACCCGTGGGGCCGGCCCCTGAACTAGAGCGTCGAGTCCCACAGCGGGGTGTTTGCCCGCGCGGTGCTCACGCCGTGGCCGGCAAGCCGCCACAGGCGGGCGATCAGATCGCTGTCAGCCTCGGTAATGAGGTTGCCCATCAGGCGTGCTGCGGCGGGCATGAGCACCCGCCCCACCGGACCGCGTAAGCCGATGGGACCCACCGCGGGGAGGAATTGCGGGTAGGTGAGCAACCGGGCCGCGGTGCGCGCGAGTACAAAAGCCTCCCCGTAGTGCTCGCGGAGGAGATCTGGCCAGGTGAGGGTGAGGTCTTTGGCCGACGGGGCGGCCGGTTCGCCGAGTAGAGATACGGCGTATTCGGCGGTCTCGAGTCCGTAGTCGATACCCTCGCCGTTGAGCGGGTTGACGCAGGCGGCGGCGTCGCCGATGAGCATCCAGTTGGCGCCCGCCACGTTGGACACCGCGCCGCCCATGGGTAGCAAGGCGGAGGCGACGTCCTGGGGTACGCCGAGGCCCCATTCCGCGCGCTGCTGAGCGGCGTAATGACGCAGCAGCTTCTTCGTGTTCAACTTGGCCGGTCGCTCGCTCGTGGAGAGCGCGCCGAGGCCGAGGTTCACGGTGCCGTCGCCCAGCGGGAAGATCCAGCCGTAGCCCGGCTGCACCGTCCCCTCTTCGTCTGTGAGCTCCACGTGGGAGTGCATCCACGGCTCGTCGGAGCGGGTGGAGGCGCAGTATGACCGCGCCGCAATGCCGTAGACCTCACCCTGGTGCCATTCGCGGCCCAACTGCTTGCCAAAGGGGGAGCGGACGCCGTCGGCAACGATGACCCAGCGCGGATGGATAGTTGTCTCACCAACGAGGAAGCTGCGAAGGCGGTTGCTTGTTACCTCCGGTGCCGTGGCGGGGGTGCCCTCCATTAGCTCCGCGCCCGCACTCACGGCGGCCTGGACCATGAGGTGGTCGAACTCACGGCGCGACAGGGCCGTTCCTACGTGCGCGGGGTAGGTTTGCGGCCACGGCGCGGTGACTGTGCCGCCGAAGCCATGCAGCTTCAAGCCCTGGTTGCGGTAGCCCGGATTGACCTCGACGCCCAGGCGCTCCAGCTGGTGCATCGCGCGCGGGGTCAGGCCGTCGCCGCAGGTCTTGTCGCGGGGGAAGGACGCGGCGTCGATTAGCACTGTGTCCCATCCGGCGCGCGCTGCGTAAATAGCAGCGGCAGCTCCCGCCGGGCCCGCGCCAACAATTGCTACGTCAACATGCCTGTCCATGCCCCTCATTGTCGCACGAGACCCGCGGCGAGCAACCTTGGTCCCCACCTGCTTGCGGGGCTTGGCTTGGAGTCGTTTCAGCCGACCGGCGTAGTTACGGTTAAGATACGAATGTTCGACTTTTCACACACCGCGACTACGTGCAAGGACTACCTCGTATATGACCACCGGCCAGACCCCGTCTCCAGGCCACGTTTCTCACGTGGACTTGGGTGATCCGCAGTTAAATGAGCGCATTGGTGCGGGGGTAGCGCACGTTGAGAAGCTGTTGCAGGACGAGCTGGCAACCGGCGAGAATTTTATTGCGGATAAGGTCTTGCACCTGCTGGAGGCCGGAGGTAAACGCTTCCGCCCGATGATGGCCCTTTTAGCTTCGGAGTTCGGCGAGACCCCGGGGACGGATAACGTGGTCACCGCGGCGGCATCGGTGGAAATGGTCCACCTAGCCACCTTGTATCACGATGACGTCATGGACGAGGCGGAACGCCGCCGCGGCGTGGAAAGCGCCAATCATCGTTGGGACAACTCCGTGGCCATCCTCGCCGGCGACATGTTGTTGGCGCACTGTTCCCGGTTGATGTCGCGGTTGGATACCCACACGGTGGAGCGCTTCGCGAAGACTTTCCAGGAGCTCGTGACAGGCCAGATGCGGGAAACCCTAGGCGCCGGGGAGGCCAACGCGGTGGAGCACTACACCCAGGTCATCAAGGAAAAGACCGCGGTCCTCATCGCATCGGCTGGCTACCTCGGCGCTTACCACGCGGGTGCCAAGCTGGAGCACGCGCAGGCCTTGCATCGCATCGGCGGCTACATCGGCATGATGTTCCAGATCGTCGATGACGTCATCGATATTTTCTCCGATCGCGAGGAATCTGGGAAGACCCCGGGAACCGATCTGCGCGAAGGTGTGTTCACCCTGCCCGTGCTCTACGCCCTGCAGGAAGAGGGTGAGGTCGGCGACCAGCTACGGACACTGCTCACGGGCCCGTTGACCAACGACGCCGAGGTGAGCCGCGCCATTGCGTTGTTGCGCCAGTCCGGTGGTCGCGAGCGCGCGCTTGCCGACGTCCGCGAGTACCTCGCGCTCGTCAATGAGGAACTGGATGGGCTGCCGGATATTGCGGCCGCCCAGGCGCTGCGCATGTTGTCGCGCTACACCATCGATCGCGTCGGCTAACCTGCCGCGGCGCCACCCCGGCAGGTTCATCTACCTGCCGATTTGCGTGCAGTAGGTAGGTGCGTAGTAAAGTACTAACTCGCACCCGAACAGGTGCTTGCCAGGTTGCCCGAGCGGCCAAAGGGAGCGGACTGTAAATCCGCCGGCATTGCCTTCAGAAGTTCGAATCTTCTACCTGGCACCAGATACCGCCACCTTCTCTTTCAGGAGGTGGCGGTTGTGCTTTTCGCGCTTCCTCCCCGACGCTGAGCCCTTAACCCAACGCTGCCAGTGCTCGGTTCGCCGCGCGTGGGGAGCCCGCGAAGAATCGGGGCAAAAGGACGGCGATTAAGTGTGCTTCAAACGCCGTGGAAACCGGCTCTGACCCGGCGATTTGTTTTGTTTAAGCGATATGGGTTAACCTTTCTAAGGCTTCAGCGAGAGCCGGTAAAAATAAAAACACCGAATATCGCATAGAGGCTAGCGCCCCCTTAGCTCAGTCGGCAGAGCGTTTCCATGGTAAGGAAAAGGTCGTCAGTTCGATTCTGACAGGGGGCTCTGTTTATTTCTACGGTCGGCGCCCCTAGAATGGGCGGCGCGGACATACACGCAGGGATGAACGTGGATGGCGATGTAGCTCAGTTGGTGAGAGCGCACGACTCATAATCGTGAGGTCGAGAGTTCGAATCTCTCCATCGCTACTGGCTCCACTCAAGCTAGGTACCGCTTGTTCTGCAAGCATTCCAGCTCTGGTAGGGTTATGCGTGCTATCTTCGCAAGAAGGTCGGTACACATAGGGGCGTGGCGCAATTGGTAGCGCAACGGTCTCCAAAACCGTAGGTTGCAGGTTCGAGTCCTGTCGCCCCTGCCAAACAAACTTTCAGGAGGACGCTGTGAGCGAGAAACAGCCAGACACTCAGGGAGCTGCACGCCCCACTGGTAAGCGCCAGATGGCTGGTGTTCAGGGCACTTCTTCCGCCGCATACACTGAAAAGCGCATTGAGCGCGCGGAGACCTCTGATGATTCCACCAAGACTGGTGGCGGCGTTGGTTCCTTCGTCCCGGAGGTTGTCACCGAGGTAAAGAAGGTCGTGTGGCCCACCAGCAAGGAAATGGTTCAGTATACGCTGATTACCTTCGCCTTCCTCATTGTTCTCACCGCGCTGGTATGGGGCGTCGACACGCTCACCGGCCTCGGAGTTGAGAAGATTCTGGTGCCTTAGGTACACTGCTGTAAAAGCTTGAAAATCCCGCTGGTCCCGCAAGGGGCACAGCGGGATAATTTATTGTCTAGGCTCGCGGCGCGGCCACCGGCGTAAGCTGGGGGCAACACGGCACGAACCTGATTCGAAGATGGAGTAGTAGAACACCATGAGCGACGAGAACACTCTGGACGCACAGGACGTCACCACCGATGCCCCGGCACACGAGCCGACCTTTGAGGAGGCTGCTGCTGCCGCCGTAGCGGAAAACGAAGCAGCGAAGGCCGCCGAGGCTGACGCAGCCGCGGAGTCTGCTGACACCGTCGAGGGAGCTGCTGAGGAAGCTGCCGCTCCAGCCGCGCAGGACGACGCCGAAGCCGACGCAGAATACCGCAAGCGCCTGCGCGACTATACCAAGGAGCTCAAGAAGCTCCCGGGTGAGTGGTACATCATCCAGTGCTACTCCGGCTACGAGAACAAGGTGAAGACCAACCTCGACATGCGTGCGCAGACCCTCGAGGTGGAGGACTACATCTTCGACGTGGTCGTTCCTCTCGAACAGGTCATTGAGAAGAAGGACGGCAAGAAGAAGATCGTCAAGCGCAAGCTTCTTCCGGGCTACGTCCTCGTCCGCATGGAGCTCAACGACCGCGCCTGGTCGGTGGTACGCGATACCCCGGGTGTGACCAGCTTCGTGGGCAACGAAGGCAACGCCACCGTGGTGAAGCCACGCGACGTCGCCAAGTTCCTCATGCCCAAGCAGACCGCCGACGGCGAGGATACTGCAGTATCTGCCGACGGCGAGCAGGTCATCGCGATGCCGGAGGTTGAGGAAAAGCCGAAGGTTGCCCACGACTTCAAGGAAGGCGAGGCCGTCACCATTCTGTCCGGCGCCCTGGCTTCCGTCTCCGCTACGATTTCCTCCATCGACGAGGAGACCGGCAAGATCCAGGCCCTCGTGTCCATCTTCGGCCGCGAAACCCCGGTGGAGCTCACCGCCGATCAGATCGAGCGCATCTCCTAAAGACGACGTTAACGCGCCTGTGTAGGCCACATAGGCCACTACTGGACACCGCAGCCCACCACCCGACAGCGATTTGGGTGGTGGGCTGCGGTGATCTACACTTAGACCTCGTGCGTTCTTCGGGACGCGCATTCATAGACCATAATTCTCCCCGGTGGCTGGCAGCCCCAGCATCCGGACGGCCCTTGTTATTCATCGTGGCGAGGCGCCGGTAACACAGGAAGTAGGTAATTCGATGGCTCCGAAGAAGAAGGTCACTGGCCTCATTAAGCTGCAGATCCAGGCCGGTCAGGCTAACCCGGCTCCGCCGGTTGGCCCGGCACTGGGTGCTCACGGCGTGAACATCATGGAGTTCTGCAAGGCTTACAACGCTGCGACTGAGAACCAGCGCGGCAACGTTGTGCCAGTGGAAATCACCGTCTACGAAGACCGCTCCTTCGATTTCAAGCTCAAGACCCCGCCGGCTGCAAAGCTCCTGCTGAAGGCCGCTGGCCTGCAGAAGGGCTCCGGCGTTCCGCACACCGACAAGGTGGGCAAGGTCACCTTCGAGCAGTGCAAGGAAATTGCACAGACCAAGTTCGAGGACCTCAACGCTCGTGACATCGAGAACGGCGCCCGCATCATCGCCGGCACCGCTCGCTCCATGGGCATCGACGTCGAGGGTATCCCGGCTAAGTAAGCCAGGCACCCTCGCCGCACACGTGGGAGGGCCGACCCGGCCCATCAACAACCACGACAATCCGCATCACTATTTTTAAGGAATTGAAAAATGGGCTCTAAGTCTAAGGCATACAAGGCAGCCGCTGAACTGGTTGACCGCTCCCGTCTGTACTCTCCGATCGAGGCTGTGAAGCTGGCCAAGGAGACCTCCTCCAAGAACCACGACGCCACCGTCGACGTCGCCATGCGCCTGGGCGTTGACCCGCGCAAGGCTGACCAGCTCGTGCGTGGCACCGTGTCCCTGCCTCACGGCACCGGTAAGACCGTCCGCGTGGCTGTCTTCGCCGAGGGTGAGAAGGCTACTGCCGCTGAAGAGGCTGGCGCTGACATCGTCGGCACCGAGGTTCTGCTGGAGCAGATCAACGAGGGCAAGCTCGACTTCGACGTCGCGATTGCTACCCCGGACCAGATGGCCAAGGTTGGCCGTGTGGCCCGCGTCCTGGGCCCGCGTGGCCTCATGCCGAACCCGAAGACCGGCACCGTGACCGCTGACGTGGCTAAGGCCATCCAGGAAGTCAAGGGCGGCAAGATCTCCTTCCGCGTGGACAAGGCTGCTAACCTGCACGCCATGATTGGTAAGGCTTCCTTCGACGCCGAGAAGCTGGCTGAGAACTACGGCGCACTCATGGACGAGCTGCAGCGTATCAAGCCTTCTTCCGCCAAGGGCATCTACATCAAGAAGGCCACCATCTCCACCACTTTCGGCCCGGGCATCCCGGTCGATATTTCGGTGCAGAAGAACTACGCCGAGGCTTAAATAGCTTCCAGTGACGCTGTCTGGCGCCGCTGCTTCTCGACGCCCACCTGGCTTAACCCCGCAGTGTCCCTGCGGCGAGCGAGGTGGGCGTCGTTTTGTCAGCTTTTCGCACAAAAATGAGTGGGCACAACAAACGTTAACTTAAGAGATCGCCGAGACCGCTGCCACGTGAAGAGTTTGAGTCGCCGGCGATGTTGTCGAGCAGGTTGCCCTCAGAAGGCTGGACGATGACGAGGCCTTGGCCGCCGAAGGCAAGCTGGAAGGACTCGCCGGTGCCGCCGTGGAGGAAGGACTTCAGGCCGCCGGAGAAGTCAGTATTCACCTGCATGGACACGCCGCTGGTCCATAGGACTGCGGCCTGGGGATCGGCGAATGTCGGAGCCTCAGTGACGTCGAGGGCCAAGGGATCGCCATCTGTAGTGATGGCGACGAAGCCACTACCGCGCAGGGTGACGTTGAACAGACCGCCGGCCATGACGCCACCGCCCTTGATTCGGTGGATGTCCCACTCGATGGAAGAAGAGAAGGCGAGGACGTTCTTTCCGTTGACGGAGACCATGTCATTTTCGAGGTAGAAGACCTGAATCTCCTTCGCCTGTTCCGCAAGGAAGACCTGGCCGTTGCCGGACATCTCCATCATCTCGACACCCTCGCCGGTAGTGGCCTTCTTGATCATCTTGCCCAAGCCGCCAGAGCCGCGGTTTTGGAAGCGCACGTCGCCCTGGTAAGCCACCATCGATCCCACCTTGGCCTGAATTGGGCCGTAGCCCATGTTGAGCTTGAGCAACTTCTTGTTCTGCTGCACAAACTGATCGTTGGACTGGTTTTCGTTGAAAGACTGGAAAAGCTGACCGTGCAAAGGCATGGGAGTTCCTTCCTGTGGGGGACGATTAGCTCCCATGTTAGGTGAGAACGGACGCGATTTTGTTCCTGATGGCAGTGCTTGTAGGATAAGCACACGAAGTTTGAAGTGCTGGTAAATGCCAGTGCAACTCAAGTTTCACCGAAGACCGTTGGTCGCCTACTAGCTAGGCTGAAAGTTCCCTCACCTTTAGGGACGGCCCACGCAGGAGTCACTTGTGTACCCCTCCTTTACTGTGAGTGTGTGCCCCGTGCTCTTGTACGGGGCTTTCTTTATTGGAAAGTCCCGGCGGAAACATAAAGAGATGTTTTGGAAGGAGGCGAGTATTAAACATGGCAAATCCGAAGAACGAAAAGGACCTCAAGCTCATCCGCGAGAAGCTGGATGGTGCTAGCTCCGTGTTCATCACCGAGTACCGTGGTCTGACCGTTGCGCAGCTGGCTGACCTTCGTAACCAGCTGGGTTTCGATGTTGAGTACTCCGTCGCCAAGAACACCCTCTTCAAGATCGCTGCTCAGGAAAAGGGCATCGAGGGCCTTGACGAGCACCTGACCGGCCCAACCGCTTTCGCCTTCATTAAGGGCGAGGCTGTTGACGCCGCTAAGGTCTTCAAGAAATTCGCTGAAGACAACCAGGCGCTCATCGTCAAGGGTGGCTACATGGACGGCAACGCACTGTCTGCCGACCAGGTTAAGGCCATCGCTGAGCTGGACAACCGCGAGACCACTCTCGCAAAGCTGGCTGGCGCGATGAAGGGTTCTATGGCAAAGGCTGCAGCTGTATTCAACGCTCCTGCTACCAAGATGGTCCGCACCGCAGCGGCCCTGCAGGACAAGAAGCAAGCAGAAGCTTAAATCGCATTGTCCGCCACACGGCGGGGATGCGGAAAACTACACACGATTCACACGTTTTAGTCCTTACTCACTACCCGGACTAGAACACACTAGGAAAGGATGCCAATCATGGCTAAGCTCACCAAGGACGAGCTCATTGAAGCTTTCAAGGAAATGACCCTCATCGAGCTCTCCGAGTTCGTTAAGGAATTCGAAGAGGTCTTCGACGTTGAGGCTGCTGCTCCGGTTGCAGTTGCTGCTGCTGGCGCTGCCGGCGCTGAGGGCGGCGCTGCCGCTGAGGAGAAGGACGAGTTCGACGTCGTCCTGACCGACGCTGGTGCTAAGAAGATCGGCGTTATTAAGGCTGTCCGCGAGCTCGTCTCCGGCCTGGGCCTGAAGGAAGCTAAGGAAATGGTCGAGGGTGCTCCTAAGGCTATCCTCGAGGGTGCTTCCAAGGACGACGCTGAGGCTGCTAAGGCTAAGCTCGAAGAGGCTGGCGCATCCGTCGAGCTCAAGTAATTCCCTGAATTACGCTCTCGTGGCCTAACGGCCACACACCGAATCCCGGTTCCTCCTGTGCGGAGGGGCCGGGATTTTGCTGTTCATGCCACTGTGTGGACTGAATAAGGGAGTGGTACGTGCCGCAGGGGAGTGTTGTGGCGCTGGTCCGCGGCGGTGGGGCGGTAAAATACCCACTCATGTTGCCCAAGTCCCGAATCTTTGCCGCGCTGGTGTTTGGCCTCGGCGTCGCCCTGCTGGTGGCGGGGCTGGTCATGCCGCGCTTTATTAGCGTGGACGCGCGACTGCCGTTGGACTTGGCGGCCACCACCTGGACGCTGCGGGACGAGTCGGGCAAGGCCCGTGTCACGAGCGCGAAAGGTAGCGACGACTACGAGGGGCCACTTGCTATCCAGACGCACATGGATATCCGCCCGCCCGCGGACATGGACGCCACCGCGGTGCGCATCGGGCGCACTGTCATGCGCGGCGAGGATCCGGCGAAGGGCGAGAACTTGTTGAGCGCCGGTGTGTGGAGCTTCACGCTGGATCGTGTCACGGGTCAGGCGCTGGATGAGGCGAAGCTGTCGCACACCCCGGCCACCCCGGTGGATAACGTGGCCGTTGATGGCTACTGGTTGAAGTTCCCGATGGACGCTGAGAAGACCAACTACCCGGTCTTTGACGTGACGCTGCGCAAGGCGTCCGAGGCGGTGTTCCAGGAGGAACTGCAGTGGGAGGGGCGCACGGTGTATCGCTACCGGCAAGAGATTGCGCCGACGAACGTCGCCAAGCTGTATCCGGCGCTGGGGAACACGGCGTCGATAGGCGAGGGGGAGGACGCCAAGGAAGCCTTTTTGTACCACTCCGCACAGCGGGACCTGTTTGTTGACCAACAGACGGGCTTGCTTGTCGACGCCGATGTAACAATCGACGACTACTACGGCGACGATAAGGGGGAGCGCAAGGCCACGGCGCTGAAGTTCGAGGGCTCGATGAGCGAGGAAGATACGGCGGAGCTCTTGGCCGCGGCGGAAGATTTCCCCGAGGCGGAGCTTGCAAACACTGTCCGATGGGTTATGGTGGCGATGGGAGCGCTGCTCGCCGCGATTGGACTAGCGGGCACTTTTGGTGTATTCGCTCGCCTTGCAAAGCGTAGGTAGATGGTATAAGCTCATTCGTTGCGCTGGAATCGTGAATTTCAGGCACATTTAGCCTTTTCAGGCGGTGATGGAAAAGCCGACTTGACAAGGTGATTTTGTGCTATCTGGACCCGCGATCTCCACAGCAGACCGAATGCTAAATTTACCAGCGGTTTTGCTTTCCGTAAGCCAGAGCGGAAAGTGATCCGCGTGAGGTGCTGGAAGGACCCATCTTGGCAGTCTCCCGCCAGACCAAGTCAGTGGCCAATATCCCTGGAGCCCCGAAGCGATACTCGTTCGCGAAGATCAGCGAACCGATTACCGTTCCGGGTCTTCTTGACTTACAACTTGACTCCTTTGCATGGCTCGTCGGCACGCCCGAGTGGCGTGAGCGTCAGGCCGAAGAACGTGGTGCAGATGCGCGCATCACCAGTGGCTTGGAGGACATCCTCGACGAGTTGTCCCCCATTCAGGACTACTCAGGCAACATGAGCCTGTCGCTGTCCGAGCCGCGCTTCGAGCCGGTGAAGAACACCGTCGATGAGTGCAAAGAGAAGGACATCAACTACTCCGCGCCGCTGTACGTGACCGCAGAGTTCATCAACAACGAAACCCAGGAGATTAAGTCCCAGACTGTCTTCATCGGTGACTTCCCGATGATGACGGATAAGGGCACGTTCATCGTGAACGGCACCGAGCGTGTTGTCGTCTCCCAGCTGGTTCGTTCCCCAGGCGTCTACTTTGACCAGACTATTGATAAGTCCACGGAGCGCCCGCTGCACTCTGTGAAGGTCATTCCGTCGCGCGGTGCGTGGCTGGAATTCGACGTCGATAAGCGCGACACCGTAGGTGTCCGTATTGACCGTAAGCGTCGCCAGCCGGTGACGGTTCTGCTGAAGGCCCTGGGTTGGACTGAGGAGCAGATCCGCGATCGTTTCGGCTTCTCCGAGCTGATGATGGCCACCCTCGACTCCGATGGCGTGGCCAACACCGATGAGGCGTTGCTGGAGATCTACCGCAAGCAGCGCCCGGGTGAGCAGCCGACTCGCGACCTCGCGCAGTCCCTGCTGGACAACTCCTTCTTCCGTGCGAAGCGCTATGACCTGGCGAAGGTGGGCCGTTACAAGGTCAACCGCAAGCTGGGCTTGGGCGGCGACCACGAGGGTCTGATGACCCTCACCGAAGAGGACATCGCCACCACCCTGGAGTACCTCGTTCGCCTGCACGTTGGCGAGTACGAGATGAAGGCTCCTAACGGTGAGATGATTCCGATCAACACCGACGACATCGACCACTTTGGTAACCGTCGTCTCCGCACCGTGGGTGAGCTCATTCAGAACCAGGTCCGCGTGGGCCTGTCCCGCATGGAGCGCGTCGTGCGCGAGCGCATGACCACCCAGGACGCTGAGTCCATCACCCCGACGTCGTTGATTAACGTCCGTCCGGTGTCCGCTGCCATCCGCGAGTTCTTCGGTACCTCGCAGTTGTCGCAGTTCATGGACCACAACAACTCCCTGTCCGGCCTGACTCACAAGCGCCGCCTGTCCGCGTTGGGCCCGGGCGGTCTGTCCCGTGAGCGTGCCGGCATTGAGGTCCGAGATGTTCACCCGTCCCACTACGGCCGTATGTGCCCGATTGAGACTCCCGAGGGCCCGAACATTGGTCTGATCGGCTCGCTGGCATCCTACGCCCGCGTGAACTCTTTCGGTTTCATCGAGACCCCGTACCGCAAGGTTGTGGACGGCAAGGTCACTGACCAGGTTGAATACCTGACCGCTGACGAAGAGGATCGTTTCTCCATCGCGCAGGCTGAGGTGGAGCAGGACGCCGACGGAACCATCATCGGCGACCGCATCGAGGTCCGTCTCAAGGCCGGCGACATCGGCGTGACCGATGCTTCCGGTGTGGACTACGTCGACGTGTCCCCGCGTCAGATGGTGTCCGTGGCAACCGCCATGATTCCGTTCCTGGAGCACGACGACGCTAACCGTGCCCTGATGGGCGCGAACATGCAGCGCCAGGCTGTGCCGCTGGTACGTTCCGAGGCACCTTTCGTGGGCACCGGCATGGAGCAGCGCGCTGCCTACGACGCTGGTGACTTGGTCATCACCCCGAAGGCCGGCGTCGTGGAGAACGTGTCCGCCGACATGATCACCATCATGGACGACGAGGGCATCCGCGACACCTACATGCTGCGCAAGTTCGAGCGCACCAACCAGGGTACCAACTACAACCAGACCCCTCTGGTCAACGTTGGCGACCGCGTCGAGGCCGGCCAGGTGCTGGCCGACGGCCCGGGTACCCACAATGGTGAGATGTCGCTTGGCCGCAACTTGCTCGTGGCGTTCATGCCATGGGAAGGCCACAACTACGAGGATGCCATCATCCTCAACCAGTCCATTGTGGAGCAGGACATCCTGACCTCCGTGCACATTGAGGAGCACGAGATCGATGCCCGCGACACCAAGCTGGGCGCCGAGGAAATCACCCGCGAGATCCCGAACGTCTCCGAAGACGTGCTCCGTGATCTTGACGACCGCGGCATCGTGCGCATTGGCGCCGACGTCCGCGCGGGCGACATCCTGGTGGGTAAGGTCACCCCGAAGGGCGAGACCGAGCTGACCCCGGAGGAGCGCCTTCTGCGCGCCATCTTCGGTGAGAAGGCCCGCGAGGTCCGCGACACCTCCATGAAGGTGCCGCACGGCGAAAACGGCAAGGTCATCGGCGTTGCCCGCTTCTCCCGCGAGGACGATGACGATCTGGCTCCGGGCGTGAACGAAATGATCCGCGTCTACGTGGCTCAGAAGCGCAAGATCCAGGACGGCGACAAGCTTGCTGGCCGCCACGGCAACAAGGGTGTTGTGGGCAAGATCCTGCCGCCTGAGGATATGCCATTCATGGCCGACGGCACCCCGGTGGACGTCATCCTGAACACCCACGGCGTGCCGCGTCGTATGAACATCGGTCAGGTCTTGGAGATCCACCTGGGCTGGCTGGCTCACACGGGTTGGAAGATCGACACCGAGGATCCGAAGAACGCTGAGATTCTGAAGACCCTGCCTGAGGAGCTTTACGACGTCCCGGCTAACTCGCTCACCGCCACCCCAGTGTTCGACGGCGCTACCAACGAAGAACTGTCCCGCCTGCTGGCTTCCTCGAAACCGAACCGCGATGGTGACGTCATGATTGACGAGCACGGCAAGACCCAGCTGTTCGACGGCCGCTCGGGCGAGCCTTACGCGTACCCGATCTCCATCGGCTACATGTACATGCTCAAGCTGCACCACCTCATCGACGAGAAGATTCACGCTCGTTCCACTGGTCCTTACTCCATGATTACCCAGCAGCCGTTGGGGGGTAAGGCACAGTTCGGTGGCCAGCGCTTCGGCGAGATGGAGGTGTGGGCAATGCAGGCTTACGGCGCTGCCTACACTCTGCAGGAGCTGCTCACCATCAAGTCTGACGATGTCGTCGGCCGTGTGAAGGTCTACGAGGCCATCGTTAAGGGCGACAACATCCCGGATCCGGGCATCCCGGAGTCCTTCAAGGTGTTGCTCAAGGAGCTGCAGTCCCTGTGCCTCAACGTGGAGGTCCTCTCCACGGATGGCACTCCGATGGAGCTGTCCGGTTCGGATGACGATGACATGGAGTCCGGCTCCTCGCTGGGCATCAACCTGTCCCGTGATGAGTCCGCAGCAGCGGACAACATCGCTTAAAACCCGCCTGTAACCAACACATTTTTTAGCTAACAATCCCTCTAATGAGAGGGTGAAAGGGAATTTACGTGTTTGACGTAAACCTCTTCGACGAGCTTCGCATCGGCCTTGCCACTGCCGACGACATCCGCCGTTGGTCCAAGGGCGAGGTTAAGAAGCCGGAGACCATCAACTACCGCACCCTGAAGCCGGAGAAGGACGGCCTGTTCTGCGAGCGCATCTTCGGTCCTACCCGCGACTGGGAGTGTGCTTGTGGTAAGTACAAGCGCGTCCGCTACAAGGGCATCATCTGTGAGCGCTGTGGTGTCGAGGTGACCAAGTCCAAGGTGCGTCGTGAGCGCATGGGCCACATCGAGCTCGCCGCTCCGGTGACTCACATCTGGTACTTCAAGGGCGTTCCGTCCCGCCTGGGCTACCTTCTGGACCTTGCTCCGAAGGATCTAGAGCGCATCATCTACTTCGCTGCGAACATCATCACCAGCGTGGATGAAGAGGCTCGCCACAACGACCAGTCCACTCTGGAAGCCGAGATGCTCCTGGAGAAGAAGGAAGTTGAAGACGACGCCAACGCCGAGATCGCTGAGCGCGCCGCCAAGCTCGAGGCCGACCTGGCCGAGCTGGAGGCCGCCGGCGCCAAGGCCGACGCCCGCCGCAAGGTGCAGAACGCTGCGGACAAGGAGATGCAGCACATCCGCGAGCGCGGCGAGCGCGAGGTCGCCCGCCTGGACGAGATTTGGAACACCTTCCTCAAGCTCGCTCCGAAGCAGATGATCATCGACGAGTCCATCTACGAAGAGCTCGTGGATCGGTACGAGGACTACTTCACCGGCGGCATGGGTGCTGAAGCCATCCAGACCCTCATCCGTGGCTTCGACCTGGACGCCGAGGCCGAGGAACTGCGCGAGATCATCAACAACGGCAAGGGCCAGAAGAAGATGCGTGCGCTGAAGCGCCTGAAGGTCGTTGCTGCCTTCCAGCGCTCCGGCAACGATCCAGCCGGCATGGTGCTGGATTGCATCCCGGTGATCCCGCCGGAGCTGCGCCCGATGGTGCAGCTGGACGGTGGCCGCTTCGCGACCTCCGACCTCAACGACCTCTACCGTCGCGTGATCAACCGCAACAACCGCCTCAAGCGCATGATCGACCTGGGCGCACCAGAGATCATCGTGAACAACGAGAAGCGCATGCTGCAGGAGTCCGTGGACGCCCTGTTCGACAACGGCCGTCGCGGCCGCCCGGTCTCCGGTCCGGGCAACCGCCCGCTGAAGTCGCTGTCTGACTTGCTCAAGGGCAAGCAGGGTCGTTTCCGTCAGAACCTGCTGGGTAAGCGCGTGGACTACTCCGGTCGTTCCGTGATTATCGTGGGTCCGCAGCTCAAGCTGCACGAGTGTGGTCTGCCGAAGCTCATGGCCCTCGAGCTGTTCAAGCCGTTCGTCATGAAGCGCCTGGTGGAAAACGACTACGCGCAGAACATCAAGTCCGCCAAGCGCATGGTGGAGCGTCAGCGCCCTGAGGTGTGGGACGTGCTGGAAGAGGCAATTTCCGAGCACCCAGTGTTGCTGAACCGCGCACCGACCCTGCACCGCCTGGGCATCCAGGCCTTCGAGCCGAAGCTCGTTGAGGGTAAGGCTATCCAGCTGCACCCGCTGGCGTGTGAGGCGTTCAATGCTGACTTCGACGGTGATCAGATGGCAGTCCACCTGCCGCTGTCCGCCGAGGCTCAGGCTGAGGCCCGCGTGCTGATGCTGTCTTCCAACAACATTCTGTCCCCGGCGTCCGGTAAGCCGCTGGCTATGCCGCGTCTGGACATGGTGACCGGCCTGTACTTCCTCACCATGGATAAGACTGAGGACGAGGTCGGCGGCCAGGGCGGCTACAAGCCTGCCGACGACAACGGCATCGCACAGGGCGTGTACTCGTCCTATGCCGAGGCCATCATGGCTCGCGACCGCGGCGTGCTGGGCATGCAGGCACCGATCAAGGTCCGCCTCTCTCACCTGCGTCCGCCAGAGGAGATCGAGGCGGAGCAGTTCCCTGACGGTTGGGAGAAGGGTCAGATCTGGATGGCTGACACCACCCTGGGCCGCATCATGTTTAACGAGCTGCTGCCGTGGAACTACCCGTACCTTGAGGGCGTCATGGTCCGTAAGGGTGGCGGCTCCAACAAGGTCCTGCTTGGCGACGTCATCAATGACTTGGCCAACAAGTACCCGATGATCACCGTGGCTCAGGTGCTGGACAAGATGAAGGATGCCGGTTTCTACTGGGCAACCCGTTCCGGCGTGACCATCACCATGGACGACGTTCTGGTTCTCCCGAACAAGACCGAGGTGCTGGAATCCTACGAGAAGGAAGCCGAGCGCATCGAGCGCAAGTACTGGGAGCAGGGTGCGCTGACCGAGCGTGAGCGCTACGACCGCCTGGTTGAGCTCTGGAAAGACGCCACGGACACCGTGGGTACGGCCGTCGAGGACATGTACCCCGACGACAACCCAATTCCGATGATCGTGAAGTCCGGTGCTGCCGGTAACATGCGTCAGATCTGGACTCTGGCCGGTATGAAGGGCATGGTTGTGAACTCCAAGGGTGACTACATCACCCGTCCGATTAAGACCTCCTTCCGCGAGGGCCTGTCGGTTCTGGAGTACTTCAACAACTCCCACGGCTCCCGAAAGGGTCTGGCCGATACCGCGCTGCGTACCGCAGATTCCGGTTACCTCACCCGTCGTCTTGTCGACGTCGCGCAGGATGTCATCGTCCGCGAAGAGGACTGTGGCACCCGCCTGGGTGTGCGCGTCCCGATCGGCGAAGAGGTCAGCGAGGGCGTCTTCGAGCGTCACGACCTGTGGGAGACCTCTGCGTCTGGCCGTGTTGTGGCTTCCGACGTCAAGGATTCCGAGGGCAACGTTGTCGCCGAGGCCGGTGCGGATCTCACTGAGGAACTCACCGACAAGCTGGTCGCAGCTGGCATCACCGACATCAAGGTGCGCTCGGTGCTGACCTGCCAGACCCCGGCGGGCGTCTGTGCGAAGTGCTACGGCAAGTCCATGGCATCTGGCCACCTGGTGGACATCGGCGAGGCCGTCGGCATCGTCGCTGCCCAGTCCATTGGTGAGCCGGGTACCCAGCTGACCATGCGTACCTTCCACCAGGGTGGTGTCGGTGGCGACATTACCGGTGGTCTGCCGCGTGTCCAGGAGCTCTTCGAGGCTCGTAACCCGAAGAACCGCGCTCCGATCGCGTCCGTGGATGGCACCGTGTCCCTGTCCGACGAGGGCAACTTCTGGACCCTGACCATCACCCCGGACGATGGTTCGGACAACGTGGTCTACGAGAAGCTGTCTAAGCGCCAGGGCCTGGCTCAGGTGCGTCGTCCGATGGAGTCCAACCCGGACGCCATGATTGAGCGCTCGCTCAAGGATGGCGACCACGTTGCCACCGGCGATCGCCTCATGCGCGGTGCTGCTGACCCGCACGACGTCCTGGAGGTCCTGGGCCGCCGCGGCGTCGAGAAGCACCTGATCGACGAAGTGCAGGCCGTGTACCGCACCCAGGGTGTGGCTATCCACGACAAGCACATCGAGATCATCATCCGCCAGATGCTGCGCCGCGGCACCGTCATCGACTCGGGGACCACCGAGTTCCTGCCGGGCACCCTGGTTGACCTCTCCGAGGCCAAGCAGGTCAACGCAACGCAGGTCGCTGAGGGTGGCGCCCCAGCCGAGCTCCGCTCGGAGATCATGGGCATCACCAAGGCCTCGCTGGCTACCGAGTCTTGGCTGTCCGCCGCGTCCTTCCAGGAGACCACGCGTGTGCTTACCGACGCCGCAATCAACAAGCGGTCCGATAAGCTCATCGGCCTCAAGGAGAACGTCATCATCGGTAAGCTCATTCCGGCCGGTACGGGTATCTCGCGTTACCGCAACATCTCGGTTAAGCCGACCGAGGCTGCGCGCAATGCTGCGTACTCCATTCCGACCTATGGTGACTCCATCTATGGCGATGATGGCTTCGGTGAATTCACCGGTGCTTCTGTCCCGCTGGATGAGGAGTTCAGTTTCTAATTGTTTGACGACCGCGCACACTCTTTCGCGGTCAATATAAAAAGACGTTAACAAGACACTCTGTCTTGTTAACGTCTTTTTTAATTCGAGTTTGTAGTGCAGAACCTGGTATCTATGCCTAACTTTAGAGAATATGACGCAATTCACTTTTAGTCCCGCTCTGTAAATAATGCGTATTCACCGAGCGGTATATTCGAGCGCCAATTGGTAGCTGCAGGGGTAATGTGCAGGTTGAGGTAGGGGCGGATAATTTACCTGTGAAAGTGCTGCAATGCCGAAAAGTTCAAAAAGTATCTTGAATACGAAATGGTTTCGCGCTTAAGTTTCCTTACCCCCTAGATTCAGTTAGAATTCAGGTGTTTGTTATATTCTGCCATTTTTCATGATGACACCCAGACCGTTGTTATTAAGTGTGTTAGTGGATTCATTGAATGGTTTTAAAGATGAATGGAAAACTCTCATGATTTCAAAGCGCAGTAAGAGGAAGCTGAGCGCGCTCCTTGCTTCAATCATTGTCCCCCTGACAGCGGTGCAGGTCCCAGTAACCGCACAAGAAGGCGTTGGCTCTCAAGATCCGCCGCCAACTGTTGCTGCCTCCTCTCTTCCTGTAGATGAGGCGGGGGTGGATCGTTTTATTGTTGGTTTTGACGGGTCTCAGCCCGATACCGGACTGGCAGCGGCTTCTGATTCAAAGCGGACAAGCGTATTCGCCTCAGCTGCCGAAAACCTAAAGGTTGAAGCTAATGAACTCCGGCAAATGTATGATGGCTCCTCTGTAGTAAAGATGAACCGTCCACTGGGGGCACATGAGGCGGCTGCTTTTATTAATGAAGTGCAATCTAAGCCCGGAGTTGCGTATGTGCAGATAGACACTTGGAATGAAGCCCATATCGATAAACCAGTCGATGAATTATACCCCGCCATGTGGAATATGCGTGATATTTCAAACTGGGGCGCGAATGTCGAAGCTGCTTGGGATCTGGGCTACACCGGCGACGGAGTGACTGTGGCAGTGATCGATTCAGGTATCACGTCACATCCTGATCTTACACAGAACGTGCTACCGAACTCTGGCTACGATTTTGTATCTAGTGCAACTAATGCTCGCGATGGTGATGGTCGCGATGGCAATCCGAATGACGAGGGTGACTGGTTCCAAGCGGGAGAGTGTCGCAAGCAGGAGGGGCGCGATTCTACATGGCATGGCACGCACGTGGCCGGCATCATTGGGGCAACGTGGAACTCAGATGGCATTCCGGGTGTTGCGAAAAATGCGAGTATCGTTCCAATACGTGCTTTGTCCAAATGTGGTGGACCTACGTCTGATATTGCTGATGCTCTAGCCTGGGCAGCGGGAGTTCCCGTGGACGGTGTTCCAGCTAACGAACATCCAGCAGACATTTTGAATTTATCCCTGGGTGGCGGCGGACAGATTTGTAGCCCCACATACCAAAATGCAATTGACAAAGCTAATGCTCAAGGGGCACGGATTTTTGTCTCTGCGGGTAACTCCAATCAGGACACATTCTTGTTCGAGCCAGCTTCGTGTGAGGGTGTTATTACTATTGCTTCGTCAAATTCTGACGGTAACAAGTCTTCCTATTCGAACCATGGTGGAGAAGTTGATCTTTCCGCCCCCGGTGGAGACCAGTGGTATATCGATGAAAATCTGGAAAAGGCACACGATCCAAACCGTGGCATCTGGTCAACACTCAACTCTGGTAAGACAACTCAGGGGGAACCTAATTATGCCCCATACGACGGTACCTCCATGGCAACACCGATGGTTGCGGGCATTGCGGCAATGATGCTAGAAGCTAATTCGACCCTGTCGACTGATGATCTCCGCTCAGCATTGCAAAAGACCGCGAAACCTTTTACTCGTGACCAACCAGTCGAAATGGGCGCCGGCATTGTTGATGCGAAGGCAGCGATTGAAGAAGTTATGCTGGAGACATCTCCAAGTACTTCAGAGTTGGCTCCGACTGATGAAATCATCGTGACGGAGACGCCGGAACCCGTTACGGAAACAGCTATCGCAACCGCGACTGTGACAAACACTGAAACTGCGATAGAAACTACTACCCGAGAAATTGTCGTTACCGACGTCGCACCTGGTGAGCAGGTGACCGTTACTGAAACTGAGATAGCCGAACCATCAGAGATCACTGAAACTAAAACAGTCGTCGCAAGCAGGCCAAACGAGACCTCAACGGTGCGAGAGACCATGACAGAAAGCGCTGCGCCCGTGACAGTGATTGCTGAGCCAGTTACGGAGACCAGAACGTCTGTCGTAGTAGGGCCTGATGTAACAGAGACAGTGAAAGTTACCTCGACAAACCTGACAACGCTACCCCAGGAAACTGTGACTTCGAAGGCTTCTGCACAACCACAAGAACCTGTTACAACCACTGTTACAGATGCTCAAGAGACCGTCACGTTGGCTCCAGTGACTGAAACGAACTCAGTATCTCCGATTACCGAGACGGTGACAGTGACCATCCCCGCATCGACCGAAAGCCAAGCACCGTCAACAGTAAGCACTACCGTTGACGTCACCACGACTGCGAAGGCTACAGAGACTTTGGTCGTAGATGAAAATCGAATGCCAATAGATGCAGTGACTACCACAGTCACCATGTCTCCAGTCCAAGATGATTCTTCTAGCACGGGCAGTTCCGATGACGAGATTGAGAAGATCGTTGATGGCTCCAGCAAAGCCACCGCTTTTGCACCATTCGCAATCCTTCTGGGAATCCTCGCCATTGTGCTGCCGAACCTTCATAATTTCATGTCTTGGCCGCTAACTAAGAACTTTCGCGGACTCTTCCGCTAGTGGTTAGCCCAAAGAAAGGTTTTATCCCTATGCTTCTAAATAAGAGAACTAAAAGTAACCGCATTACTGCGGTTGCTTCTGCGCTTGCGGTTTCCTTAGGAACTTTTGTCGTTCCTGCTAATGCGCAGAATGCTTATATTGAATCAAACCGTGCAGTAATCGCCAACAAGATTGACTACCACATGGAAACCGATACACCAATTGGTAATCATCGGTTTTTGGTCCACCTCAAGGAAAATCAGTTTGAATCGATCAGTTCGACTGACCGCGCTCAAACTTTTTCGCGTGCGGGCGCGGCTGTAGATGAGGATCTGAAAGTTGAAGAGCCGGGTCTGGGCTTTAATAATGTAGTTTTGGTGACAACTAACCGCGATCTAACTGAGTCAGAAGCCAAGAAATTTATGGAGGCTCTTGCCGCAGACGTTCGCGTGGAGCATGTCGAAGCCGACCAATGGATTGCCCCGATGGCAGCCCCCAATGATGAGCTTTATTCCAAACAATGGGCATTGCATGACGTTGAGTATGAGCCAATCGAAGGCACCTGGAGCTCGGATTTCGATAGGGCTTGGGATTTGGGATTCGATGGTTCAAACCAAACAATCGCGATCGTAGACACTGGACAGATAAAACATCCAGATTTGGATTCCAAGACTGTCCAAGGCTGGGATATGATATCTGATC
This sequence comes from Corynebacterium incognita, assembly GCF_014217255.1. Taxonomy (NCBI): domain Bacteria; kingdom Bacillati; phylum Actinomycetota; class Actinomycetes; order Mycobacteriales; family Corynebacteriaceae; genus Corynebacterium; species Corynebacterium incognitum. Next base: position 1,581,207 of record NZ_CP059404.1, read on the forward strand.
CTTCCTTGAAGTTCGGCGCTGACGGTGACGGGCGTGACAATGATCCCACTGACGAAGGTATGTACCGCACTGGTAGTGAAGGCTGTGGTGGTGCGTATGATTCAACTTGGCACGGCACGCACGTAGCCGGTATCGCTGCTGCAGCAACTAACAATTCTGAGGGAATGTCCGGTGCCGCCCCTGCAGCCAATCTACTTCCCGTGCGCGTAATGGGTAAATGTGGCGGCACAGCAGCTGACTTTGCGGCCGCGATAGTTTGGGCATCAGGCGGTGAAGTTCAGGGAGCGGAAACCAACCGTAATCCGGCTGGGGTAATTAATATGTCTTTGGGAACGCAGTCTCGCTGCAACGCAACCTTCTCTGATGCAATCGCTACAGCGAGAGATAATGGAGCAATCTTAGTTGCTGCTGCTGGCAATAAAGACGACGGAGCAGATTGGACGGCTCCGGGAAACTGTGACGGGCTCATAACCGTAGCTTCTACTGGGCCTTCTGGTAAACGTGCTTCCTACTCCAATTATGGTCCCGAGGTCGAAATTGCTGCCCCAGGTGGAGACAATTGGGCTGTTGACTGGGAAAATGAGGACGGTTGGAGCATTAACCCAATTGACGAGTGGGAAATATTTTCTACTGTCGATAAAGGCTTGCAAGAAGCTGAAGGGCCGGGATACGGTCCTTTGCAGGGAACTTCCCAAGCAACACCGCTTGTTTCAGGTGCCATAGCACTTGCACGTCAGGCTAAGCCAGATGTAACTCACGAAGAGGTTCTTGCTGCGCTGCAAAAAACGGCACTTCCGTTTTCTGAGCAGGATCCGGAAAAGCCTATTGGAGCAGGAATTCTAAATGTGCCTGATTTCCTTCAAGAATTGGTTCCTGAATCTGTTCCAACAACGACGGAGAATACCACTCCAGTCAGCTCTACTTCAGAAGAAGCAACGACAACGGCGACGTCACAGACTAGTACCGTAACCGCAGAGCCGTCGACGACTACAGTTAACACCACCACTTCTGTGACTGAGACGTCTACTGTGACCGTTACATCTACTATTGATTCGATTGTTGCAACAACGGAGCCTGGTGCCCCTGTGACTGTCACCGACACGACAATTGTTAATCCTGAACCAGTAACAATTACGGAAACTACACATGCGACCGAAGCGGGCACAACAACTGAGGAGACCGAGACGGTTACAACTACCGTGCCTGGCGACACTGTCATCAAGACTCCAGAGACTGTTACTACGGTTGTGACCACTCACCAAAATGGTGAGACCGAGATCGTGGAATCCACTTTCATCGAAGATGTTACGGTTACGCCGGAGCCCACTACTGTTGTTGAACAAGAGCCTGCTCCGCGTCCGTCCACCGTGGTTGAAACGACCAAAGAACCCACACTGACGCTAACTCCAGTAATTACAGTGGATGAGACACCGACAACTACCACCTCCACGGTTACTGAGACAGAACCTGCTGATAGCAACACCGATGTGGCTACCACGACAAACGTTGAAACTCATACAACGACCTCGACCCAGACTGAGACAATCATTGTCGATTCGAATAGTGATGAGGTTCCGGTTGTAACTGAAACTCTTACGCTCGCTCCAGTACCTAGTGACGGTGACCGCGGCAGGATCGAGTTTCGTTGGGGCGGGATGCGCGACGGTTCTTCGGATAATTCATCTGTGGGATCATCAGACGGAAGCTCCACGAGTTTTTGGCAAAAGGTGCTCTTTCCTATTTTGGGATTCTCTTTGGTTGCCGCTCTTTTGAACTACTTTTTTAAGCAAAAGAGCGTAGCAAAGATGTCCTCTGTGTTCCCGATAGTGTTTGGGGAAAAGAAGCGTCATCGCAAGTAACTATCGCTACTGTAAAAGTCACATTGATTGATGGAACGTTATTTCCGCGAGAAATAAATGATGGTGGCATACTCGTGGAGTAGCACCCCTTGGGAGCGTTAAATTGTACCTTTAGGGTGTCAAGCGAAATGGTGTTTGGCTCGTAAAGTTCTTTCCAGACACCTTTTGCTCCGTGCCCCATTTTTAGATGCACATCGAGCTTGAGTATCAATAGTTGCAGTCACACTCGGTATTGAAGTGTCCCAGGTATTGTTCCGTTTGAGTAGATGGGAAAATCTGGAACATGCCAAGAAAATTTGACCAGGAGGCGAAGGGCTGTGTGGTCCGTCGCGTGGAAGACTACATCTTGGCGGAAAATATGTCGATGCCCCGCGTTCCAGTCAGTAGCTCGAAAACTGGGGGTTTCATCGCACACGGCTCGTCAGTGGACTTTGGCAGGCCCGTCGTGCGGGAAACATCCAAGAACCTGTGTCTGAAGACTTCTTGGCCGAAAACGCGAGGCTATGCCGTGAAAATCAACAGCCAAGCGACCCTAATGAGCTTCTGAAGTGGCCCGGCTTTTTCGCGTCGGAACCAGGTCAAAACGTCGGAAATGATCCGGTTCATCGATGAATACCGGAAGCCTTTCTCTGTCGCGTTAATCTTTTAAGACGTTGAAAGGTAGTCGAGCTGGTGGGCTCGTCACTTCGCGTGGTTGTCGCCAATCAAAGGCCCGTGGATGAAGTGCTCGTCGCCTTCGTGATGCCGTGCTGGTTGAACGTAGTAATGCTATTTATCGGAATGCTCACGGTACCTACGGTATGCGGAAAATGCGGTGTGCACTAACTTAATTCAAAGCCCAGGTTCCGAACAGCCCCTGTGGGTGGCCGACATAACGTATGTGCACACAAAGAAAGGCTTTGTGTACGCCGCGTTTGTCACCGACGTTTACTCCCGACGTATCGATGGGTGAGCGTGATCAAATTCTATGCGCACTTCAAGCGTTGCCGCTGCAAGCTCTGAGCCTGGCGATCGTGTGTGCTGAATAGGTTACAGGTTTTATTTACCATTAGGATCACGGGTCGCAGTCCGTCAGCGTTGTCTACAACGAGCGACTTACTCAGCACGACATTACCGCTTCCACCGGAAGTGTCGGCGACTCCTATGACAATGCTTGACAATGCTTGACAATGCTCTGGCTGAAAACCTTAACGGCTCCTACACGAACGGGCTGATTCATACTTGCAGGTGGGATGATGTTGTCGAGGTTGAAACCGAATTTTGGAATTAAAACCCGCCACAGGAAACAAAAGAAATCAAGGCAAATGCCTAGGAACATAAATCGGGTCACTTCATTGTCCTTTCCTCGTGCTTTTAATGATGTATTTATCAAAATGGGTATAAATAGGTTCCAAAAACCCACCGAGAATAGCTTTAACAGTTTCCTTTATTGATATTTTGATTTAAATCACAGGAAGAGGAATGTGAATAAATTGCGTGTGGACATGTCTTGTCACAGGTGAAATCTGAGCGATAGTGCAGAATTTGCACCCTATGAATTTTTTACAATTATTGTATTTGCTGGATACAAATTGGGTTTAAACTTATGCGAGTCTTAGGTTAAACTGAATTGGCACGGTTTCGTGATCATTGTCTCCTATGGCAGCTATCCAGTTTTTTGAAACGGGAGTGGCGCCAACAAGTTTTGCTCAAATCAAAGACAGGAAATGCAAATGCATAACCACACCCGAATGAGTAAGCAGCTGTGGAAGCGTGTAGGGACGTCCATAGTTGCAATCTCTGTCGCTCTTGGTGCTGCACACGTGCCTACCGCCGCCGCGCGGGATGGCGGGTTTACCCCGGAAATTGTTGATAAATACCAATCAATGGCAAAAGTGCCAAAGGTGGCCGACCAAAGCGCGACCAGTTTTACCGTCAAGTTTCAAAATACGGACCTTATTACCGAACAGGTAAAGATTGACGAGCTTGACCGGCTGGTCCGCGACTTCAACACCGACTCTGGAATGAGTGTTGACTGGACCAAACGGCGCGAAATGTGGAATGGGACCTGGGTTATTGACCTTTCTGAGACAGTTCCGGCTAATAAGGTAGTTAACCTTAGGGCTGTTCTCGAGGCTTCTGCAAAAATTTCCCATGCTGACATTAATGCTCGTTATGCAGGATTTGCAGCTGCTACTGACCCGGATTACGGCAAGCAGTGGCCACTGCACCCAAACACCAATGCTCCTGCTGGCTCTCACGCGAATGTTGAAAAAGCCTGGGATCTAGGTTTCACGGGTAAGGACGTGATGGTCGGTGTTTCGGACTCTGGAATTATCAATCATCCCGAAATGCCTACCTCGTTGACTCAGCACCAACAGAATCCTTGGAGCACACCTACGGGTAACCCGCAGGACAAGTTAACCTTGGGCATTGATATGATTTCGCATCCTGGAGTCTCCGGTGATCAGATGTTCACAGATCAATTCAATGATCGTGACCTCAACCCTTACGACGACGGTGACTGGTTCCCCCCAGGCTATGATGTTTGCCCCGGTGCTCCTGGTTCCCCTTCATCATCATGGCATGGTACTCACGTTGCCGGAATCATCGCGGCTAACCAGAATAATGGACAGGGCGGTACTGGAGTAGCGCCTGACGCTAAGTTGATGATGGCTCGTTCTCTTGGTAAGTGTGGTGGCGACACTGGTGATATTGCAGACGCAATCGCTTGGTTAGGTGGCGTTCCGGTACCAGGGGTCCCGGACAATCCTACTCCGGCCAAGGTGATTAACCTTTCCCTAGGCGGTATCTACCGCGCTCCAATGTGCGATCCGCAGTATCAGGAAGTTATTAACGCTGTGACTGCCAGGGGCACAACCATTATGGTTGCTGCAGGTAACGCAACCGAGGATACCTCCTATACCACTCCCGCAAACTGTAACAACGTTGTGACCATTGGATCTACAGGTCCTGAAGGACACCGTGCGATGTACTCCAACTTTGGAGACGCAATCGACTTGGGAGCGCCAGGTGGTAACGGTGCGGCTGTTGTCAACGGCAACCAAGTTCAGTGGATTCCAGAAAACCAGTATTGGTCCACCGTTGATGCCGGCTCACGTAATCCAATTGGGGCTGGATACAACTGGATGGAGGGCACTTCCATGGCTACTCCTTTGGCTACCGGAGTTGTAGCTATGATGTATGAAGCTAATCCTTCCATCTCTCCAGCCGATGTTGAGCGAATTTTGAAGGACACAGCCCAGCCGTATACGGAAGAACCATACATTGCTGATAATTTCGGCTTCTTCCCAGACGGTCGTCCGATGTATGAGACTTCCCGAACGGCTTCCCAAATGGGATCTGGTGTCATTGATGCATGTGCAGCTGTATACCAAGCAGCAGTTGAAGGAGGTAACACCCCAGCTGTTGACTGTGAAGGTATTGCCTCTACTTCTACTCCTGAAACAACCGAACCGGGCGCTACTGAAACGGTAACTACCACTGTTACTCAAGCTCCGGAAACTGTAACTGAGACTGCAACAGTCACTGAAGCGCCTGTTACTGAGACGGATACGGTAACCGAAACCGCTTCGCCAGAGACTGAAACCTCTATCGTGACCTCGACCCTCGAGGTAACTACTACCGCTGTCGAGCCTGGAGAAGTAATCACCGTTACTGAAACCAGTACAGAGACTCAAGCGCCATCTACTGTTACTTCAACTGTGGCCACAGACACTGCGACGGAAACTACTACCGTGCAAGGCGAACCCACTACTGTTGTAACCACGATGCCAGGAGCTACTGAGGTAGTTACTACCACCGAGTCGGCACCTGCAGCTACTGAAACTGTAACTGAGACTACAACTGCACCTACTGCAACCGAGACAGTAACGGAGACCGAGACGGCTGCCACGGCTACGGTTATCGAGACGATTGAGAAGGAAGTTCCAGGAGAAACTGTCACCGCAACTGAAACCACCACAACCACGGTCGCCGGAGAAGGCGTAACCGAAGTGGTGACCGAGACTGAAACCGAAACAACCGAAGTCGAAGTACCAGTAACGGAAACAGTCACTGATGCTTCTGAGACCGTTGTAGTTACTACTACACCAGCTCCTAAGCACGTTGCGACTGTATCCGCTAACTGGTGGCCTGCACTTCTGGCCATTCCAGTCGCACTAGCTGCAGCTCTCGCTATGCCAGGAGTCAAAGACATGTTTGCTCCGTTTACTGGAGATATTGAAAAAGCAAACATTCGATTGCAGAAGCAACTTGGAATTTTTGATGCAGAGGGCGCTAAGTCCGCAAAGGTGGGTTCTTCCAAGGCCAAACCTGAATTCATTGCCGCAGGTTCTTCCTTGATCAACTTCGGTTTGATTCTGAGCTCACTTGTATTTGACATTGACAAAGTTTTCTCTAAGGAATAACTAGTCTCCAGTCAGTTTGAGAGAATATGAATGTCGCGCCGTCCACATGGACGGCGCGACATTTGCATTTATTGGATAAAATCGTCGCCTACGTTGTAGTACCTTCCCAGTGTGGTGATTTACGCTCATTGACTAGCAGACTGTCCAACGGGGTATTCATAGAAGAGCTAGTTGTCGGTGTACGACTCTGGAAAAAGGAGTTAGATAGTTAAATTTCGTCTCCTATTCGAATGCCTTTAAGAATAACCGTGCGACTGAGAGATAAGGGAAGTCAAATGCAGTCGAATAGACTGGATTGAGTTAAAACCAACTGCAAACATAGAAGGGCCCCTGCGGCGTTTGCAAGCGAGAATTCATCAATCAACGACTCTTTGTCCAAAACGGAATCCTTTAATCCGCTAATGAACGGGAATAAAGGTTTGAAATCACGCTGTAACAGCATTGGTACTGTATTTTCAGTTCGGGGATGCTTTGCCTTAAAGCTCACTGCCACGATGTGCAAAGGCGGTAACAACTCTATAGGTCAAGTCTTGGGAAGTGGTGTATCTGGCTCTCGAGTATGTGGGCAGTTTCGGGGGCGGGGTTGGGTAAGCATTAGGCGGCGATCTCCTTGCTGTCGGTGGGAGTGTCGTCGACGAGGTTGGCACGATGATCTCCTTGGTCTGGGTCAGGCTGCTCAGCGACGTGTAGCGTTTTTGCTGGATCCACTCATCGTGGTGTTCCGCAAGGACGGCGCCGACCAGCCGGATGACGGCATTGGGGTTGGGGAAGATCCCGACGACGTTGATGCGACGTCGGGTGTCACGATTGAGCCGTTCGGTGGGGTTGTTCGATCAGATCTTGGTCCATCCCGGTTTCGGTGCAGTAGTAAAAGCTAACAGCTCATCGAGTGATTCCTCCAGGTAGTCGGCCACATGAGGACACTTCTGCCCACAGAACTCTACAACCTCACGGGCCTGAGCCCAGACGTTGTTACCGTCGCGGTTGCTGGAAGATAGTGTGAAACATCGCCGATAGCGTCGGCCAGTGTGTTGTCGGCACCTGCGAGGAGAGGTTCTTCACGAAGTGGGGGCCGGCACCGCTGCTAACTCGTTGGCGGTAAGCGGTCACCAACGGTTGTTTGGATCCCAAGATGTGCATCACTGGTGACGAGGAAAACCCCGGTCAGGCCACGGGCGATTAAGTCGAGGAAGAACCCAGTCCAGGAGGCAGTGGACACAGCCCAACACTAAAGGACACAACCGTAGAAAATGGCAAAGTAGATCCCATTAATGAGCAGTACGTTGAATTCACTGCACGCCTTACCCCTCGATACCGCCCAATTACTTGCAATTTCGGATCTCACGTCCTAGCACGAGCGAGGTAATATTGGTGAGTCAAAATAGTGTAACGAGACGGGATATTTGGCCTCCGCTTTTTATGATTAACAGCGACTACAAAATTGCGGTGTCCCCGGAAAGACCGTCGGCTCCCTGGTAAGGGCTTTGGTAAGGCTAAGTCTCATTGGGAAGCACAATGGAAATACTTACTAAAGAATTAGCAGAAGAAAATTGCCAGTCTTATTTGATTGTGGGCTCTCTAGTGTCAGCTCAGCGTACTTTTTGGGGGACTATAGTGCAACGTTGGGGGATTAATCCATAGCAGGTTTAGGAACATTTATGGTTAGCCTCTGAACAATGAGGCGTTTCACTTTAGAGCCAAGTTAGTAGCTAGCCAGTAGAGACCTATCAGTTTTTGGATCCGTTAAATGAATTGGCGATATTTGGGACCACTAGTTTTAAAAACGAACAATCAATTGGACCGATACTATTTGGATGAGCAGCCAACAGGTGGAAATACTGCTCAAGGAACAAATGTACAGTGCCCTGTGCCAAACAGCCGTCTTAAATGTCGCGTTTTGGCCATGAGATCGGCCATCAGAAGCTTTGAATGTTAAAGACGTAAGTAGTGTGAGAACCCTATCGGTGCCAACCCCGGGATTAGCGCGGAGTCAGGAAGTGTGGAGATGCTTTTAATCAAAGGTGATGGTTTGACGGAACCGTATTAGTAAGCAATGCAGTAGTGAACTAGGCCAGATGATCAAAGTCCCTAGGCTTTTCTAAAAGATTACGGTAAGCCAGCATACCTGCATTCTCTACGTCTTCCGTTTTAGCTGGCTTTTCGAAGAAGACTTAAACGTAAACGGGCGGAGCAATCTAGTCATAGATTGCTCCGCCCGTTGTGTGGTGACGTTAGTGTGCTAAAAATTAGCGAGAAACGCGCTCATCTTCATTCTTTCCCATAAAGCCCGCGATTAAACTCGAACCTGGGAAAAACTTGCTTACCTGTCCACTAAAAGGACGAAGTGAGTTAGCAATGAAGTCAGCGATTTTGAAGTTTGAGCTAGCTTTGCCGCCCTCAAAGGCCTTGTTGGCAGACCCATTATAAGCGGAGGCAATACCCGGGATATTGAGCATTGCTGCGATTCCTAATGGGATGAGAAGGAGAAGTGGCCAACCTCCTACTGAAGAGGTGCGTACGTGTTCACGTGCATTATATTCTGCAGTCGTGGTCGTGGTTGCCGGTGAGTCAACAATGGTGGTGGCAGTTGGAACCTTAACGGTTGAGGTTTCGGTGGTGGTGACCACATTTGTATGAGTCTCACCTTCTTCATTTACAACCTCAGTAGTTGTGGTAGCCACGGTTTGAGTTTCAGTTGCATCTGCTGCGGTAGATGTCACCGTCTCTCGTTCTGTGGTGACTGGGGTGGTGGTTTCCTTAACAGTTTCCAGGACTGTCGAGGGCGCAATAACCTCAGTTTTGGTTTCAAGTACTGGTTCAGGTGCGACAGTGTTAGTAGTAGTTAAGGTCACTGGTTTACCGCTCGTGGTAGAGGTTACTACCGGTTCGTTTGTAACGGTAACAGTTTCGGTACCAGCAACCGCAGACTCTGTCACTGTTACAGGTGCCTGAGTTTCCGTCTCGACGTCTGTTAGCGTGACTGTTTCATCTGCTTCCTTAACCGTAGTACGAGCAGTACTGGTCTCAGTTACTGTGGATTCAACGGTTGTAGGTTCAGGAATTACCGTCGTGGTGGCAGAGACACGTGTCGTAATCGCCGGTGCGGTTTCAGTCTCTTTGACCGTCGAAGTTGCAACCGGAGCGGTTGTGGTGACAACGGTCGTGGTCGGCTCTCCTGTGACCGTAGAGCTAGGTTCTGTTGAAGCCGGAGTAGTGGAAACTGGTGTCGTGGATTGGGTTTCACCACACAGTGCAGGAGATTCTCCTGCCTGAACAGCAGCTTCGTAAACCGCTGCACAGGCATCTACGATGCCGGAACCCATATTATCAGCGGTTTTCCAAGGAGCATAGGAACCGGAAACTATAGGCTCGTCATTATACGGTTGAGCTGTTTCCTGGAGAATCGTGCGAATTTGCGCGCTAGTGAGACTGGGGTTAGCGTCTCGCATCATTGCTACAACACCAGCGACTAGAGGAGACGCCATTGATGTTCCCTCTTGATAGCCGTAGCTTGGGGAAGCTGGATCTATGGTGCCGGAATTCACGGTAGAAAAGAACATATTTTCTTCACGGTACCCCACATAGGTTCCTGAATATTCACCCTGTTCAATAGACCCGGAATTACCACCAGGTGCTCCAACTGTAACGTGGTCACCGTAGTTGGAATATTCTGCACGGTAGCCTTCGGGGCCAGTTGCACCAACTACGATAAGAGCATCACTATTACAGTTAGCTGGTTGGTAATCATCTGTCCAGGTATTGTAATTACCTGCTGCTACAACAACGGTCGCGCCCTTGGCAGATGCCACATCCAAAGCGGCCTGGTAGTCGGGAACACAGCGTTGCTTGCCGGCGATAGACATATTGACTACTTTTACCGGATTTGGGTTATCGGCGACACCGTCGACAGATCCACCTACAACCCATTTCAACGCGTCAGCAATGTCAGAGGCGAAGCCACCGCATTTGCCGAGTGCGCGTACTGGAACAAGACCAGCTTCTGGGGCGGTTCCTGCTACGCCAATTCCGTTATTGGTAGCGGCCGCTGCAATGCCCGCGACGTGGGTTCCATGCCAAGATGAATCAGCGCTACCTCCGAAGTTTGGGCACTCACCTTCGTAGAATCCGTCGCCAGTATCTAGAGGGTCGTTATCGCGCCCAGGGGTGGAATCGTTGGCGGTGAAATCTTTGCTGATCATGTCGAACCCACCCTTAACCTTTGGATCAAGATCAGGATGCTTGGTAATGCCAGAATCGATGATGCCGATGTTCTGTGATGAGCCGGTGTAGCCCAAGTCCCACGCCTCTTCAACGTTTGCGTGGCTGCCGGCTTGATGATTTGTGTGTTCGTGGAGCGGCCACTGTTTTGAGTATTCAGGGTCATTGCTCGCTGCTGCCGGCATCATCAGCATGTCAATGTAGGCATCGACGATTTCGGCCTTAGATTCCAATTTGCCCCGTAGGGAAGCAACCTGGCTTTGAGGGACGGGTGTTTTGAATTCAACAATCCAGCCGCCTGAAGCGGACAATCGAAGCTTTGAGCCTTCGTTATTGAACTCTTTCAAGATTTCGTTGATGATGCCCATTTTGTGGTCATCATCAACAGTTGCCATATTTTTCTGCCAATGGACGATGAAACGGTATGCGTCCTGCTCGTCTGCCGATTTGATCTTGCTTGAATGGTCTAGCACGGCATTTTCGACTTCGCGATGGACGTCTATTTCTTCCTGAGCGGTAGCAGGGACAACGAGACTGTTGACTGCTAGTGACGTTGCAACGATTGTTGTTCCTGCAACTTGTAAGCCTTTCCGGCTTAAAAACTTGAGAGATAGCATCTGTTCAATCCTGGTTGATGGAGTACAAAATTTGCCTCGCTCACGCAGGCACCCGGTTCTTTGAAGATAAGCTGCAAATTGCTTGAAAGTAATCAAAACCAAGTTTGCCCTAACGGTAAGCTCTAAAGCTAAAGACAGCTTATATTAAGTTTAGCTTAAGCGAAACCTATTGTGGGGCTATAGTGTGCAAGTCACCATAACCGTATTGTGTGATGCGAGCCAAGAATTTTTCCTGCAAAGTCCTGAGCAGGGTTTGGTAGGTTGTATGTTCTCTCATGTGAAGCAGTAGTTTTATGCAGATATCTCAATTGTTTAGAGTTATTCTGATGCATGTTTGCATGTTGAACTTTTACGGCAGTACCGTCATCATTTTCTTGGCTGATATGATGGGCTGACATTAACCGCGGGTGCCCGGGGATCTCACAAGAGTGGGCTGAGACATTGCTGGTTAGCAGTGAACCGTAGAACCTGATCCGGGTAATTCCGGCGAGAGGGAGATTGTGAGAATTATGGCTATGCAAAGTGCTAATAAGTCTTGGCGTGTAGTAGACATCATCGTTGCCTCCATTTTGGGCGTGGCGTGTGGCTTCATTTTTAGTTTTTGGAATGGTGCGGGATACGCATGGTTCTCAGCCATGGACAGCATCACGCCAGGCCTGGGAGGACTGGCGGTGGGTATCTGGTTGCTAGGCGGTGTTATCGGTGGATTGGTGATTCGCAAGCGTTTCGCTGCGATCTACGTAGAGGTGCTTGCAGCTTGCGTGTCCGCACTGCTGGGCTCCCAGTGGTCCATTGAGACTGTGTACTCCGGCCTGGCGCAGGGGCTTGGTGCTGAGCTGATTTTCATGCTGTTCATGTACCGCAAGTTTGACCTGAAGGTTGCCATGCTTTCCGGTCTCGGTGCTGGCATCGGTGCCTGGTTGCTGGAACTGTTCCTCAGCGCGAACATCGCCAAGGGCTTGGACTTCAACCTGATTTACCTCGCTTGCTTGTGCGCCTCAGGCGTCTTGTTGGCGGGCCTTGTTGGCTGGTTGTTGGTCTCCGCACTTGCTAAGACTGGTGCGCTGGACCGCTTTGGCGCTGGCCGTGAACAGCGCGCGGCAGAAGTCTAAGCATTTCCTTGTCTCCGATTGAACCAGCAGGGATCCGTGCGTCTGGCTTCGGCTGGACGCACGCGGGTAGAGCGGCTGCTGCACTAAGCGATGTGAACCTGGAGATCGCACCAGGCGAGCGAGTCTTACTGTGCGGTAATTCCGGATCGGGTAAATCCACGCTGCTTGCTGCGTTTGCTGGTGTGCTGGGCGGTGACGATGAAGGAACCGCACGCGGGCAATTGCTTCTAGCGAGTGCTCCGGCGCATTCGGCGACGGTGCCCGTCGGCCTGGTGCTGCAGGACCCAGACTCCCAAGTAATCGCAGCCCGAGTGGGAGACGACATCGCCTTTGGCTGCGAAAACCTTGGTCTTCCTCGCGAGGAAATCTGGAAGCGAGTACACAATGCAATGGGTCTTGTGGGGCTGGATCTGCCGTTGGACTTTCCAACAAAGCATTTGTCAGGTGGCCAGAAGCAAAGGCTAGCCCTTGCGGGTGTAGTGGCCATGGGCGCTGGCGTGATCTTGTTGGACGAGCCCACCGCAAACCTTGATCCGCAGGGAGCACAGGAAGTGGTTGAGGCTGTAGCCGCTACTGTAGAAGCGATTGGCGCGACATTGGTGGTTGTCGAGCACAAATACGATCTGTGGGACGGTGTGTTATCGCGTGCGGTGGTACTTGACAACGGCCGCGTCGTAGACGATGGCCACTTCGAAGAAATTGTTCAGCAACGCACCATCACGGGCCTGCCCGCAGCCCGTCCTGTGGAACTGGAAAAAAGCGCGGCGCTAGGAACAGGCACGGCGCTGTGGTCGAGAGAATTGCAATGCCGGTTTGGTCCGCCGCGGACGGCTGCGATTGTGGAGGGTGCTTCGACGGTAATTACGGGAGCAAATGGCGCCGGTAAGACGACATGGCTGCTCACCATGGCGGGATTGCTGCGTCCAGTACGCGGTGAAATCGGGGTGACTGAGTCTATCCGTAACGGGCTAAAAGGAGACCCGCATTCGTGGAAGTCCCGGCAGTTGGCACACCGTATTGGGTTTGTGTTTCAAAACCCGGAGCACCAGTTCCTGGCGCGCACCGTACGCGAAGAACTAGAAATCGCACCGAAAGTCATGGGGGAGAAGATCCCGGTGGCGCGCATTGATTCGTTGGTGGAAAGGCTGCGTTTAGAGCATCTCTTGGGTGCCAACCCGTTTACGTTGTCTGGTGGTGAAAAGCGACGTTTGTCCGTAGCCACTGCGCTCGTTGCCGCGCCGGAAGTGGTGCTCTTTGACGAGCCGACATTTGGCCAAGACCCGGAAACCTTTGTGGAACTCATCAGGTTGCTTCGTGAGCTGTGCGATGACGGGGTGACTATCGCCTCGATTACCCACGATGAGCTATTTATTGGTTCGCTGGGTGATTCCCATATCCATCTTGATGCGGGGGAGGGGTAGCGGGGATGCCAAATATTCTTCGTGGTGTTAATCCGGTGACTCGTCTGGCGCTCATGTTTTTGCTGACTACGCCGGTGTTGTTCAGCGTCGATTGGCTTAGCGCCAGCGTGTTGGTGGGGGTAACGATTGTCCTGGCGCCTTTGTGTGGGGTGTCCTGGTGGCGGTTAGGAAAAGCGTCGTGGCCGTTGCTGTTCCTGGCACCTTTGTCAGGTGTGTCCATGCTTTTGTATGGCAAAGAAGGCGGTGAGGTTTATTTCCGCTTCTGGATGGCGGCCATTACAGAGAACTCTATTGAGCTTGCAATAGGTATTAGCCTGCGAGTTCTAGCGGTCGCATTGCCGGTGATCGTGCTGGCACGAGACATTGACCCCACCGAGCTCGGTGATGGTTTAGCGCAAGTTGTAAAGTTGCCGGGGCGATTCGTGATTGGTGCCGTGGCTGGAGTGCGCATGGCAACATTATTTCGAGATGACTGGGATTCTTTGGCGCGCGCCCGGCGTGCCAGAGGTTTAGGCGACAGGAATAAGGTTCGTCAATTCATGGACATGTCTTTCGGCATTCTCGTGATGGCCCTGCGGCGGGGAAGCAAGCTGGCCACAGCCATGGAGGCCCGCGGATTTGGGCGTGAGTCAAAGTACGGAAAACAACGTACCTGGGCACGGGTATCAACCATGAAACTCAAAGACTGGGTAATCATTGGGATCGGAGCAATCATTGCAATAATTCCCGTTATCGTTGCCGTGCAAGTGGGAACGTGGCGCTGGTTAGGGCTGTGAGGAAAAATTATGACACTTGACTCGGGCGTGGACCCTGCGGGTCTACGCGGTACGGCTGAGTGCTGCGATTTGGATCCGCGCTCATTCAATGAGATTACGCAACGTATCATTGGCCTTGTGCAAGGGCATTTCGCGCACTGCGGGGCGGTTAGCGTGCTTATCGACGGCCCATCAGGCGCCGGCAAGACGAGCCTGGCTTCGGAACTCAGTAGAATTCTGTCCCGCTGCGTTCGAAGTTACGATTCGTCTTTGGCGGGGGACTTGAACGCGCACACATCGAGTGCGACGACACCGGCATTCGACGTGCAGATGGTTCATCTTGATGATTTTTATCCAGGCTGGGGAGGCCTAGCGGAAGGTTCCGCGATGGTTGCTTCTGACGTCTTTTCCCCAGAAAAACCTGGCTTTTGGCGGTGGGACTGGAAGAACAACCAGCGGGGCCAGTGGCACAACATCGAGCTAGATCGCACGCGCCGACGCTGCCTGATTGTGGAAGGTGTAGGCGCGGTTACGGCGGCCAACGAAAAGGCCGCGCGCGAGTTTGGTGGTGTTATCAAAGTGTTCGTTGACGGTCCGATGGATCAGCGTAAAAAGCGTGCGCTCGGGCGCGATCCCGAATATGCGCAGTGGTTTGACATGTGGGCTGAGCAGGAATCGGATCACTTCGACAAGCTCGTCGATGATGACGTTCAAATCGACGTTGTCTGGTGCTGGAACTAGTTCCCCAGCGCATAGAAGCGATGCACGATTTTTTGATCGTACACCGGCGTGTTAGTCTTCTTTGCAGTTCATCATCAGTAGCACGGCTTCGAGCATTGCTGCTGTGTGATGAAGAGTCTGATTGCTTCTCAAAGCCATCTGGACACGCGGACGGGCCCTGCTACAGAGCCCTCATTTTTGCGTGTTTGGACAAAAGAATTTTCAACTACAGAAAGATAGTAAATGCCTACTATTCAGCAGCTGGTCCGTAAGGGCCGCCGTGACAAGAGCACGAAGGTTGCCACCGCTGCGCTGAAGGGTTCCCCTCAGCGCCGTGGCGTGTGCACCCGCGTGTATACCACCACCCCTAAGAAGCCGAACTCCGCACTGCGTAAGGTCGCCCGTGTGCGCCTGACCTCCGGTATCGAGGTTTCCGCATACATCCCAGGTGAGGGCCACAACCTGCAGGAGCACTCCATGGTGCTCGTGCGTGGCGGTCGTGTGAAGGACCTCCCAGGTGTTCGCTACAAGATCATCCGTGGCGCACTGGATACCCAGGGCGTGAAGGACCGTAAGCAGGCTCGTTCCCGCTACGGCGCAAAGAAAGGACAGTAGTTAAATGCGTAAAAATGCTGCTCCCAAGCGTCCAGTAGTTAAGGACCCGGTCTACAACTCCGAGTTGGTTACCCAGCTGGTGAACAAGGTCCTCGTGGATGGCAAGAAGTCCACCGCTGAGCGCATCGTCTACGGCGCGTTGGAGATGTGCCGCGAGAAGACCGGCACTGAGCCGGTTGGCACCCTGGAGAAGGCTCTGGGCAACATCCGCCCAGACCTTGAGGTTCGCTCCCGCCGTGTGGGTGGCGCAACCTACCAGGTGCCGGTTGAGGTGAAGCCTGCTCGCTCCACCACCCTGGCCCTGCGTTGGCTGGTCACCTTCACCCGTCAGCGTCGCGAGAACTCCATGATGGAGCGCCTCGCCAACGAGATCCTGGACGCCTCCAACGGCCTCGGTGCTTCCGTGAAGCGCCGTGAGGATACTCACAAGATGGCTGAGGCCAACCGCGCCTTCGCGCACTACCGCTGGTAATTTTTACCGGTCGGTGCCTTATACGCCGTACGGAATGACTCGAGTGACGAATAAACAAGCTTTAGCCCCTAGGGTGCTAGAGGTTCATATCGTTGCTCGAGTCATTTTTGTGTGTATGTCGGCGGGCTAAACGGCACCCTACGTTTACTGCGGTCGCGCAGGTGACGTATTGTTTGGGGTTGAGGAGAAACCTCTTTCGCTGCCAAGCATGCCAATTAATGGCAAAATTGATCGAGAACAATCCATAGATGGCGTCTCATCGGTACTTAATGTGGCCGGTGCTTGCGCCTCGAACGACTAACGAGTTGGGGTAAGACTGTGGCACAAGAAGTGCTTAAGGATCTGAACAAGGTTCGCAACATCGGCATCATGGCCCACATCGATGCTGGTAAGACCACTACGACCGAGCGTATCCTCTTCTACACCGGTATCAACCGCAAGGTAGGCGAGACCCACGACGGTGGCGCGACCACTGACTGGATGGAGCAGGAGAAGGAGCGCGGTATCACCATTACCTCCGCTGCCGTGACCTGTTTCTGGGAAAACAACCAGATCAACATCATTGACACCCCGGGCCACGTGGACTTCACCGTTGAGGTGGAGCGCTCCCTGCGCGTTCTCGATGGCGCTGTGGCAGTGTTCGACGGCAAGGAAGGTGTTGAGCCGCAGTCCGAGCAGGTGTGGCGTCAGGCTGCAAAGTACGACGTTCCGCGTATCTGCTTCGTGAACAAGATGGACAAGATGGGTGCGGACTTTTACTACACCGTCCAGACCATCATCGACCGCCTGGGTGCGAAGCCGTTGGTCATGCAGCTGCCGATCGGCGCTGAGGATGACTTCGACGGTGTCGTTGACCTCATCGACATGAAGGCCCTCATGTGGCCGGGCAAGACCGAGATCGGCACCGAAGCTACCGTCGAGGAGATCCCGGCCGACCTGCAGGACAAGGCTGCTGAGTACCGCGAGAAGCTGCTCGAGACCGTCGCTGAGTCCGATGAAGAGCTCATGGAGAAGTACTTCGGCGGCGAGGAGCTGACCAAGGAAGAGATCCAGGCTGCTATCCGCAGGATGGTCATCAACTCCGAGGTTTACCCGGTCTTCTGTGGTACCGCATACCGCAACAAGGGTGTCCAGCCGCTGCTCGACGCCGTTGTGGCATACCTGCCGAACCCGCTGGACGTCGGCGAGGTCGTCGGCCACGAGGTCGGCAACGAGGACAACGAGCTGACCCGTAAGCCTTCCGTGGAGTCCCCGTTCTCCGCATTGGCCTTCAAGATTGCTGCACACCCGTTCTTCGGGCAGCTGAACTTCATCCGCGTGTACTCCGGTCAGGTCACCCCGGGCACCGAGGTGCTGAACTCCTCCAAGGGGAAGAAGGAGCGCATCGGCAAGCTGTTCCAGATGCACGCCAACAAGGAGAACCCGGTTGAGCAGGCTGACGCGGGTAACATCTACGCCGTCATCGGCCTGAAGGACACCACCACTGGTGACACCCTCTGCTCCAAGGATGAGCCGATCATCCTCGAGTCCATGGACTTCCCGGATCCGGTTATCAAGGTGTCCATCGAGCCGAAGACCAAGGCTGACCAGGAGAAGCTGGGTACTGCTATCCAGAAACTGGCCGCTGAGGACCCGACCTTCACCGTGGAGCTGGACGAGGAGTCCGGCCAGACCGTCATCGGCGGTATGGGCGAGCTGCACCTGGACGTCCTGGTTGACCGCATGAAGCGCGAGTTCAAGGTTGAAGCAAACATCGGTAACCCGCAGGTTGCTTACCGCGAGACCATTCGCAAGAAGGTCGAGTCCCTGGACTACACCCACAAGAAGCAGACCGGTGGTTCGGGTCAGTTCGCAAAGGTCATCGTCACCATCGAACCTTACAGCCCGGATCCGGAGGAGCTGGAAGAGGGCGAGTCCGCAACCTACAAGTTCGACAACGTCGTCACCGGTGGCCGCATCCCGAAGGAGTACATCCCGTCCGTGGATGCGGGTATTCAGGACGCCATGCAGTACGGCTACCTCGCTGGCTTCCCGCTGGTGAACATCAAGGCAACCCTGGAAGACGGCGCTTACCACGACGTCGACTCCTCCGAGATGGCCTTCAAGCTGGCAGGTTCCCAGGTTCTCAAGGAAGCTGTTGCTAAGGCAAAGCCTGTCCTGCTCGAGCCAGTGATGGCCGTCGAGGTTGTCACCCCTGAGGAGTACATGGGTACCGTGAACGGCGACATCTCCTCCCGCCGTGGCCAGGTCTACGCTATGGAAGACCGCTCCGGTGCGAAGGTTGTTCGCGCTAAGGTGCCACTGTCCGAGATGTTCGGCTACATCGGTGACCTGCGTTCCTCCACCGCTGGTCGTGCAAACTTCTCCATGGTCTTCGATTCCTACGCTGAGGTTCCTTCCTCCGTGGCGCAGGAGATCATCGAAGAGCGCACCGGCGGCAGCAACTAAAAGCTAGCCTCCGCGGAAGTTTCGCGGGGCGTCGCCTCGGTCCTTTGCCCACCACTTGCCAGGGTGGTGAGCAGGGGTTGTGGCTTATCGATGCCCCGTGGGTTCCGCACGTGGGTAGCGGTCGCGCTGAACCAGACCCCAATGGTGGGTGTGGTTGAGCCGGCCGTTACCCTGTATCACTAGGATCCAGAAAGATTCTTGCTTGATGTGGCGTGCGGCCGCGCCTAGATGCCGCGGCCATACAACCTACTGGGGCGGTTTGAAAAAACCGCAGCAGAAATCTAGGATCTTGTAACTGGCACGTAAAAAGTAAGCGTCGCTATGGTGCTCGTCCCGCTTCGTTGTGAGGGGAGTGCACTACCGACATCTGTCAACCAACGTGGCTGCGAAGGTCGTAGCCACCATGAAGTCCAGGAGGACATACAGTGGCAAAGGAAAAGTTCGAGCGCACTAAGCCGCACGTGAACATCGGTACCATCGGTCACGTTGACCACGGTAAGACCACCACCACCGCGGCAATCACCAAGGTGCTGGCTGACCAGTACCCTGAAGAGAACTCTGCGTTCGATTACGACCAGATTGACAACGCTCCGGAGGAGAAGGAGCGCGGTATTACCATCAACGTGTCCCACGTTGAGTACTCCACCCCGAAGCGCCACTACGCACACGTTGACGCTCCAGGCCACGCCGACTACATCAAGAACATGATTACCGGTGCTGCGCAGATGGACGGCGCTATCCTCGTTGTTGCTGCAACCGATGGCCCAATGCCACAGACCCGTGAGCACGTTCTTCTTGCTCGCCAGGTTGGCGTTCCTTACATCCTCGTTGCTCTTAACAAGTGCGACATGGTTGACGATGAGGAAATCCTCGAGCTCGTCGAGATGGAAGTTCGCGAGATGCTCGCAGAGCAGGACTACGACGAAGAGGCTCCAATCGTTCACATCTCCGCTGTTGGTGCACTGAACGGTGAGCAGAAGTGGGTTGACGCAGTCGTCGAGCTGATGGAAGCTTGCGACAACTCTATCCCGGATCCGGAGCGCGAGACCGACAAGCCGTTCCTGATGCCGATCGAGGACATCTTCACCATTACCGGCCGTGGCACCGTTGTTACCGGTCGTGTAGAGCGCGGTACCCTCAACGTTAACGAGGACATCGAAATCATTGGTATCAAGGAGAAGTCCCTCTCCACCACCGTTACCGGTATCGAGATGTTCCGCAAGATGATGGACTACACTGAGGCTGGCGACAACTGTGGTCTGCTTCTTCGTGGTACCAAGCGTGAAGAGGTTGAGCGTGGCCAGGTGTGCATCAAGCCAGGCGCTTACACCCCGCACACCAAGTTCGAGGGCTCCGTCTACGTCCTGAAGAAGGAAGAGGGCGGCCGCCACACCCCGTTCATGGACAACTACCGTCCGCAGTTCTACTTCCGCACCACCGACGTTACCGGTGTTGTGAAGCTTCCGGACGGCGTCGAGATGGTTATGCCTGGCGACAACGTTGAGATGTCCGTTGAGCTCATCCAGCCGGTCGCTATGGACGAGGGCCTGCGCTTCGCTATCCGCGAGGGCTCCCGCACCGTCGGCGCTGGCCGCGTTACCAAGATCGTTGAGTAATTCAACTTTCTGTTAGTGAGTTAAGCGAGAGCGAAATTCACTAGGGCCGAGGGTCGTTCCTGCTTCGCGCAGGGACGGCCCTTTCGCTATTGTTAGACAAGTTATGCATGAACCCGCCGCCAATGACCCGACACGTATCCCGAGGCTTCTCGACGCCCTGCGCTCGGTGTGGGAGGGGCAGCCGGACCTCACCTTCGGCAACCTCATGGGCATGGTGGGCAATCATGGTGTGTCGTGGGGGACGACCGATGGGGAGGTCGAAGATATCCTCTTCGCCATCCGCGCTGTGCGCCCGGATTCCGTGCCGCTGTTGGAGGGGCGCGCTGAAGGTTTGTGGCGTATCGCGGTAGGGCAGCGGCGCATTGTCCTTGCGGCGGACTACGTCGTCGTGCAGGGCGCCGACGCCCGTGATCAGCCGGTCGTGTGGCCTTATTCTCGGCTGCGCCCCATCGGGCCGGCGCGGCCGCTGGTGATCGTGGACTCCGAGGGCTTCGAGCACCGTCTCGGCGTTGCAGATAGCGTCGTCGCTCTTGACGCCTCTTCGGCCCCGCGGTGGGATGGACTGCGCCACTCGCGCTCTGTGCCCGGCGACCACGTCCTAGTCGTCGCGCTAGAAGATGACACCACCGTGGTCGTTGGCCGCACATTGCGTCGTTATGAGCGCGGCCGCCGCGAACTTCACAGCAGCGAGGATAAGTGGGAACTCCTCACCAACGTCGACGTCGGTAAGCCCTTTCGCGCACAGTTAAGCAGTGGCGCCGAGATTGAGTTGGCACCCGTGCGCGCCATGTGGCTCGCGGACGCCCCGGAGGCAGAGGTGAAGCTACCGAATTAGAGCTTCTTCACCGGTGAGCATTCCACCTTGTACAGCGTCTCGAGGCGCACGCCATCGAGTGCGGCACGGAGATCGCGCTCGGTCTCTTCAAGCAGGCGGAGCACAACATTAAAACCATAAGCCGGATTGGCTTCCACCCGGAAGGTCCACAGGTCGGTGCCCCGCTCAGTGGCGATGCGGGAGGTGACCTTATCCACCGCCGGGTGTTCGGTGAGGGATTCCCCGATAGCGGATGCCAACGCCGGGAGGTTGATAGAGACCTTGCCCCGGCTATCCGACGCCGCGAGTTCCACTTTGCCGATCTTGCGTTGCCGCAGGTTAGCGGAAATCATTAGCACGCCGGCAACAAACAGCGCCAAAGCTCCTGCCACCGCCGCGTACTTGTACCAACCGGCGGTGGTGAGTGTCGCCCACCAGTTGCGGTCGATACGCTCAGCCAACCACAGCGCAGGGCGGACGTGCCACAGGGTCAATAACGGCCACGCCCCGAGCGCGATGAGCAGTATGCCCAACAGCCCGCACAACAGGCGGTTAAACGCCGAGAGTTTCTTGGTCATCGTCAGGCCTCCTCTCCGCTGTACACTTCGCCCATTTCCTCGGTGGCGGCTTCCACGGTCACCGATACCTTCGGCGGGGAGGGCAGCACGCTGAGCGCGGTGGTGATTGCGGAGTGGACACGCGCCTGCAGCCCAGCGTCCTCGGAGTCACCGTTGACAACGACGTGTGCGTGCTTGGAGGTCACTGTCGCTCGAGCCGCTGCGACACCAGGGGTGCGCTGGGCGGTGGCGGAACATACGCGGGCGATGTCCACGGGGCGCGTCCAGGCAGAGATAGTGCTAGAGGTCAGTGCGCGGTGGGTGCGTCGCCGCGGCTTCAGCGCGGCAAAGACCCCGACGCCCCCCACAGCGATGGAGATGATCGCCAAGGGGATGCCCCAGGCGGGTAGTTCTGTGCTCGCCATGGCATCTGCGAGTGGCTGGATCCAGGAACCCCAGGGGGAGTCGGTCCAAGCGATCCAAGCCTCGCGGGCCAACACGATGGAAAACGCCAGGGCGAGTATGCCTAGGAGGATTACCAGAATGCGCACTGACGCCAGGGCACGTGGGGCGGGAGCACTCACGAGGCGTCACCTCCTGGGGCGAAAAGTCGCGTGACAGTGATTGGGCGTAGCGGCTGTGGAGGTAGCGTTGTAATCTCCTTCAACGCAGCGGCAGGCCGTACCGTCACCGGACGCAGCGGCCCTGGCTGCGGTACAGCGGGGCGAGCGAGGGCGTGCTGCTGGCGTACCTGCGGAGACCAAGCATTGAGCTCGCGGTAGCGCGGCCGCGCCGCGTAAAACGCGGGGCGGCGTAGGTCTGTGCTGTGTACTCGACGCCCAGGGCGCGCCTGTCCAATCTCCACGTTGATGCGCGACGTCTCAAAACCCGCGTAAACCGCGAGGGCGTCGGCGATCGCCTGCCGGACGGTGGCGGCTACGTGCGTCGTGGGGCTGGGCCAGCTGACTGCAAGGAAGGCGTCCACGGAAGCTAAACAGTGGGTGTTATCCACCTGGACGTGAAAGCGCGGGAACGAACGCCCAGCGATACCTCCCAGCTTGGCTTCGGTCTCCACGGTGCCGGGCACGCTACGCACCGCTGTCGCAGCCAGCTTTTCGATGACCTTGGGCTCGATAATCGTGTCCCCGAGTGACGTTGTTGACTCTGCCATGGTTGTCACGTCCTAGGCCTTGCCCTTGCCGATGAAGTTATTCCACAGCTCCATCAGGTTGACGCGGCCGTCAAAATGAGCGCCGATCAGCCCGCCGACGGTGGCCAGGACCAATGCCAAAATGATCGCCGGGCTGCCCAGCATGATGGCAATCGCCACTGCGAGGCCGATGAGGACTCCGAGAATCGTGTAGTTAAACATGAGGGCTAATCACCGTAAACCTTCCAAGCTATCGCCGAAGCTGCCGGTGGCAGCGGCGAATCGAACGTCAATGTGCGGGGAGTTGAACCCGGCCGAGTGGAGAATCTCCCGAGCGGTGGCCTGGATGGCAGTTCCCAATTCGGGCAGGGACACCACGGTGGAAACGTCAACGACAGGATAGATCTCTACACGAAACTCGTCCGATAACGGTGTGCGTAGGCCCGGGACCTTCCCGCCGGGGAGGAGGAGAGCCAACTCGCCGTAGTCGCCGCTGTACATGCCCGCAACGCCGTGCAGACTGCACACGGCGTCGGAAAGCTTCTGTGCCACAGCCAGGTCAAGGGCCGGCGGCGAACTGGGGCGTGGGGAGTAATCGGCCACGGTTAACGCCCGCCTAAGACTGTGGGGGGTGGGATTGCGGAGCTCCGGTCTGCGGAGTCGTGGGGGCTGCCGCGGAGGACACCGGCGGTGCCGCCGGAGCGGCCGGGGTGCCCGCGGCGTCGGAGTCCTCGCTGACCTCGTTCGGGAGCTTCACATCGTGCACAGTCACATCCACGCGCTCTACGACGAGGCCGGTCATGCGCTCCACGCCGGTGATGATGTTGCGGCGGATCGCCTCCGCTAATTCGTGAATGGCCACGCCGTACTCCGCGATAATGGCCACGCCTACGGTGGCCACGCCGTTATGGATGGCCACGGACACGCCCTGGCGCACGTCGGTATTGGCGCCGAAGGACTCGCGCAAGTTGCTCAGAACCCGCGCGCTGCCCGCGCCCAGGCTGGCCACGCCAGATACCTCACGCGCAGCGATGCCCGCGATTTTGGACACTACGGCGTCCTCAATCACCGTGGTGCCGGACTGGGTATGAAGGTTGGAGTTTGCCGCGGCGTCAGCTCCATAAGCCGTGGCAAGTGCATCATTCCCGGGGTTTGTGGTGCCGACACCCGGAGTCGTGGTACCGGGATCAAACTGATCGGTGGTGTGCTCATTCTCGGGGGAGTTCATGACATCGAGCATAACTGCAAAAAGAGCAGTTTGATTTATGGCGCCACGGCATGGTTCAATACAGGGGTTGCTTTAACACAACGCTTGTAAACACGCGGGCTCAAGGCCTCAGGGTTAGGAAGCGTTGCTGGTGAGGCGAACATGACACCTTTGTTTGGCGGCTTCCGTCGTCATGGAAGGTCTTTCAATCGGGCTAGGTCCGCGAGAACGAGGTTCGTAAGTTCCACGTTGTCGTCATGGTAAGTGACATCCCGAGCGAAATGGACTGGAGAAGGGCATGGCAAATAAACAGCGGCAGTATATGTAAGGTGGCGCCACGTGTAATGCGTGACAACCGTCCTCCTTCCTACATTTCTTGGCGTCGGGTCTTGTACCCCGTCTGGGAAACACTGGATGCACGTTTGTTTGTCTCACGTGCCCGGAACCCAGGTCAGTCATGGCAGTCAAGTCAACTGGCGTTGCGCCCGTGCCCATTCAATGGTTCGGACAACGTTATAGAGAAAATCGAGAAGCTATATTCCCACCGCTTCACAACACGTGAATGTGGGACATGCGAGGAAGAGGATAAGCGTGGCGGGACAAAAGATCCGCATTCGGCTGAAGGCCTACGACCACGAGGCAATCGACGCTTCTGCAAAGAAGATCGTTGAGACCGTGACCCGTACGGGTGCTCGTGTTGTTGGTCCTGTGCCGTTGCCTACCGAGAAGAACGTATACGCCGTTATTCGTTCTCCGCACAAGTACAAGGATTCTCGCGAGCACTTCGAGATGCGCACTCACAAGCGTCTGATCGACATTCTCGACCCAACTCCGAAGACCGTTGACGCGCTCATGCGCATCGATCTTCCGGCAAGCGTCGACGTGAATATCCAGTAAGTGCCCTTAAATCAAGGGCACCAATACTATTAAAAGTTTGGTGGAGAACAAACAATGAGTGAAAACGAGATCAAGGGCATTCTGGGCAAAAAGCTCGGCATGACCCAGGTCTTCGACGAGGAGAACCGCGTAGTACCGGTCACCGTCGTCGAGGCTGGGCCGTGTGTCGTGACCCAGATCCGCACCAAGGAAACCGATGGCTACAACGCCATCCAGATCGCTTACGGCGAGATTGATCCCCGTAAGGCCAACAAGCCACAGGCCGGCCACTTCAAGAAGGCTGGCGTGACCCCGCGTCGCTACGTGGCTGAAATCCGCATGGACGACACCTCCGCATACGAGGTCGGCCAGGACGTCACCGTCGACGTCTTCGAGGGCATCACCTTCGTCGACGTCACCGGCACCACCAAGGGCCACGGCTACGCCGGCGCAATGAAGCGCCACGGCTTCGCTGGCCAGGGTGCTGCACACGGTAACCAGGCTGCACACCGTCGCGTCGGTGGTATTGGTGGCGCTGCCACCCCAGGCCGCGTCTTCAAGGGTAAGCGCATGGCTGGCCGCATGGGCCAGGACCGCGTTACCACCCAGAACCTGAAGATTCAGAAGATCGATGCCGAGTCCAACCTGCTGCTCATCAAGGGTGCTATCCCGGGTGCGCGCGGCGGCCTCGTCACCGTTAAGACCGCAGTGAAGGGCGGTGCACACGCATGAGCAACCTCAAGCTAGACGTCCAGACCGCTGACGGTAAGACCAACGGCTCTGTGGAGCTGCCTGCTGAGATTTTCGACCGTGAGGCATCTGTTGCACTGATGCACCAGGTCGTTACCGCACAGCTGGCTTCTGCCCGCCAGGGCACCCACGCCACCAAGACCCGCGGCATGGTCGCGGGCGGTGGCCGTAAGCCGTTCCGTCAGAAGGGCACCGGTCGCGCCCGTCAGGGCTCGATCCGCGCGCCTCACTACACCGGCGGTGGCACCGTTCACGGTCCGCAGCCGCGTGACTACGCGCAGCGTACTCCTAAGAAGATGATCAAGGCTGCTCTGTTCGGCGCACTCACCAACCGTGCCCGCGCATCCCGCATCCACGTCATCGAGGAACTCGTTCCGGGGCAGAAGCCTTCCACCAAGTCCGCAAAGGCGTTCCTTGAGCGTCTGACCGACAACAAGTCGGTTCTGCTGGTCATTGGTCGCGAAGATCTGAACGCTCGCCGTAGCGCCAACAACCTGCCTAACGTCCACATCCTGGACGCAGGCCAGCTGAACACCTACGACGTCCTGAACGCTGACGACGTTGTGTTCTCTGCTGAGGCACTGCACACCTTCGTCAACCGCGTCGCCGGCGAGAACACCGCCGACGTCAAGGAGGAGAACAATGGCTAAGATTGCCAACCCGCGCGATATCATCATCGCTCCGGTCGTCTCCGAGAAGTCCTATGGCCTCATGGAGCAGAACGTCTACACGTTCTTCGTAGCCAAGGACTCCAACAAGACCCAGATTAAAGATGCCATCGAGCAGATCTTCGGCGTGAAGGTTTCTTCCGTGAACACCGTCAACCGCGAGGGCAAGCGTAAGCGCACCCGCACCGGCTTCGGTAAGCGTAAGGACACCAAGCGCGCGTATGTGACGCTCCGCGAGGGCAGCGACTCCATCGACATCTTCGGCGGCGCAACCGCCTAAGGTGACAGAAAAGGACACATTATGGCTATTCGTAAGTACAAGCCGACAACTCCGGGTCGCCGCGCATCCTCTGTTTCCGAGTTCGACGAGCTGACTCGTTCGACTCCGGAAAAGAGCCTGCTGCGCCCGCTTCACAAGACCGGTGGCCGTAACGTACACGGTCACATCACCACCCGTCACAAGGGTGGCGGACACAAGCGCCGTTACCGCGTCATCGACTTCCGTCGTAATGACAAGGACGGCATCCCCGCGAAGGTCGCTCACATCGAGTACGACCCGAACCGTACCGCTAATATCGCGCTGCTTCACTACGTGGACGGCGAGAAGCGCTACATCCTGGCTCCGAAGTCCCTCAAGCAGGGGATGATGCTGGAGGCCGGTCCGAATGCTGACATCAAGGTAGGCAACAACCTGCCGCTGCGCAACATCCCAACCGGTACCACCATCCACGCTGTCGAACTCAAGCCGGGCGCAGGCGCTAAGCTTGCTCGTTCCGCTGGTGCTTCCATCCAGCTGCTTGGTAAGGAAGGCAAGTACGCAATCCTGCGTATGCCGTCCTCCGAGATCCGCCGCGTAGACATTCGCTGCCGTGCAACGGTCGGCGAAGTCGGCAACGCTGAGCAGATGAACATCCGCTGGGGTAAGGCCGGTCGTATGCGCTGGAAGGGCGTCCGCCCGACCGTCCGTGGTGTCGTTATGAACCCGGTCGATCACCCACACGGTGGTGGTGAAGGTAAGACCTCCGGTGGTCGTCACCCGGTGTCCCCATGGGGCCAGAAGGAAGGCCGTACCCGCAACCCGAACCGTTACTCCAACAACATGATCGTGCGCCGTCGTCGTGCGAACAAGAAGCGCTAAGAGGAGGTAAGACGCTATGCCACGCAGCCTGAAGAAAGGCCCGTTCGTTGATGAGCACCTCCTCAACAAGGTAGATGCACAGAACGAAAAGGGCACCAAGCAGGTCATCAAGACCTGGTCTCGCCGTTCGACCATTCTGCCGGACTTCATTGGCCACACTTTCGCCGTTCACGACGGTCGTAAGCACGTGCCGGTGTTCATCGACGATTCGATGGTCGGCCACAAGCTGGGCGAGTTCGCTCCAACCAAGACCTTCAAGGGTCACGTTAAAGAAGACAAGAAGGGACGTCGATAAGCGATGAGTGACACTATCACTTCCGCATCGGCCACTGCCCGATACGTTCGCGTCACCCCGATGAAGGCACGCCGAGTCATTGACCTGGTCCGCGGCAAGTCCGTGGCCGAGGCACTGGCCATCCTGAAGTACGCTCCGCAGGGCGCTTCCAAGCCAGTGGCTAAGGTTGTTGCTTCCGCAGCAGCTAACGCTGAAAACAACTTCGGCCTGGATCCGAAGACCCTGGTCATCTCCGAGGCTTACGCCAACGAGGGGCCGACCATGCGTCGTTTCCAGCCACGCGCTCAGGGCCGTGCTTTCATGATCCGCAAGCGCACCAGCCACATCACCGTGGTTGTTGAGAGCCAGAAGGAAGGTGCCAAGTAATGGGCCAGAAAATCCATCCTCACGGCCTACGTCTGGGTATCACTTCCGACTGGAAGACCCACTGGTTTGCCGATAAGGACTACGCAAACTACGTAGCCGAAGACATCAAGATCCGCGAATACCTGTCCAAGGGCCTCGACCGCGCCGGCATCGCCGACGTCGTTATCGAGCGCACCCGCGACCGCGTCCGCGTGGACATTCACACCGCCCGCCCGGGCATCGTGATTGGCCGCCGCGGTGCTGAGGCTGACCGCATCCGCCGCGAGCTCGAGAAGCTCACCGGCAAGATGGTCGCCCTCAACATCCTCGAGGTCAAGCAGGTTGACGCTAACGCAACCCTCGTTGCTCAGTCCATCGCTGAGCAGCTGGTTAACCGCGTGGCTTTCCGCCGCGCAATGCGCAAGGCTATCCAGGGCGCTATGCGCCAGCCGCAGGTGAAGGGCATCAAGGTCATTTGCTCTGGCCGCCTGGGCGGCGCAGAAATGTCCCGCACCGAGCGCTACCACGAGGGCCGCGTTCCGCTGCACACCCTTCGCGCCGAGATCGACTACGGCGTTGCCGAGGCCCACACCACCTTCGGACGCATTGGCGTCAAGGTGTGGATCTACAAGGGCGACGTTGTAGGCGGCCGTCGTGAGTCCGAAATCAACGCTCCGGCAGCAGGTCGTGGTGGCCGCGGTGACCGCAATGGTCGTCCGCGCCGCGGTGGCCAGCGTCGCCAGCGCGCACAGCAGAAGCAGGAGGGTTAATCCATGCTGATTCCTAAGCGCGTTAAGTACCGTCGCCAGCACCGCCCATCCCGTAAGGGCATGTCCAAGGGCGGCAACCGCATCAACTTCGGTGACTACGCAATCCAGGCTCTCGAGCCTGCTTACATCACCAACCGTCAGATTGAGTCCGCTCGTATTGCCATCAACCGCCACGTCAAGCGTGGTGGCAAGGTGTGGATCAACATCTTCCCGGACCGTCCCCTGACCCAGAAGCCGCTCGGCGTGCGTATGGGTTCCGGTAAGGGCCCAGTGGAGAAGTGGGTGGCTAATGTTAAGCCAGGCCGTGTTCTCTTCGAAATGTCCTACCCGAACGAGGCTGTGGCTGTCGAGGCTCTGCGCCGCGCAGGCCAGAAGTTGCCTTGCAAGGTCCGCATCATCAAGAAGGAGGACCAGTTCTAATGGCTTCCGGTACCCCCGCCCATGAGTTCCGCGAGCTGGATAACGCTGAGCTGAACAAGCGCCTGGCTGACGCCAAGGAAGAGCTGTTCAACCTGCGCTTCCAGCTGGCCACCGGTCAGTTGACCAACAACCGCCGCATCTCCACGGTCAAGCGCGACATTGCTCGCATCTACACCGTGCTGCGCGAGCGCGAGCTTGGTCTGTCCGTTGCTCCAGGAGCTGAGGCTTAAACAATGAGTGAGGCAAACGTGACTGAAACCCAGAAAGCACCGACTCCTAAGCAGGAGAAGGAAAAGGGCGCTCGCAAGGTTCGCACCGGCATCGTCGTCTCGGACAAGATGTCCAAGACCATCGTTGTCGAGCTTGAGGACCGCAAGCAGCACGCCCTGTACGGCAAGATCATGCGCTCCAACTCCAAGGTGAAGGCGCACGACGAGGAAGAGATTGCAGGTGTCGGCGACCGCGTACGCATCGCTGAGACCCGCCCGCTGTCCAAGGACAAGCACTTCCGTCTCGTTGAGATCGTAGAGAAGGCTAAGTAATCATTTAGCCCCTCAACAGTCAAGGGCCGCTTCCGCTGGAACATTCCAGGGATGCGGCCCTTGTTGTCGTTTTCTCTCGTTAAATCTAGTACACCCCCTTGCAACCGCGAGTGTCACTGAAGGTGCACTGCGGTAGGCCGATGAGTGAGGAGCCCAGCGAAGAAAGCATGGGTGCAAAGGAGGCTGGGCCAGCGAGTCCAGGGATCCGCATCAGGGATCCGAAGACGACGTTGTTGAGCTCGCGGGAGGAGGTGGCCAGTGCGCCGTCTGCGGGAAGGGAGGTCTGCGTGCCGGCGGTGACAGGGGCAAGGGCGGAAGACGCGATGGCTGTCACGGCGAGTAGTCGTAGGCGCTTCATGGGGTTCTCCTTGGGCAGCGGGTTTTGGCTGTTGCGAGTCCTTTAGCGGGTACGCAGCGGCGCCTGGAACACAGCAAGCACACCCGCGAGGCCCGCGAGCTCGATGCCGCTGCGGATAGCCAGTGCATTGACCATCTCCTGGGCGGGTAGCTCGGCATCAAACTGCCCCGTAGCCGTTCCATAACCCACGCCAACCAAGAAAGCCAGACCGGCGAACAGACCCAGGAGCCGCAGTGTGATATTGCCACCCTCCGCCAAAGCGGCACCAATGAAGCGAGCGCCCATGCACGTCAGCAGGAAGAAGACGTAGATGTTGAGCACCTGCTCCGCAAGCGGCCAGGTGTAGAACTCCGGCAGCATGAGGTACGGGTCCGCCTGCGGTCCCCACATCAAGTGCCAGAAGACCGGTGCCATGACTGCGGTGATGATGGACACGCGGCGCAGCGCCGCCGCGTTCCGGGCCAAGTATGCTTCAGTGTTCGGCATGGCGGTGGGGACGAACTGCGGGGCAATGTAGGGCTGCTGGGCGTACATGGTCATGGTCTCTCCTTGAAAGTAAGTGTATTGCGCTCTTGTCACTTACTCTGATGCCCAGCATCCGCGCTTTGTTCCCGTGCGTTGCTGCGTCGAAAAGCGATAAAAATGAACAGCCGCCAGGAGCGCGAGGACCTTGCTAAGGACTCCGCATTCCTGGCGGGTTTGCTGTCGGCGCGACTTTATTCGAAATTCACTCCTTGGCGTTCAAGGAAGGTAGCGAGAGCTTCGGCGTAGTCGAAGCCCGCGGCGAAGGGGGCCCAGTACCTGGAGCCCTCGCAGGCGGCCTTGTGATCGGGGTTTGTGGTCAGGCCGCAGGCAAACGACTTAGACAGAGAGGAGCGCTGCACGATTTCAAAGTGCAGTCGAGAGTCGGAGGGGGGACAGGCCCTCGAAATGAGAAGAGGCTAGAGGAGCAGGTGTTGGGCCGAGTGTGTTGGCCCAGGGATTTGGCGGATTACGCCTGCATATGGTTGAATATCGGGGTTGCCGTTGTAGGTCGGTAAGTGCGGTGCGTTCCGAACCAATCTTGCCGAGACCCTTCGACCGCGGCGCGTGCGCTGCAGGTTCGTCGACAAGCAATGGCGAATGTAAGACAAAGACCACGCGTGTCAGGGACGGAAATCTTGGCGCGCCCAATCCAGGTCAGGAGACCAAAGAAGTGATTCAGCAAGAATCTCGTCTGCGGGTTGCCGATAACTCCGGTGCACGTGAAATCCTGTGCATCCGACCACTCGGCGGTTCCGTACGACGCTCTGCAGGCATTGGTGACATCATCGTCGCCTCTGTCAAGGAAGCTGTTCCAGGCGGCAACGTCAAGGAAGGCGAAATCATCAAGGCTGTTATCGTTCGCGCGAAGAAGAGCACCCGTCGTCCAGACGGCTCTTACATCTCCTTCGACGAGAACGCTGCCGTCATCATCAAGAACGACAACGAGCCACGTGGTACCCGTATCTTCGGCCCAGTTGCTCGTGAGCTGCGCGAAAAGGGCTTCATGAAGATCGTTTCCCTCGCGCCGGAGGTGATTTAATTGAAGATCCATAAGGGCGACATGGTCGTTGTTATTTCGGGCCCGGACAAGGGCGCGAAGGGCAAGGTCATCGAGGCATACCCGAAGCGTGAGAAGGTCCTCGTTGAGGGCGTTAACCGCATCAAGAAGCACGTAGCAAACTCCGCTAATGAGCGCGGCGCAGAGTCCGGCGGCATTGTGACCCAGGAAGCTCCGATCCACGTTTCTAACGTTGCGATCGTTGACTCCGAGGGCAACCCAACCCGCGTGGGCTACCGATTCGACGAGAACGGCAAGAAAGTCCGTATCGCGCGTAGCAACGGGAAGGACATCTAACAATGGCCGAGAATTACACCCCTCGTCTGAAGACTCGCTACCGCGAGGAAATCAAGACCAAGCTGAACGAAGAGTTTTCCTACGACAACGTGATGCAGATTCCTGGCGTCACCAAGATCGTCGTGAACATGGGCGTAGGCGACGCTGCTCGCGACTCCAAGCTCATCAATGGCGCACTCGAGGATCTGACCAGCATTACCGGTCAGAAGCCGCAGATTCGCCGTGCGCGCAAGTCCATCGCGAACTTCAAGCTTCGTGAGGGCATGCCGATCGGCGCCCGCGTGACCCTGCGCGGCGACCGCATGTGGGAGTTCCTGGACCGCCTGCTGACCATCGCGCTGCCACGTATTCGTGACTTCCGCGGTCTGTCTGATCAGCAGTTCGACGGCCACGGCAACTACACCTTCGGCCTGTCCGAGCAGTCCATGTTCTACGAGATTGACATCGACAAGATGGATCGTCCTCGTGGTATGGACATCACCGTGGTGACCACCGCGACCAACGACGAAGAAGGCCGCGCTCTGCTGCGCGAGCTCGGCTTCCCGTTCAAGGACAAGAACTCCCAGAACTAGTTTCTAGGCGTCCTGCACCAAGGCCCCGCACCGTCATTGACGGCACGGGGCCTTTGGCGATCTGTGGTGGTTGTTATGACAAAGGTCGGAACCCAAAGTTCGGATAAGGTCCTTCGGGGCAGTGCAATCCGGTCTTTGGATCCCGACCGTTGGATAGGGGGCGTATCGGAGCTAGCGGCGGAGGATTCGCTTATCGACGCCCTGCTGATCGCGGATCCCAAGATTGCCGCGGAGGGTGTTGGACTCGTGGTCCTCGTGGAAGAGGCCGCGCTGCTGCAGGATGGGCACCACTTCGTCCACAAAGGCGACCAGATCGAGCTCGACGAGGTCGGGCATGATCCAGAAGCCGTCGGCGCCGCCTTCCTCGAACCACTTCTGCATGTGGTCGGCCACATCGGTCGCGGTGCCTTGTACTGCGGGGTGGTAGTCCACTACCGAGTGGTTAATGACGTCACGCAGCGTCCACCCCTCCTGGGCCACGGCGATGGCGGTTCCCTGGCGTGGGTCGCGAGCACCGGCGTATGTGGCGCGTTCGATGATGTCTGCAGGGATCGGCTTGTCCAAGTCTTCGGGTCCGAAGTTCGTGCCGAACATCATGCTGAGGTAGCGGATCTGCTGGCGCAGCTTGGGCTCCATAAAGAACCCGTGTCGGTCAAGCGCCGTGCGCTTGTCCTTGGCGATCGTGGGCATGACGCCGGCAATGAACTTCACGTCGTCTGCCTCGCGGCCAGCCTCCACTGCCGCCTTGCGGAGGGCTTCGCGCTGGTACCTGGCTTCCTCGAGGGTGAACACTTCGGTCACATAGACGTCGGCGAAGCGGCCCGCAAAGGCGATGCTATTCGGGGAGCCGCCGGAGTGGAACATGACCGGTTGGCCCTGCTCCGATGGCGGGAGGGGGAGTGCGCCGGCTGCCTCGAGGTACTGGCCCTTAAGGCTGTGGCGCTTGATCTTGGAGTAGTCGGCAAAAGTCTCCTTGCCGTCCGCGCCGGCGTAGACGTCTTCGCCCCAAGAATCCCAGAAGCTTTGCACGATCTGGACGAATTCGCTGGCGTGTCCGTAGCGTTCCTCGCTAGACGGCATCGATGTGCCGAAGAGTGCCGCGGCCTGTGGATCAGAGCCAGTCACCGCGTTCCACGCGGTGCGGCCGTGAGTGAGCAGGTCGAGGGCCTTGAACTGGCGAGCGACATGAAACGGCTCATGCCACTGGGTATGCGCCGTGGCCGCGAAACCGACGTTCTTGGTGTGCTGCGCCATGGCAGCGATAGCGAGGATCGGCTCGGGTGGGTTCTGTGGGGCCTCGGCATTAGTGCGTGGAATTCCGCCCGGGAAGTCCCCGAGGAAGAGGAATTGGAACTTGCCCTTTTCCGCGAGTTGGGCGCTCTGTTGTAGGCCCTCAACATCGGGGAAGCGGCCCATCTTCGAGGCGGGGTGCTTCCAAGCGGTCGCTTGAGCGCTGGCGGACGCGAAGGAGGCGAGGCCGAGGAGCATGTGTTTGTCAGAATTGGTCATTGGTCTACCTTCTAGATTGCGAGTGGGGCCATGGTGCTGTCGTAAAAGACCAGGGGAGTGGCATCGGGGCGCCGCTCATGGGAGAGGACGCGCCAGAGGGTTAAGTGGTGGTCTCCGGCTTCGATGACCTCTTCAAGCTCGACTTCGAGCTTGGCGGCGGCGCCGGGGATGAAGAGCGCAGAGCCGCCGCGGCCCTCGACATCGATGTCGTCGAAGCGCTCCGCGGTGGGGCGCCGTAGTAGGGCGGCGGTTTCCTCGTTGTCCTCACTCAGGATGCTGATGCCCGCCTTCTTTACGGTGCGCAGCCGAGGCCAGGAGGTGGAGCTGAGATCAAAGCTGATGGAGACGAGCGGCGGATCCAGGGAGATGGTGGCGAAGGAATTGGTAAGAAGCCCCACGGGGGCGTCGTCAAGCGTTCCTGCAGTAAGCGCGACGCCCGTGGGAACGGCGGCGAAGGTGTGTCGCAAGGAACGAGGATCTAGTGACTGTGTAGTGGCGGTGTTCATGTCATCCGTCCTTTAAGTGGAGGGTTATTCCGTTTGCGTATGTTAATATACGGAGGAAGTCTCCGAATTTCAACGTGGAGGAAGAACATGGCCACCGCACCCAGCCGGAAGAAAGTGCGTTCCGACGCCCAGCGCAACCGCGAGAAGATTATCTCCGTCGCCGCGGAGATGTTCGAGGAGCGCGGGTTGAACGTGTCCATGGACGCCATTGCCAAGGCGGCCGGAGTGGGGGCGGGCACACTGTATCGCCATTTCTCCAATCGGGATGCGCTCATTTCCGAGGTGATGGAGGTGCAGAACTACTGTCTGCCGAGCCTCGATGGCGCAGTGAACCAGGCTGATAGTTACTACGAAGCACTGCGGGTGTGGATTGATGCCCTGTTTGGCTGGTTCCGCACCTATGACGACCTGGCTGAGCCGCTCTTGGAGGCGAGTTCCGGTGACTACCAATCCCCATTGGGAATGAAGTGTCAGAATGCCATAGCCACCATGGACATCTTGGTCAGGGGCGCGCAGAAGGAAGGCAAGGTCCGTGAGGGGGTGACCGGCGAGACGCTGTACCGTGCCGCGCTCGGTATCGCCTGGTCCACGCAGTGTATGGACGATCCAAAGGAAGTGTTCACCTTGCTCGAACGTGGATGGCTCGTGGCGGAGTAGGGTACACAGAAAAATAGAAACGCCGCCTCCTAGCCAAGACCCCGAAGTTGCGGGATTCAGTCTTGGTGGGGGCAGCGTGCTTGAGTGCTAGGGCTTAAGCGAAGAAGCGGCGGCGAGCAACGAAAGCCAGCGCGCCAACCATTGCGGCGACAGCCAGGGCAGCCAGGCCGCGTGCTACGGAGTTGGAGCCGGTCTGTGCGAGCATGCCGCGGTCGCCAGCAGCGTCGCCGCCAACCAGGCCGACATCGGTGCCAGCCGGAACGCCAGTGGCGTCGGTGCCGTTGGCCTCAGCAGCCTGTTTGGCAACCTCGTCGGCGTTGTTTTCCAGCATGGTCTTGGACGCAGCCTTCTCTTCGGCGGTCGGCTCAGCGTTGACGCGGTTCTTGTCCTTGACGTAGGTCTTGCCGTCCTTGTTCAGGTACCAGTAGATGATGGTGCCAGCGACCGGGATAGCTATCAGGGCAGGCAGGATGGCTCCCATGTTCGGACCCGGGGCCACGCAATCAGCATCGCCGGACTCGCGCAGAGCCTCGTCGTCAGCGCGCAGAGCCTCGAACTCCTCGGCGCTGTAGGTCAGTTCCTGGCCATTGGTGCCCTTGTACAGCCAGGTGCCGTCCTCCTGCTTGGTGGCAACGTTGCCCTCGCAGGTGGTGTAGGCCTCTGCGTCCTTGGAGGAACCCAGGGAAGAGCCGTTGTCCTCGGTCTCTGCCTCGGAGGTTGGGGCGCTGGACTCGGACTCGGCCGGAGCCTCGGACTCGGCCGGTGCCTCGGATTCGGCCGGAGCCTCGGACTCGGCTGGAGCCTCTGGTGCAGGGGACTCAGCCGGGGCCGGGGACTCCGGTGCCTCTGGTGCGGGCAGCTCGGCGGAAGCGCCGGGGTCGGCGCTAAGCTCCTGTGCGGTGGCCGGGGCTACGCCGAGAAACAGGGCGGTGGAAACTGCGGTGGCGGTCAGGGTGGTGCCAAAACGCTTCATGGATTGTTCTCCTTTGAGAGGGGGAATTTTCGACAGTGCCGACGGGTTCATCCAATGCGCCCCATTGGCAACATAAGTCACAGTAACATCATTTGTCACAAACGTCACGCGAATATAGATATTTTCCTGCCGGAAGCCTGAGTGTTGGTGGCCAAGGGATGAAAAATGGCAGGTGAAGAGCGATTTCCTCACCTGCTAGGAATCTTCTTAGAAATCGAGTGCGCTGCCTTTGTGTCGCTATTGTGGGGGCTTGCTCCGGGTAGGGGGCCTCTACCACCTCGGCGGGGTCTGCGGGGCGGCAGGTGGGTATCGTCATCGCCAGCCGGCTGGGCGGGGGCTTGGCTGACCTCAGCGGCCGCCTTATCGCCACCAGCACCGGCACCCACCTCGACACCACTGGGGTCCACGACGCCCTCGTATTGCCAGCCCACGACGGCGTTGCGCACCGACGCCGCTAGGGGGTTGGCTGGTTGCACGCAGCTGATCGTGAGTAGTCGCCCCGGCATCGGACCCGTACCCCAGATCTCCTCAGAGTCGGGGAGTCCTGCCTTTTCCGGGGCATGGAGGTCCGTGGCTCGATAGACAATCCAAGAGCTGCCGGAGTTCTCCGTGCGCACGTACAGCAGATCGTCCTTTTTAATGAGGTGTTTGTCAGCGCCACCGTCGTAGAGATCGTTAAACACGGCAGGGACGCCACCACCGGTGTGCCCAGCGATAACCGTAATATCCTCGGAGTTGGTTCCCGGCAACGTGTACGGCTTGCTTTCCGAGGTGAAAGTGCACGCCTCTTTCATCGTTCCGGGATCGATGGCGCCGTCCTTAACCCGGCAAGGCTGATCCTCAAATTCCGCCACTAAGTCAATGGCGGGGATATACATTGAAACTGCTTTGCTGGGCGGGATGACGTGATCGGGTGACGAGTCGATCGGCTGGGCGGCCAGGCCGTTGGGCGCTGGTTCCACCGGGGCAACACGATAGGCGTCGACAATCTTGTAGATTCCCCAGGCTGCGATCACTGCGATGACGCACATCAACACGATGACTGCTGGGCGCATGTGGGGGCGTCGCAAAGCCTGTGAAGGTGCCTTCGGCATTGCTTGCCGACGCCGCGAGTGAGCGGCGGGGCGGGGTGCCGTCCGCAGGGAGTTGGGATCGGTGCGCTCCAACCGCGGTGGTGTACGGCGCTGGTAGTTGCCGGAACGGGCGTGGCGCTCGTGCGGCGGCGTCGAGGAGGGGCGTGGGGCGCGTAGTGCCGGGCGGTCGCGCTCAAGTTGGATTCGCCGAGGGATGCGAGGTAGGCGCACGGAATCAAGGTCAGTGCGACGACGCGGCGGTTGCTGTGGCGACACAGTTGACCTCCCCAGGGTTGGCGAAAGAAAGTAGATAGATCTTAACCCGCGGTGCGAAGGATATTTATGAAGCTGGCCGGGGTAGGGAATGAATAAGGGGTGAAAGTCCCACAAAGCCCACGGCGCCCTCCTGAGTCATGCTCAGAAAAGCGCCGTGGATTATCTGCAAACTGTTTCGCGGTTCGTCCCGAAAGGAGCGGGAGATTACATTGCTCTGAAGTTAGAGGGCGAAGCGGCGGCGGGCAACGAAGGCAACCGCGCCGAGCAGGGAAGCTAGGGCCAGGGCAGCGAGGCCGCGAGCCACGGTGTTGGAGCCGGTCTCTGCGGCGATGCCGCGGGAGTCAGCGTTCACGTCGCCAGCCTCTGCCTCAGCCTGGGCCTTAACCTTGCCCTCGTTGTTCTTCAGCATCTCGTCGGAGGCCTTCTTCTCTTCCTTGGTGGGCTTGGAAGAGATGCGAGCCTCGTCGGTGACGTAGGTGGAGCCATCCTGGTTGAGGTACCACATCACGCCGCCGATGAGTAGTGCAGCCGGGAGGGCAATGCCCAGAGCAAGCTCCGGAGAAACGGAGGAGCCGGATGGGGCTTCGCCCTCGGTGCCCTCGGTGCCCTCGGTGTCCTCGGAGTCCTTGGAAGATCCAGCGAACAGGTCAGAGGAACCAGCGGTAGAGCCGCTCTCACCGTCGGTCTCGCCATCAGCGTCGCCATCGGTGGTGGCAGCGCCAGAGTTGGAGCTGGAGGACAGGCCCGCTACGAGCTCGTCCAGGGAGGAACCGCCGGTGACGTCGCCCTCGCCGGTGCCGTCGGTGTTCTCGCCGTCCTTCTTGGAGGACAGGCCAGCGAAGGAACCTTCGCCTGCGGCGTCGCCGTCGGTCTCACCGGTGGAATCGTCCTTCTTAGAAGACAGGCCGGCCATAGAGCCGGAGCCCTCGCCCTCAGCGACGCCCTCGGTCTCGCCGGAGCCCTTGCCCGCAATGGAAGAGGTAGCCTCCAGGCCGCCCTCCTCGGAAGAGCCAACCGCGGTGCGGCTGGAGTTAGTCTCATAGTCAAAACCGGCTTCCTGTGCGGATGCTGCCG
Organism: Corynebacterium incognita; assembly: GCF_014217255.1. Classification (NCBI taxonomy): domain Bacteria; kingdom Bacillati; phylum Actinomycetota; class Actinomycetes; order Mycobacteriales; family Corynebacteriaceae; genus Corynebacterium; species Corynebacterium incognitum. The sequence continues at coordinate 1,619,878 of NZ_CP059404.1, forward strand.
GGGCCAGGCCGATGCTCATGGCGCCGGTGACGGCCAGTGCGGTGATGGACTTGCCAAAACGCTTCATGTTTTCTCCTAAAGTCGCAAAGTGATGATTTCCATGCCGGTATACGTCCCGCGAACCTGACGCCCTCCAGCAACAGTGGTCACACTAACACCTGCATTCACAGAAACCTCAACCTTCACTTCAGGCTTAAGAAATTTTCTTTGAGGTCGCTGTGTGTCGGGTGAATGCGACTGGGCTTTTGGGGCTGCGAACTGGGTCTTTGGTGCACAGTGGGATGCTGGAGTGCAGCCAACTGCCCTCGTATGGGGGTAATTTTCTCCGTTGTTCCGGCGTGTCGCACGTTCCGGTGGGTTCGTGGGCATGGCGGCGCTTGGGGTGGTCACTACATTGTGTGCGAGACTGCAGGACCTATAGGATAAAAATTTGCACGAGATACTGTGAGCTAATTAGCAGTACATATCCTCTCTTGAAAGGGACTTCTCACATGGCATTGAATGACATTGCTGCGGGTGCAGTGGCGAAGAAGGTCGGCCTGCTCGACTCTTCCTTCGCGCGCTTTGCCACCCGTTCCACGCTCGCGGGCGTTTACCTCACCATGGGCACCGCGTTTGCGGGCGTCGTCGGTCACGCGGTGGGTCAGTACGCCCCGGCGCTGGGCGGCATCGTATTCGCCCTGCTTTTCGGCTTGGGGCTGTTTTGTATCGTCGTTCTTGGCGCGGACCTGGCCACCGGCAACATGATGTACATGGTCTACGGCGCGATGCAGGGAAAGGTGAGCTGGGGCAAGGGCTTCTGGCTCATGTTCGTCACCACGTTCTTCAACCTGGTGGGTGTGGCACTGTTCGCTGCGATTATGGGAATGTCCGCCAAGCTCGGTGGGATGGAGCCAACTCACCTTCTGGCTACGCTCACCGAGGGGAAGCTCACCAAGACGCCGGTGGGTATGTTCTTTGAAGCTATCGCCGCCAACTTCGTGGTCAACATGGCCATCCTGGCGGGCGCCTTCGCCAAGGATTTCGCCGGCAAGTTCATGGCCATCATTATGATCATTGCCGCCTTTGTGGGCCTCGGCTTGGAGCACGTCATCGCAAACTTCTGCTTGGTGCTGCTCACCGCCTTCTCCTCTGATCCGCTGCCTGCCGCGCTGACCGTGGGCAATGTCCTGCTCAACTGGACCATCGTCTGGGTGGGCAACGTGATCGGCGGCGGCTTCCTCATCGGCGGCATTTACGCCTGGCTGAACTCCGGTGAAAACTCGGAGATGTACCGCGATTAATCGCGGCTAACGCGACAGCTCGCCGGAGTAGATATTGAAACGGTTATCGCGCGCGAAGCCCACGAGGCCAAGCCCTGCCTCGCGTGCGAGATCGATGGCGAGCGAGGAGGGTGCAGACACTGCGACGAGCGCGGAGAACCCGGCCATGACGGCCTTTTGAACGAGCTCAAACGATGCCCGTGAACTCATCACAAGGAAGTGGTGGTTCGCGGGCAATTGTCCTTCTAGGAGCATGTGGCCGATGACTTTGTCTGCGGCGTTGTGGCGGCCGATGTCCTCGCGGATGACGAGGGGGTTGCCCTGCGCATCAAAGGCGCCCGCCGCATGGATGCCCCCGGTCTTGCGGAACTGCTTCTGCTGTTCCCGCAGGGCGTCGGGAAGCTTGGAAATGACGGCGGGGTCCAACGGCATGGGCGCGATGGGGTAGCGGGAGTTCTTAAACACCGAGTCGATGGAGGTGGAGCCGCACACGCCGCATGCCGACGTGGTGGTGGTCAGGCGCAAATCCTTCAGCGACAGCACGCGTTCCGGTGCGGCAAACTCAACGTCGAGGAGATTGTAGGTGTTATGGCCGTCGTCACCCGTGGCGCCAGCGCAGTAGCGCGCGTTAGCGACGTCGCGTGCCAGGCTGATGTGGCCTTCGCCGTGCAAGAAACCATGCGCCAATTCGATGTCGTGACCGGGGGTGCGCATCGTTGTGGTGATGGTCTGCCCGCCCACGCGGATCTCCAGCGGTTCTTCGGCTGTGACCGTGTCCGCGCGGGTATCCACCTGCGTAACACCGCCGTCGTCGTCCAAACGCACGCGGGTTACGGAATAAGTCTGATTGATTCGTCCAGCCATGGTGAATAAAGGATACCGTTTCGCAATTGGGATTAATGTCCGGGGAGCCTGCAGGAAGTACCCCGGGATCGTACTAAAGGTGCACGTTGGAATAGTCCAAAAGGGTCAACCTTGGCCACCACGGTTATATTCCCGGGCCTGTTCGGTACTATTTGGAGTATGTCAGCGCCTAACAAAGTAAACCCCATTGCCAACGAGTTTGATAACCCCAAGGTTGGCAACCGCGTGACCGCGGCTGCCGGCATCGGCGGCGTCATGCACGCGATGCAACACGCAGTGCCGAACCGTGCGCTATTGCCGCTCATGACCATGAACAAGGACGGCGGCATCGACTGCCCGGGTTGTGCATGGCCAGAGCCGCCGCAAGAGCAGCTTGGAGTCGTTGAGTTCTGTGAAAACGGAGCGAAGGCGATCGCGCAGGAGACCACCCCGGACCGCGTCTCCCGTGAATACTTCGCTAACACCACCGTGCAGCAGATGCGCGAGGCCACCGACTACGAGCTGGATCAGCTGGGCCGCCTTCGGGAGCCTATGCTGTACGACCGCTCCAAGGGTGACGAGAAGTACCACCCGATCTCCTGGGATGAGGCGTTCCGCCTGATTGCTGAGCAGCTCAAGGAAACCGAGCCGAACCGCTCCATTTGGTACACCTCGGGCACTGCGGTCAACGAGTCGGCGTACGTCATGGGTTTGCTGGGGCGCCGCATGGGTACCAATAACCTGCCGGACTGCGCCAACATGTGCCACGACTCCACTGGCGTTGCCCTGGGCAAGACCGTGGGCGTCGGCAAGGGCTCCATCACGATGAGTGACCTGCACACCACGGACCTGCTGCTGTCCGTGGGGCAGAACCCGGGCACCAACCACCCACGCGCGCTCACCGCCTTCCACAAGCTGAAGGAAAACGGCGGCAAAATCGTCGCCATCAACCCGCTGCCCGAGACCGGCCTGATGAAGTTCAAAGAGCCGCAGTCGGTGAAGGGCGCCCTGAACATCCCGAACAAGCTCGCCGACGAATACGTGCAGGTACGCCTTGACGGCGACCGCGCACTGTTCCAGCAGATCAACAAGGAACTGATTCGTCGCGACGCCCTGGACCACGCCTTCCTGGACAAGTTCTGCTCCGGCGTGGAAGAGACCATCGAGCACCTCAAGGGCCTCGATGACGCGATGTTGGAGCGCGGCTCCGGTATCTCCCAGAAGGAAGTCAACAAAATTGTTGACATGGTGGAAAAGGCCGAGACCTGCGTCGTGGCTTGGACCCTTGGCGTGACCCAGCACCGCAACGCGGTGGACACCATCCAGGAAATGGTGAACTTCCTGTTGCTCACCGGCAACATGGGCAAGCCGGGAGCGGGCTCCGCGCCGTTCCGTGGCCACTCCAACGTGCAGGGCGACCGCACCATGGGCATCTTCGAAGCTATGCCGGAGTGGTTCCTGTCCAACCTGGAGAAGGAATTCAACATCCCGATCCCGCGCGAGCACGGCTACTCCACTGTTGAAGCGGCCGAGGCGCTGCGCGACGGCAAGTGCGACTTCTTCCTCTCCCTGGGCGGCAACTACATCCGCGCGGTTTCGGACACCGGTGCGGTGGAAGCTGGCATGGAAAAGACTAAGATGTCCGTGCACCTGCTCACCAAGCTCAACGGCACCTGTGCCTGGCCGGGTGAGAAGGGCCTCATCTTGCCGGTGCGTTCCCGCTCTGACATCGATATTCAGCGCACTGGTCCGCAGAAGGTATCCGTGGAGGCTTCTGACTCCAAGGTCTCTGCGTCGTTCCCCAAGCGCAAGGCCAACCTGGATCTCAAGCTGAAGTCCGAGGTGGAGATCCTGGGCACCATCGGTAAGGCCACCTTTGGTGATGACTTCTGGCAGCCGATGATCGACGACTACGGCGTCATCCGCGATCACATCGCCAACACCATTCCGGGCTTTGAAAACTACAACGAGCGTCTTGAACGCCCGGGTGGTTTCATGCTTCCGCATGCTGCGCGCGAGCGCATCTTCAACACCGAGGACGGCAAGGCGCACCTCACGGTCAACGAGACCAATGTCATCGAGCTGGAAGGTGACCAGCTGCTGCTGTCCACCGTGCGTTCCCACGACCAGTACAACACCATCTCTTATGGATTGGACGACCGCTATCGCGGCGTGCGTGGCGGCCGCCGCGTGCTATTCATCTCCAAGGCGGATCTGGAGCAGCGCGGCCTCAAGGACGGTGACTTGGTAGACATCGTCTCCAACTACGCCGACGGGGAGCGCCGCGCGCCGAACTTCCGCCTGGTGGAGTACGACACCTCCAAGGACTGCGTAACCGGCTACTTCCCGGAGCTGAACGTTCTGGTTCCGCTGTCTGAGCGCGCCAAGGGGTCCAAGACCCCGGTCTCTAAGTCGCTCAAGGTGACGCTGGAACCGCTGGGGCGTAATGCCAAGGATGACTAAGCGCTACAAGGCAAAAGTGCCCGCCTTCCCACAGTCATGGGGAGGCGGGCACTTTCATTGTTGGAGGACCAAAAAGTTCCTGGTGGGGCAATTGTCGTGAGAGATACCCCGGGACGAGAAACTTTTTGGTTGTTGTGAGGGCCTAGGACTCGGCGCTGGCGTCTTCCGCGGCGTCGTCAAGATCCTCGCCGGAGGCGATGAGGGCGCGGAGCTTTTCGACGTGCCCGCGGGCCTCGGCGCCGTCCTTGGATGCGAGGCCAACCAAGTACGCGGTCAGCGGGGCAGCGGGGCGAGAACGGTTGTGGGCCACGTCCTTGGTGAGATCGAGGAGCTCACGGGTGAGGGACGTCGCTTCGGTTTTGTCCAAGCCAAGCTGTTCAGCGGCGGTGACTAGCCACTGGTGCGCAGATTCCATTTCCTGGGGATTGTCTTTAGCCATGACAAGAAGCCTACCAGCGCACTACATAGGAGAGGATTTGGGAAAACCGGGGGGTGACGGGTAGTGTTAGCCGACGGATCTGTGCGCGTACCTCCGGTAGGCGTGCAGCCGTGTAAGAACTTAACATTTCAACTTTGTTGTAGGCCCCTCGCCGGTATGCGGACCGTGGTGTGAAAAGAGTGGCGAGCGCCCCATGCTATTGAGTGTGGGGAGCGTCAGTAGCTCGACATGCACTCGGAGAACGTTTTGAGGTGAGCAACGGGAACCGCAACGAGAAAGGTAACGGTCACTTATGACCATGACTGATCCTATTGCCGACATGCTGTCGCGCGTGCGTAACGCAAGTAACGCACACCACGACACCGTGTCGATGCCTTCCTCCAAGCTCAAGGTGAACATCGCCGAGATCTTGAAGTCTGAGGGCTACATTGCTGACTACCAGGTTGAGGAAAACAAGGGCAAGACCCTGACCCTCGAGCTGAAGTACAACAACCGCGAGCGCTCCCTGTCGGGCCTGCGTCGCGTGTCCAAGCCGGGCCTGCGTGTCTACGCAAAGTCCACCAACCTGCCGAAGGTCTTGGGTGGCCTGGGCGTGGCAATCATTTCCACGTCTCAGGGTCTGCTCACCGACCGTCAGGCTGAAGAGAAGGGCGTAGGCGGAGAAGTTCTCGCCTACGTCTGGTAAAGGGAGGTTTGACTAAATGTCTCGAGTAGGTCTAGCTCCTATCGCTTTGCCGAGCGGCGTCGAAATCAAGGTTGACGGCCAGAACGTTGAGGTAAAGGGCTCCAAGGGCACCCTGTCCCAGGAGATCCCGGCACCGATCAGCGTTGCTGTTGAGGACGGCCAGATTGTCGTTTCTCGCCCGGACGACCACCGCAAGAACCGTGCTCTGCACGGCCTTTCCCGCTCCCTGGTGAACAACATGGTTGTTGGTGTGACCGAGGGTTACACCATCAAGATGGAAATCTTCGGCGTTGGCTACCGCGTCCAGCAGAAGGGTAAGAACCTGGAGTTCGCCCTTGGTTACTCCCACCCGATCCTCATTGAGGCTCCGGAGGGCATCACCTTTGCTGTTGACGGCAACACCAAGTTCTCCATCACCGGTATTGACAAGCAGGTTGTCGGACAGATCGCCGCGAATATCCGTCGTCTCCGTAAGGACGATCCTTACAAGGGCAAGGGTATCCGTTACGAAGGCGAGCAGGTCCGTCGCAAGGTCGGAAAGACGGGTAAGTAAGCAATGGCAAACACTGAAAACAACAAGCGCACCCCCATCGGCAAGGATATTTCCACTCGCCGTCGTGAGGCACGTGCACGCCGCCACTTCCGTATCCGTAAGACCCTCCGCGGTACCCCTGAGGCGCCGCGCATGGTCATCCACCGCACCTCCCGCCACATGCACGTTCAGGTCATCGACGACCTGGCGGGCCACACCCTAGTTGCTGCTTCCACCATGGAAGCAGACGTTCGAGCTCTCGAGGGCGACAAGAAAGCCAAGGGTGCCAAGGTCGGCCAGCTCATCGCTGAGCGCGCCAAGGCTGCCGGTATCGAGAAGGTCGTCTTCGACCGCGGTGGCTACAAGTACCACGGCCGCGTCGCAGCTCTGGCTGACGCCGCACGCGAAGGCGGTCTGGAGTTCTAATGGCTAACATTTACGGAAACATCAACGGAAGGAACGCCTAATGTCGGACCGTGAACAGCGTGACGGCGGACGCTCCGCCGAGAACAAGAACAACAAGCGCGATGGCCGCAACGACCGTCGCAACGATCGTCGTAACCAGGACAACGAGCGCGATAAGTACATCGAGCGCGTTGTGACCATCAATCGCGTGTCCAAGACCGTCAAGGGCGGCCGCCGCATGGGCTTCACCGCCCTCGTGGTGGTCGGCGACGGCCAGGGCATGGTTGGTGTTGGCTACGGCAAGGCTAAGGAAGTCCCTGCTGCAATTCAGAAGGGTGCCGAGGAAGCTCGCAAGAACTTCTTCCGCGTCCCGATGATCGCAGGCACCATCACCCACCCGGTTCAGGGTGAGGACGCTGCTGGCATCGTGATGATGAAGCCTGCTGCTCCTGGTACCGGTGTTATCGCCGGCGGCGCTGTCCGTCCGGTTCTCGAGTGCGCTGGCGTGCAGGACATCCTGTCGAAGTCCCTGGGCTCCGACAACGCCCTCAACGTCGTCCGCGCTACCGTGGACGGCCTCAAGCAGCTGGTACGCCCTGAAGAGGTCGCCGCACGTCGTGGCAAGACCCTCGAAGAGGTCACTCCGGCCCGTATGCTGCGTAAGCGCGCAGGTCAGGAGGCGTAAATCATGGCTTTGAAGATTACACAGGTAAAGGGCCTGGTAGGCACCAAGCCGAACCACCGCAAGAACATTGAGGCTCTTGGCCTCAAGCGCATTGGGCACACCGTCGTCAAGAACGACACCCCGATCGTTCGCGGCATGGTTCACAAGGTGCGTCACCTGGTCACCGTTGAAGAAGTGGCAGGGGAGTAGATACACCATGGCTGATATCATCAAGCTGCACGATCTGCGCCCGACCAAGGGTGCAAATAAGCCAAAGACCCGCGTTGGCCGCGGTGAGGCATCCAAGGGTAAGACCGCGGGCCGCGGTACCAAGGGTACCAAGGCACGTAAGCAGGTTTCGGCAGCATTCGAGGGTGGCCAGATGCCCATCCACATGCGCCTGCCTAAGCTGAAGGGCTTCAAGAACCCGAACAAGATCACCTACCAGGTGGTTAACGTTTCTGACCTGGCCAAGGCATTCCCGAACGGCGGCGACGTTGCAGTTGCTGACCTCGTGGCTGCTGGCCTGGTTCGCAAGAACCAGCCGGTTAAGGTGTTGGGCAACGGCGACATCTCCGTCAAGCTCAACGTCACCGCAGACAAGTTCTCTAAGTCTGCAGTGGAGAAGCTCGAGGCTGCCGGTGGCTCCACCACCGCCACCAAGTAGTCTGAGATTTTCCCGGAGGTCTTCGTAGAAGACTGTGATGCCGCCCTTCCCCACACGGGGAGGGGCGGTTGTCGTTTTTCACTGTCTTCACTAGCTTCCACATAGCGGCCCTGGTGTAGTTGAATCGCCCACTTCAAGGGCTCACATTTCACGCCGCTCGCGCCTGGGGCCGATTTGAGTGACCCTCGAATAACGAGTCGAGGCAGGGAGCTGGTAGAGTTTCCATGTTGTATATGCTGCGCCTGAGAGATAGGGCGCGGTGACGAATGATTAATTAAACTGACTTCTTAGCTGTCACCTCGGCCTATTTGTGTCTGGGTGAGGGTAAATGGAGTGCCAGGAGGCTCATAGTGTCCGCTATTTTGCAGGCTTTTAAGGACGCCGATCTGCGGAAGAAGATCATCTTCACCATCGTGATGATCATCGCCTACCGCATCGGTGCACAGATCCCGACGCCGGGCGTGGATTACGCGTCGATTGCCGGCCGTCTTCGTCAGCTCACCGAGCAGTCTGGTGATCTGTACTCGGTCATTAACCTGTTCTCTGGCGGCGCGCTACTACAGCTCTCCATCTTCGCCATCGGCATCATGCCGTACATTACGTCCTCAATTATCGTGCAGCTGCTCACCGTGGTTATTCCGCACTTCGAGCAGTTGAAGAAGGAGGGCCAGTCTGGCCAGACCAAGATGACGCAATACACGCGGTATCTCACCGTCGCGCTGGCGTTGTTGCAGTCGTCTGGCATTGTCGCACTGGCAGACCGTCAGCAGCTGCTGGGCCAGGGCGTGGAGGTACTGCAGGCGGACCGAAACATCTTTACGCTCATCATGATGGTCATCGTCATGACCTCCGGCGCGGTGCTCGTCATGTGGATGGGTGAGCTGATTACCGAGAAGGGCATCGGCAATGGCATGTCCCTGCTGATCTTCGCTGGCATCGCCACCCGCCTGCCCACGGACGGCATGAACATCCTGAAGAACAACGGCGGCTTGGTGCTGTCCATGATCATCCTCGGCATGATCGTCTTGGTTATTGGCATTACGTTCATTGAGCAGGGCCAGCGCCGTATCCCGGTGCAGTACGCCAAGCGCATGGTGGGCCGCCGCCAGTACGGTGGCTCCTCCACCTACCTGCCGCTGAAGGTCAACCAGGCCGGCGTTATCCCGGTCATCTTCGCGTCCTCTCTCATCTATATGCCGGTTCTGATCACGCAGATCGTTAACTCCGGCACTGCCACCCCTCCGGACAACTGGTGGCAGCGCAACGTCATTTCGTGGCTGCAGGCACCGAGCTCCTGGCAGTACATTCTGCTCTACTTCGCGCTCACCATCTTCTTCTCGTACTTCTACGTCTCCGTGCAGTACGACCCTGCGGAGCAGGCCGACAACATGAAGCGCTATGGTGGATTTATCCCAGGCATTCGTCCTGGCCGCCCGACCGCGGAGTACCTCGGCTTCGTTATGAACCGCCTGCTGGCAGTCGGCGCACTCTACTTGGGTGCCATCGCGGTTTTGCCGAATATCCTGATGGACCTTGGCGTGGGCGGTAGCTCGGCCGGCGGTTCCGCCTTCGGCGGTACGGCCATCCTGATTATGGTCTCGGTTGCCCTGACCACCGTCAAGCAAATTGAATCCCAACTCCTGCAAAGCAACTACGAAGGACTTCTCAAGTAATGCGTCTCGTACTTCTCGGCCCTCCCGGTGCCGGCAAAGGCACCCAAGCAGCCATCCTTAGCGAAAAGCTCGGCATCCCACACATTTCCACCGGCGACCTGTTCCGCGCCAACATTGGCGAGGGCACCCCGCTGGGTAAGGAAGCCAAGGAATACATTGACGCCGGCAAGCTCGTGCCGACCGATGTCACCGCGCGCATGGTTGAAGACCGCCTCACCCAGGAGGACGCCCAGGGTGGCTTCCTGCTGGACGGCTTCCCTCGTACCGTCGAACAGGCGGAGATTCTGAAGGACCTGCTGGCCAAGAATGGCCACACGCTCGATGGCGTGCTGAACTTCGAGGTGTCTGAGGACGTCGTCGTGGAGCGCATGCTCGCTCGTGGCCGTGCAGATGACAACGAAGAGACCATCCGTACCCGCCTTGGCGTGTACCGCGACGAGACCTTCCCGCTCATTCAGCACTACGGCGATGACATCATCTCCATCAAGGCTGAGGGCGACGTTGAGGAGATTAACGAGCGCGCCATGAAGGCGGTCGGTCGCTAGGCCGATCGTAGGATAAGACGTCATGGGTTTTAGGCGCCGCAGCAAACGTATCCCCGCGAAGACTCCGGGGGAACTGGACGCGATGGCCGCGGCCGGCAATGTAGTCGGTCAGGCTCTCGCCGCAGTGCGTGATGCTGCGGCGCCTGGCGTTTCTACCCTCGAGTTGGACCGCATCGCTGAGGAGGTCATTCGCGGCGCTGGTGCGGTGCCGACGTTTAAGGGCTACGAAGGCTTCCCCGCGTCCATTTGCTCGTCGATCAACGAGGTTATTGTCCACGGAATCCCCTCCGCCGATGATGTTGTGGTTCCCGGGGATCTCATCTCTATCGACTGCGGCGCCACCTTGGATGGCTGGGTGGGGGATTCCGCCATCAGCATTGCTATCGGTGAGGTAGACCCGGACGTCGAGAAGCTCAACAAAGCCACCGAATGGGTTTTGTATGAAGGGCTTCAAGCTATGGTCCCGGGCAACCGGTTGACCGACGTCTCACACGCCCTGGAGGTGGCCACCCGCGCCGCGGAGGAGCGTTTCGACGTCCCGTTGTTCATCGTGGACGGCTACGGTGGGCATGGCATTGGCCGCACGATGCACGAAGACCCTTACCTGGCCAACGAAGGCAAGCCCGGCCGCGGGCCAGAAATCCAAGAAGGATCCGTGCTGGCTATCGAGCCCATGCTGGCTTTGGGCACCGAAGATAGCGCAGTCCTTGAAGACGAGTGGACCGTGGTGACCACCGATTTCTCTTATGCGGCCCATTGGGAGCACACCGTGGCGGCGACAGCCGAGGGCCCTCGCATCCTTACGCGTCGTTCTGGTAAATAGTGCGACTTTGCTAATTTTTTGCGGAAACTCTTAATTCGGTCTATGCGAATGTCGATTCAATGTCTATAATTGCCTGCATGTTGAACTCCGCTCGTAAGAACTCTGCCTTGCGCCGCCGCCTGGTTGCCGTGACGGCAGCCGTTGCCGTTGGCTTCAGTGGCGGCGTCGTAGCGCCGACCGCTACCGCGCAGTCCTCCCAGCCCACCACCATCGATTCCATGTCCTCGGACTTGATCGACAAGTCCGGCCTGGAACGTCTGTACAACACCACCCGTGAGGATGCTTGGGACGTCCGTAACCAGGTGATGACCCGCTTGCAGGACGTTGACCCGGCCACCGCGCGTTCCCTGCGCGGCGCCGTTGACGGTCTGGTGGACCTCCTGTTCCCGGGTCTGGTGGCCCAGAAGAAGGCAGAGGAACGCGCGGAGCAGAAGCGTCGCGCGGCAGCGAAGGCGAAGGCTGACCGCATCGCCCGCGCCAAGGCTGCTGAGGAGCGCCGCAAGCTGCGCGAGGCCCGCGAGGCTGAGGAGCGTGCCCGTAAGGCATCTGCAGCGAAGAAGGCTGCTGCTAAGAAGGCTGCCGCGAAGAAGCGCTACAACACCGGCCCGTGCCCGGCTGATGCCGACGTGTGCGTGGACCGTAACGGTCGCCGCACCTGGCTGCAGGAAAACGGCCGCGTGACCTACGTGGCTGCAGGCATGGCCCCGGGCAAGCCGGGCGAGGAGACCCCAGCGGGCACGTTCTACGTCAACCGTAAGATCAAGGACGAGATCTCCTACGAGTTCAACAACGCTCCGATGCCATACGCCATTTACTTCACCAACAATGGCCACGCATTCCACGCTGGTGATCCGGCCTACCTGTCCAACGGCTGCGTACGCCTGACCTACGAGGCAGCACAGAAGTACTTCCAGGAGCTGCAGATCGGCGATAAGGTCTTCATCTACTAGACCACGTTGCGCACGGGCATAGCCCCTGCGCAACGGTTTCTCGCACCGCGCCCCTCCCTGACGTCGACAAGCACGAAGGGGGAGAGGGGCGCGGTTTTGGGTTTTCGTGTCGCAACCCTGTATGCTTTGCCAGTGGTGTATATCCGCGTCCCAGGTGGCGCGATGTATTCCTCGTGAGTAGACAACAATGATGCAGGTGGCCGTACTTGAAGGCCACCAGGAATGTAGAGGTTATGGCTAAGGAAGGCGCAATCGAGGTAGAGGGCAAGATTATCGAGCCCTTGCCCAACGCAATGTTCCGTGTCGAGCTCGACAACGGGCACAAGGTTCTCGCCCACATTTCGGGCAAGATGCGTCAGCACTACATCCGCATCCTCCCAGAGGATCGCGTGGTCGTGGAGCTGTCTCCTTATGACCTGACCCGCGGACGCATCGTCTACCGATACAAGTAAACACTGTAAGCCTCCTTTCCCAGGCCACTTGCTAGGTCAAGTGTGCCGTCTACCTCGGGCCGCGGTGGCCTGAGCCCCACCATGAGTCGCGCCTGCGTGCGTGACGGTGAGGGACGGGTGGGGAGAAAACCACCGTAACAATTGAAAGGTAGTTGCCATATGGCACGTCTAGCTGGTGTTGATCTCCCGCGCAACAAGCGCATGGAGATCGCTCTCACCTACATCTACGGCATCGGTCCAACCCGTGCCAAGGAGCTTTTGGAAAAGACCGAAATCTCTCCCGATCTGCGCACCGACGATCTGAGCGATGAGCAGCTGTCTGCTCTCCGTGATGTCATCGAGGCTTCCTGGAAGGTCGAGGGTGACCTCCGCCGCCAGGTTCAGGCTGACATCCGTCGCAAGATTGAAATTGGCTGCTACCAGGGCCTGCGCCACCGTCGTGGCCTGCCAGTCCGTGGTCAGCGCACCAAGACCAACGCTCGTACGCGTAAGGGTCCGAAGAAGACGATCGCTGGAAAGAAGAAGTAACCTATGGCTCCGAAGACTAACACCGCGCGCCGTTCCGGCCGTCGCGTTGCTAAGAAGAACGTGGCCGCAGGCCACGCGTACATCAAGTCCACCTTTAACAACACCATCGTGTCCATCACGGACCCGCATGGTGCTGTCATCTCCTGGGCATCCTCCGGCCACGTCGGCTTCAAGGGTTCCCGTAAGTCCACTCCTTTCGCTGCGCAGATGGCTGCTGAGTCCGCTGCCCGCAAGGCAATGGAGCACGGCATGAAGAAGGTTGACGTATTCGTCAAGGGCCCGGGTTCGGGCCGCGAAACTGCTATCCGTTCGCTCCAGGCCGCCGGCCTGGAGGTGTCCTCGATCGCGGACGTGACGCCGCAGCCACACAACGGTTGCCGTCCTCCGAAGCGTCGTCGCAACTAAGGGAAGGAAGAGGTAACTAAAAATGGCTCGTTATACTGGCCCCGCTACCCGCGTATCCCGCCGTCTTCGCGTCGACCTGGTCGGCGGAGACATGGCTTTTGAGCGTCGTCCTTACCCTCCGGGGCAAGCCGGCCGTAACCGTATCAAGGAATCTGAGTACCTCCTGCAGCTGCAGGAGAAGCAGAAGGCTAAGTACACCTACGGTGTGCTGGAGCGTCAGTTCCGCCGCTACTACGCTGAGGCAAACCGCCTCCCAGGCAAGACCGGTGACAACCTGGTTGTTCTGCTTGAGTCCCGCCTGGACAACGTTGTCTACCGTGCAGGTCTGGCTCAGACCCGCCGTCAGGCACGTCAGCTGGTGTCCCACGGTCACTTCACCGTGAACGGCAAGAAGGTTAACGTTCCTTCTTTCCAGGTCTCCCAGTACGACATCATCGACGTTCGGGATCGTTCCCAGAAGATGATGTGGTTCGAAGAGGCTCAGGACCGTCTGGCCGACGCTCAGGTTCCTGCTTGGCTGCAGGTTGTTCCTGATACCCTGCGCATTCTCGTGCACCAGCTGCCCGAGCGCGCTCAGATCGACATCCCGCTGCAGGAGCAGCTCATCGTCGAGCTTTACTCGAAGTAAGATTGGGTGCCGTGGGGGCGCGCTGGGCCAACAGCCTTGCCGCTCCCTCGCGGTACGCATTCGCACTGTACGTGCATCTGTTTCGAATTCTTCATCTTTATCCACCTATCGGCGTCAAATAGCGGTCGCCGCAAAGGAGAAGTTCCATGCTCATTTCCCAGCGTCCACAGTTGACCGAGGAAGTTATCGATTCCGCTCGTTCTAAGTTCACCATTGAACCGCTCGAGCCAGGCTTCGGCTACACCCTTGGCAACTCCCTGCGTCGTACCCTGCTGTCCTCCATCCCAGGCGCAGCAGTGACCTCCATCAAGATTGAGGGTGTGCTCCACGAGTTCACCACCATCTCCGGTGTGAAGGAAGACGTCTCCGAGATCATCTTGAACATCAAGGGCCTGGTGCTGTCCTCTGACTCTGACGAGCCAGTGGTCATGTACCTGAGCAAGGAGGGCGCTGGTCAGGTGACTGCCGGTGACATCCAGCCCCCGGCCGGTGTGGAGATCCACAACCCGGATATGCACATCGCCACGCTGAATGATTCGGCTCGTCTGGAAATGGAGCTCGTCGTGGAGCGTGGCCGTGGCTACGTTCCTGCGGCACCGACGTCCGGTGATATCGGCCGCATTCCGGTTGATCAGATCTACTCCCCAGTGCTCAAGGTTTCGTACAAGGTCGAGGCAACTCGTGTCGAGCAGCGCACCGACTTTGACAAGCTGATCATTGACGTGGAGACCAAGAACTCGATTTCCGCTCGCGACGCCCTGGCGTCCGCAGGCGGCACCCTGGTGGAGCTGTTCGGACTCGCTCGCGAGCTGAACACCGCTGCCGAGGGCATCGAGATCGGCCCGTCCCCGCAGGAGACTGAGTACATCGCCGCTTACGGCATGCCGATTGAGGACCTGAACTTCTCCGTGCGCTCCTACAACTGCCTGAAGCGCCAGGAAATCCACACCGTTGGTGAGCTCGCCGAGTGCACCGAGTCGGACCTGCTGGATATCCGTAACTTCGGTCAGAAGTCGATCAACGAGGTAAAGATCAAGCTGGCTAACCTGGGCCTGGCTCTCAAGGACACTCCTGAGGACTTTGACCCAACCCAGCTCGAAGGCTACGACGCTGCCACCGGTGACTTTGTTGACCCGGCCGGCGCAGATGACACCGAGTAAGACGCTCACGCGCTCAACTTAAATCGCAATCGAGGAGTACAAGAATGCCTACCCCGAAGAAGGGTGCCCGTCTCGGCGGCTCCGCTGCACAGCAGGCTCACCTGCTGTCCAACATGGCAGCTAGCTTGATCGAGCACGGCGCTATCAAGACCACCGACGCCAAGGCGAAGCTGCTTCGTCCTTACGTTGAAAAGCTCATCACCAAGGCGAAGTCCGGCACCGTTGCTGACCGCCGCGAGGTAGCCAAGAAGATCCCGCACAAGGATGTTGTGGCTTACCTGTTCAACGAGCTGGCTCCGAAGTTTGAGAACCGTGAGGGTGGCTACACCCGCACCATCAAGCTGGAGAACCGCTCCGGTGACAACGCTCCGATGTCCCAGATTTCCCTGGTTCTCGAGGAGACCGTTTCTGCTGAGGCGTCCCGCGCTACCCGCGCTGCTGCTTCCAAGAAGGCAGAGGAAGAAAAGGCCGAGGAGACCACCGCTGCTGAGGAGACCACCGAGGCTCCTGCAGAGGAGGCCACCGAGGCGGAGGCAACCGAGGCCCCGGCCGAGGAAACCGCTGCTGACGAGGCTGAGTCCGCAGAGGACAAGGAAGAGAAGTAATTCTCTTTATCGGTTAAGAGCTGAAACTCACAACCGCATCCCGGCGCCTTAAAGGTGCCGTGAGGTGCGGTTGTTTGTTTTTTCGGGCCTGGGTCAGCGTTTGGGGAATGCCGTGCAGTGCCGTTGAGTTAAAGGTGTAATAAATACATATGTGGAGAGGTGATCGCCATGATCAAGAACGCCAATGTCATCGACAGCCGCATCCGCATCGTCGTGGGCGTCCCGTGCGCTGCCGGTGCCACCCGTTTCTGTCCGCTGTACAAGGCGCTGGGCATCTTTACCCAGAAATAGCGCACCGGAGAGCAGAGAGAGTGGGCTTGATGACGTCGCCCTCCACGGCGTCGTCAAGCACCGTGCGCGAGAGCACGCGCGGAAGTGCACTAGACTTCTAGGCCATGACTGATTCTGCTTCCGCCACCACAGAACCGGTACGTCTGCGCTTAGATCTGGCGTACGACGGCACCGACTTCCACGGTTGGGCGCGCCAGAAGCCGCAGGGCGGCGAGGAACTGCGCACGGTGCAAGGCGTTGTAGAGGACACCTTGTCGCTCATCTTGCGGCAACCGGTGCAGCTGACCGTGGCGGGGCGCACCGACGCCGGGGTTCACGCCGCAGGGCAGGTGGCACACGCTGACATTGATCCCGCAGGACTAGAGCAGCGTTCCATTGACGGCGATCCGGGCCGACTCGTGCGGCGCCTCGCCCGCCTGTTACCCCGGGACATCCGGGTCTCGGCGTGTTCCTTCGCGCCCGAGGGTTTTGACGCGCGCTTTTCTGCGCTGCGCCGCCACTACGTCTACCGAGTGTCCACCGACCCGGCGGGGCCGTTGCCCACGCGGGTACGTGACACGGCGCCGTGGCCCAAGGAGGTGGATCTCGGCGCAATGCAGGACGCCGCCAACGCCCTCGTGGGTCTCCACGACTTCGCTGCTTTCTGCAAGGCGAAACCCCACGCCACCACCATCCGTGAGCTTGAGGCCTTCGTGTGGCACGACGCCTCCACGCCACAAGAGCCCGGCGTGTACGAGGCCCACGTCAGCGCGGACGCTTTCTGCTGGTCCATGGTGCGCTCCCTGGTGGGCTGCTGCCTGGCGGTGGGTGAGGGGCGCCGCGACGTTGACTTCGCCGCCGCCATGCTGCATGAGACGCAGCGCAGCTCGTCGATCCCCGTCGCCCCCGCTGAAGGCTTGTCGCTGGTTGGCGTGGACTACCCCGCGCCGGAAGAACTGGCTACACGAGCCGCCGTGACCCGCGACCGGCGCAGCCCTGAGGAGCTCGGCGAGGCCTAGCCTTCCACGTGGCCGGGCGGCGGGAAGCGACCGCTTGGGGTGGGACAGGTTTGTGCCGTGCGGTGGCGCGGTGCGCGGGGACTGGCTAGGCTGTGGTGCGAACACAACGATTCTCGGGGGAGAAAACTCGTGGCGCACACACTGCTGCCTACGACTACTGCACAGGTGTCGGGGCATAAATTCTTGCAACGTCGGGTGGAGCACGGCCTCATCATGGGCGATATCCGCATGCTCCATGATCCGCTGGCTAAGCGCCAGCGTGCCTTCATCTTTGGCACGGTGGCGGTGGTGCTCCTAGCGCTGGGCTCGGGGCTACTCGCCTGGCTACGCCCCGAACCCCACCCGGGTGATGCGGCGATAGTGCGCACGGGCCACGGCCAGGTGTTGGTGCGTGTCGACGATCGCTTGCACCCCGTGGCCAACATCGCCTCCGCCCGGCTCATCGCTGGCGAGGCCACAGACCCACAGGCGTTGGGGGACGAAGCACTGCATGCCGCGCCACGGGGAGTGCCGTTGGGGATAGCGGGAGCCCCGGAATCACTCGCCCCCGGAGGGGCGACCGGGTGGGCAGCCTGCCTGGACCCGTACCCGCAGCAGGACGCAGCGAGCGGCGAACACAGCGCCCGCACGGACTTTAAGACCACCTTCGGCCCCGACGGTGATCCCGCGGCCGAGGTCATCGTCCTGGCGGGCGCTCGCCTACGCTCGCTGGGGGAGCGCGAGGCGGTGATTGTGGACATCGGCGCTGACGAATGGCTCGTGAGCGCGCGGGGACGAACGCGCCTGGGCGAGGACTTGCGGAAGAGTTGGGGGATCCCGGACGATGCGCCACGCTGGCCAGCCCCGGCACGCTACCTGGAAGCCTTCGTGGAACGGCCAGAACATGAGATGTTTCCAGACGTGCCAGAAGAAAGAGAGGGCAACGCCGGCCTGTCTTTCCTCGAGCCGCCGACTGATGGAGTTCAAGGTGGCCCGCCTGCCGGGTGGCTGTGCGCGGATGCGGCAGGTGAGGCAGGGGCGGTGGAGCCCACCGCTGATGCCGTGGCCCTGCCGACGCGTCAGGGCGGCGAGCACACACGTGATGATGCACCGGGAACATCCGCCTCGCCCGCAGTGGCCAGCCGCTTCGGCGGCCTGGAGGACGCCGTGGGAGTGGACACGGGCGCAGGATTTCTCGTGGTCTCCGCAAGCGGGTACCGACACGACGTCCCCGATGTCGCCACCCTGGATATCCTCGGCGCGGCGGGCGCGACGCCGGCCCCGTGGCCTATCCTCGCGCTGCTGCCGGAAGGACCTGCCCTCCACACTGAGGCCGCGCTGCGCCCGCTGTTGGAATAGTCCGGACCTGCTGGAGTAGATTCCAGATATGGCAACGATGCGCGATTCCATATCGTCCCGTGTGGAGCGCTTGAGAGGGTTTCACGAGCAGCAGAAGTCCCGCCGTTTCGGGTTCCTCGTGCGGCCGCTGACCCTGCTGCTCGGCTGGACCGTGTTGATAGTCGGCGTGCTCACCATTCCGCTTCCCGGCCAGGGCTGGCTCACCACGTTCGTGGGCGTGGGCATTTTGTCCCTGGAACAGCATTGGGCCCACCGCCTTTTGGAGTGGGGCGTGGAACTCTACGATCGGTTTTTCGCTTGGTTCGCGCGCCAGTCTGCCGGCGTCCGTATCATGCTGATAGTGCTGCTCATCGCCGTAATCTGGGCTATTTTCGGCGTTGGCGTGTATCTTTTTTGGCGCTCTGGCGGGTTCGCCACCTTCGGGTGGTCCCCAGCATAAAGGCGCCGCAGGCGATCAACAGTGCCAGGGCGCTCAAACAGCGGCCGGCCCGGCGCAGGGCAGCGGATTGTTGCGCGTGCGCCGCAGGCGCGATCTCAATTGTGGCCGTCGGCGCACCAGCGGAATCCGGTGACGCCGCCCGGTACGGCTCAGTCGCAGCGCTGACCACCCCGAGCGCGTCCACGTATCCGGTGACCGGGTGGGCATGGTCGTGCAGCAACTCTCGGATGGCGGCGGCGCTAAGACTGGGGTGCCGGTGTTTGAGCAGCGCGACGGTGCCGCTAACGAGCGGGGCGGCGAAGCTGGTGCCGGCGAACGGCTTTTCCTCACGACTATCCGTGATCGTGCCGCGCGCCCAGCCTGTGGCATCTGGCGATAGTCCCACCGGGACCACACCGGCCGCTGACAGTGGCGCGCGGGGCGCCGGGATGGAATAGTCCGCCGTCGTCGCCGGGGAGTCCAACGCCCCCACGGCCAGGACTGTTTCCTCGTGGGCGGGGTAGACCACCCAGCCAGGCTGGCAGTGCGAACCCTTGTTACCTGCCGCGGCCACCACCACGGCGTCGGCTTCCTCAGCGCGTGCCAGGGCCTTGTCTAGCGCGCGGGTATCCAACGTGGCCGCCACGCGCGCCGGGACGCAGGAGACCACGGAGACGTTGATGACGTCCGCTTTGTGCTCGACCGCCTCGTCAATGGCTTGGGCGAGGCTGGCCAGGCTACCGGCCGCGCGCTGGCGGGCCTGGTTCTCCTCGTTTCTGTCCCCGTCGTCGGTCGCGGGGTCTTCGCGCCGGTAGTGCGCACTGGTTTGGCGTACGCTGAGCACCCGGGCGTCGGGGGCGATGCCGCTATCGTGTGCGGCGATAACCCCGGCCACCACGGTGCCGTGGCCGTCGCAGTCCAGAAACGGCTGCGGATCGTCAGGTGTCACTAGGTCCGGTCCGGCGTCGAGATGACGGAGCTGCGGGTGCTTGGCGACGCCCGTGTCGATCACTGCCACGGTGATCCCCTCGCCCGTGGCCAGAGCATGCAGCCGGGCGCGGTAGTCGCGCTGCTCCCGCGTGGGCCGGGGCGAAAGCTCCTTGGCGGTCGCGGGACGAGTGCAGGGCTTATCAGGTTCGCGGGCGGCGGCGGGCGCGACGTCGCTAAGCGTCCCCACCAGCAACAACGCAAGCAATCCATGCGCCAGTGAGGTGAGTGGTAAAGGCGAGGTGTGGGTGGTCATCGTTCTACCCCAGCCCGCGGATGAGGGCGAAGATGCCGAGCAGATGCACCGCCAGTGGGAGTACCGCCACAATCGCGGCCGTCTCCGCGCGTTCTAACCAGACCCGCGTTGTGGGTTCGACGGTGGGGATGTGCGGCGCCCACACTGGCGCCAGCGCGAGGAGCGCTCCGGCCAGAAGTGCCACGGCCCAGAGGACGGGGCGCTCGGTGAACGTAACTGACGACACCGCGACGCACAGCGCGCCGCCGGCGGTGATGGCCACCACGTATAACGCCCAGGCCTGGCAGGGCCGGTGGTGCCGCGCCGCATGCAGCACTACCGCAATCCCACTGAGCGCGAGGAGCGCGGCGCTGGAGCGGGTTAGCGGAGAGGTGGCTAAGAGAGCAAGTGCGACAAGGCACGCTCCCGACAACGCGAGCAGGACGCCGTCGTGGAGTAGCTGGGCTCGGCGGGCGTGGCCATCTACCTCGGCATCGACGGCGTCGGCGACGGCGAGGTCTTCGCCCGCCGAGGGCAGCGTCGGTACCTTCAAACCCGCGGCGCGAGTCACGATGCCCGGGGCAAGGTGCAGGCACACCAAGACGGTAAGCAATATGGCTGAGCCGAGCGGGAGGCGGAGATCAGCACCGGGTGTTGGCGGCACGGCGGTGCTCAGCGCGGCACCGGCACCGGCGGCAAGGGTGAGGACAACAAAGGTAATGACGGCGGCGGCACTGCGCGGGCTTGCCAGTGAGAGCGCTCCCGCCGCGGCCGCGGCGGCTGCCGCTGTTCCCGCGGCGGCCACCGCCGCCCAGGCGACATCCGTTCCAGGCGTACTCAGCACCGTGCTGAAGGATTCGGCTCCACTGACGCTTCCGAAGGCAGCTGCGGCACCACTGGCAGCAGCGAAAGGAAATAACGCGCGCAGCTGCGGGCGCCACAGGCCACACAGCAAGGCGGCGCCGCACGCCCCGGCCCAGGCAGCGGGCCAGGGGAGAAAAGTGGTGGCCAGGACCGCCAGTGCGCTGAGTCCCAGGATCACCGCGAGTACCGTCACCCCGCGCGGGGCGCCCGCAGTTGTCCCCTCGACCAGCGATTCGGCGGCATCGCGGATGACGGGCGCGGCGAGCTCTTCTTCCGGGACCAGTACCACCACCGCGCCGTCGACAAGCTCGGTGGCATACAGCGGCAGAGCGAGGTTGATGCGTCGGCCTGTCGCGGTGGCTGCGCTCCACGGCCGCGTTGTGGGCGGGGCTCCGATGAGTTCCAGGAGCTCCGGGACTACCTCCGCCAACGCAGAGGTGGCGGGTACAGCGACGTCGAGATGCTTGCGGTAGCCGCCGTCAAGAATGCGAATGGTCAAATGAACCACGTGTGCCAAGGTCATGGCCGATTTCCCCCGATGGATGAAGTCAAGTGTGCGGGCATCCCCTTGCCCTTACGCCCCTATTGTGGCCTAAGATGTGCGGTGTGTCCACAGACACATCTCGGGAGGAATACTAGCTGTCACTTTGGGGGGACTACTAGTCATGCTTGGTGTAAGCATTGAACATATTGTTGATCCATTAAGCGCCACGCAGCGCGAACCTGCGCCGGAGATGCCCACCGGGCAACTGCAGGCGGAGCCGGTACCAGCGGCGCATAAGCCGCAGCCGATGCCCTTGGTGCGCATCATCATGCCACTGGTGATGGTGGTGGCCATGGTGGGGATGGTCGTGTTGCTGGTCCTTGGTGCCGGGCCGGGGCGCACGGTATCGCCCATGATGCTGATGTTCCCACTCATGATGGTCATGTCTATGGCCGCCATGTTCGGTCCAGGGAACGGTGGGGAGGACAAGGACGACGTTCGGCGTTCCTATCTGCGACACCTCCACCTCTTACGGGAGGAGGCCTTGGCCAACGCGGCCGAGCAGCGCGCGGCGGAATGGTTCCGCCACCCAGACCCCGCGGGCGTCCATGCGTGGGTGGGGACCCCGCGCTTGTGGGAACGCCAGGCGACGGACCCGGACGCACTCGAGGTGCGCATCGGTGTGGGCAGCGCGGCGTTGTGCACGCCTATCGACGTCCCCGATCCCGGTGCCGCCGAGGAACTCGACCCGGTGTGCGCGGTGAGTCTGCGCAGGCTCATTGCTGCGGTGGGGACAGTGCCGAATATCCCGGTGGTGGTGCAGCTTCAGGCGTTTCGCTTCCTCGGCATTGCGGGGCCGACGGCGCGTGGGCTGGTGCGCTCGATGCTTCATGCGTTGCTTATCGCGCATGGCCCGGAAGTGGTGGGGCTGCATGTCATCGGGCGCAGTGCCGCAGACCATCGTGAGGTGGCTGAAGGTGCGAAAGCCTCCGGGTGGGAGTGGATGAAGTGGGTTCCCCATGTTCGCAATCCTCGTGACGCGGCGTTTCGCATCCTTGTGGTGGATAGTATCCCGACGACTGGCCTGGAGGAATTCATTGATTCGGAGGAGTGGACGACGATCATCGACGTCGGCTCGCAGCGCTTGACGGCACTGGGGTATCGCGCTGAGCATGAAGGCCTAAGGTTGTGGGCGGGGGAGGAGCTGAAGGTCGTGACCGCGGCGGGCGAGGAGACCCTGGGGCAGTGCGACGCGGTGGCCCTCGCAGAAATGGAGATTTACGCCCGGCAACTGGCAAAATTCCGGCGCCCGCACAACGGCGCCGGCCACGATTCCACCACCGGTGGTGACCCGCTGGGTTTACTGGGGTATGCGAGCGTGGACGAGTTGGTACCGGAGCGCATGTGGCCAGGTCACGACGGGCAGAAATCCCGGCTCGTGGTGCCCATCGGCGTGGATCCTGCGGGGCAGCCGGTGCGGCTGGACTTCAAGGAGCCGGCGCACGGCGGCATGGGGCCGCATGGACTGTGCCTCGGTGCGACCGGGTCCGGAAAAAGCGAATTGCTGAAAACTGTCGTTACGGCACTGGCCGCCACCCACAGCCCGAACGAACTCAACCTCGTGCTCGTGGATTTCAAAGGCGGTGCCACCTTTCTGGAATGCGAAAAGCTCCCGCACACCGCAGCGGTGATCACCAACCTGGAGGATGAAGCGGTACTGGTAGACCGCATGTTTGACGCTATTTCTGGCGAAATGCAGCGTCGCCAACAGGTGTTGCGGGAGGCGGGGAATTTCGCCAACGTTACCGACTACACCGCGGCCCGCAACAAACAGATAGCCGAGCACGGAAGCAGCTCGATGGCGCCACTGCCCGCGCTGCTCATCATCGTGGACGAGTTCTCGGAACTGCTGGGCCAGCACCCGGACTTCGCGGAGTTGTTCGTTGCGGTCGGGCGCCTGGGGCGGTCCCTACACGTCCACCTCCTGCTTGCTTCGCAGCGGCTAGAAGAGGGCCGACTGCGCGGGCTGGATTCTCACCTGTCGTATCGCTTGGGACTCAAGACCTTCTCCGCCGGTGAGTCGCGCCAGGTCCTCGGCGTCCCCGATGCCTACCACCTGCCATCGCAACCGGGCGCGGGGTACCTCAAAACGGATGCGGACGCATTGGAGCGGTTCCAGGCTTCGTACGTCTCCGGGGCAGCGATGCGACCAGTGCGAGCGAGCGACCTCGACGCCACCGGGCTGGGCGAGCCTGCGTCGCGCCCGGCGTTGCAGATATTTGAGGAGTGGACCCAAGAGACGTCGGAAAGCGATGCCGCACTAGGTGCCGCGGCAGGGTCCCAAGGCGCGGGCGTGGCGATGGTCGCCGACGAGTCCACCACGGTCATGGAAGCCGTGGTGGAAGCGGCGGCAGAGACCGCAGAACTGCGTGGCGAATCCGCACACCCCATCTGGCTCCCGCCGTTGCCTGCAGAGGTGTCGCTGGCAGGCGTGGCGGAAGATCACGGCTTCCTGCAGGCTGCCATCGGCATCATCGACCGGCCGTTTCAGCAACGCCAGGATCCGTTCATCGTGGACTTCGGTGCGGAAGGCGGACACCTGGCGCTCTGCGGCGCCCCGCAGATGGGCAAGTCCACGGCGCTACGCACCATCGTGACCTCGCTGGCCGCGACGCACAAGCCTGGTGATGTCCGCTTCTACGTCTTGGATCTCGGCGGCGGGCAACTGCAGGGGCTCGACCTTCTCCCCCACGTGGCCGGGGTGGCGCAGAGCAACGACCCAGAGAAGGTCAACCGGGTGGTGGACGAAGTAGCAGGGTTGGTGGCTCAGCCGGAGCGCCGTCATACGTTCTTGATCATCGACGGTTGGCACCATATTGGCGCGAGCAATGCTGAATACGAAAACCTCGAAGACGCTATCGGTTCCATTGTGGTCGATGGCCCCTCTGCAAACGTGCACGTCGTGCTCGCCACGGGGCGGTGGACCACGATTCGGCCCGCCATCCGCGACCATATTGCGACCCGCGTGGAGCTGCGGTTGGCGGAGGCGCTGGACTCGCTGATTGAACGCAAACGCCAAGAAAAGCTGCCCGCGCTGCCAGGTCGTGGGCTGACCCCGGGAGGTGAGCTCATGCTGCTGGCGCACAGCGGCAACCAGGACGCGGCGCACATCGCAACCGTCGCGCAGCAGCAGGGGCTCGAGCCCGTTCCGCAGCTGAAGATGCTGCCGGAGGAAATACACCTGGATGAGCTCGGGGAGGCGTCGGGGTTGGCATTCGCCCATGGCGGGCGCGATATGACGACCGTGGCGTGGGATCCGGTTCGGGACTCCCACGTGGTATGCGTCGGCTCGGGCGAGAGTGGAAAATCCACGTGGGTGCGGACCATCGCCGCTGGAATCACGCAGCTGGGCCGCGCCGCCGCGCGCATGGTGGTCATCGATCACCGCCGTGCACACCTCGGCGAGCTCGATGAGGACATGGTCGCGGTATATTCGGCCTCCGGCGAGGCAACGGAGAAGGCACTGCGCAGCGCGCACGCCACCTTGTCCGCACGTTTGCCGGGCGAAGACGTCACTCCGGCAGAACTCAAGGCGCGCTCCTGGTGGGAGGGGCCGGAGATTTACATCGTGATTGATGACGTGGAGCTTGTGTCCGACGGAGCGCTGGATCTGCTGCAGGAACTGCTTCCACACTCTCGGGACATTGGGATGCACCTGGTGCTCGCGCGCAAAGCCGGCGGGATAGGCCGCGCGATGTACCAACGCTTCTATTCCGCTCTTCGCGATACTCAACCGGCGGTGTTGCTCTTGGACGCGGACCGTGACGAAGGGGCGATCTTTGGGATGAAGCCCACCCCGCAGCCGCCAGGCCGCGGTAGGTGGCACACGCGCAACGCCGCGCCGTCTTTGGTGCAGGTAGCGCACACGAACAATGAACAGTAGTGACGAGGGGGACACTCACCATGACTATGCACACGACATTCTCGCCGCAGGACGCTACTTCGCAGGCGGCATTTCTTACCATCACCATTTTGGATTCGGCCACCATTTTCGAAGGACCGGAAACGGTCTACCGCTACGACCTGCCCGGCAGCGGGGTACTGGGCGGGTGGGCGCTTGAGGGAATCATCGAGCAGGCCCGTACTCTGTGCGCGCCGGACTGGCCGGATGCCACGGTGGCGGTGGTGGCTGATCCGGAGTCGACGACCATCGCTCGCACCGCGGTAGTAATGGTAAGCGAGGAACTAACCAACCAGGGAGTCAGCCTCGCCCCGGCCAGCGTTGAGGATGCTGACGACCTTGCCCCAGCAAGTAGCAGAGACTCCGGAGGTGATGTCCTCCCGCCGGAGGCGGTGGACTCGGAGGGACCTCACGACGATGTCGGCACGCCGCCGCGCAACACCGTGAACGCGGCTGCACACTACGCCGGCCGGCGAACGAGTCCGAGACGATGGCTGGATCCCTTCCACCTCGGTCTTGCAGCGACGGTGTTAGCGGTAGGGGCGGTGAGCTGGTGGGCGATCAGCGCCCAGACTAACTCCGGTGCTGGAACGGTGGCGGAGGCCGCGAGCGAAGACTCCTCGGCACTGCGCAATCAAGAGGCCAACGCGCACGAAGCAGCCGTTCCCGAGGACGCGGGAAACGCCGGCCCCGCTGAGACGTCGGCCGCTGTGGTCTTGGAAGAAGGCGACGTACGAGTGAAACTCCCGTTGGGCTTTACCGCAGAGCAGGACAAGGGCGTCATCACCGCAACGGGGGATGATCCGCACCTGAGGATTCTCCTTGCTGCTGACCCGGCGTATTCGGTGCCACAAGAGGCCTTGTTCGCGGAGATCAAGGACCAAATCAAAGAGGATCCGCAATTGAAGAAGGACGAGGAAAACGCTCGTCGCCTGGTGTACACCGAAGACCCCGGCGACGGTTCCGCGGTGACGTGGACAACGTGGGTGGAAGGCGACCATCAGATGTCAGTGGGGTGCCACACCAAGTCCACGCCCACCACCGTCCAGAAAGCAGCGTGCCGCATGGCGGTGGATTCCCTGCAGCACTTCTAGCGGACCGGCCGCAGGGACAGAAAAGAAGTCCGGAGGCGAAGGGAACCGAAGCCGGATACAGGCAGTCCAATACAGGTGAAAGGAACAGCGTGCGGGGTGCACGCCCCTTTCACACCAGAACACTTTAAGGAGGGGACATCATGAACCAAACGTTCAAGACCGAAGCTGACGTGATGCGCCAGGCGGCGCAGCACGTTGACGACACCAATGACAACGTCCAAGCCGAACTCAACCGCCTCGAGCGCACCGTTGAGGGCCTGCGTTCCAATTGGGAGGGCAACGCGCAGGTAGCCTTCAATAATCTCATGCTGCGCTACAACGACAACGAGCGCAAGCTCAAGGAAGCTCTCACCTCGATTTCGGACAACATCCGCGACAACGCCCGCAACTTCGAAAACGTCGAGGCGGAAAACGAGGACATCTTCAAAAACGTCGGTACCGAGGGCCTGGCACTGTAACGCGGCGAGTCATCCGCCGCACCACGCAAGCAACACCACCATCACATTCACGAGTACAGAATAAGAAAGGGACCCATGTCCGGAATCAAGTACGAGTTCGGCAACATCGAGGCTGGCGCCAGCGACATTAACAAGTCCGCCACCGCCATCAACTCCGAGTTGGACGAGCTCAAGAAGATGCTGCAGCCACTGGTCTCCTCCTGGGAGGGCGAGTCCGCAACCGCGTACAACGAAGCGCAGTCCAAGTGGGACAAGGCCGCTAAGGAACTGAACCAGATCCTGGCCACCATTTCCAAGTCGGTAGATGAATCCAACAACCGCATGAGCCACATCAACAAGGTGGCCGCCAACAGCTGGGGATAGGTGCCGGCACACGACACGAAAATCTGTGGGAGATAGACGCTAAGGGGATAGACCCCAAAGCCCTCGAGTGCGGTCCGAGAGCTCCGCCGCGGTGCTGGGCACACCGTGGTGGAACCTGGGGCAAGGTAGTGCGCTCGAGGGTTTTGGTGTTTTCGCTCCTCGTGCAATAAAGTATTCACCCTGTGTGTCATTTCGGTTCAGCACTGCTGTACCCGTTGCGCTTGATGCAGGTCCCCACCGGCCGCTGTGTTCAAACGTTAGACGCCATCGAAGTTGGCCGGCAGCCTCAGACAGACTTATAAGGAGTCGCATTGTCTACTTTCCACCCAAAGAGCGGTGACATTACCCGTAAGTGGTACATCATCGACGCTACTGACGTGGTGCTGGGCAAGCTTGCTTCCACCGTTGCAGATCTGCTGCGCGGCAAGCACAAGCCACAGTTCGCACCGAACGTTGATTGCGGTGACCACGTCATCATCATCAACGCTGACAAGATCCACATTTCTTCCAACAAGCGGGACCGCGAGATGCGTTACCGCCACTCCGGTTACCCGGGTGGTCTGAAGTCCATGACCCTTGGTCAGTCTTTGGACGCCAACCCGGTTCGCGTAATCGAGGAAGCAGTGACCGGCATGATGCCGCACAACAAGCTTTCCGCACAGTCCGCGAAGAAGCTGCACGTCTTCGTCGGCGAGGAGCACCCATACGCCGGCCAGAAGCCGGAGACCTTCGAGTTTAAGCAGGTGGCACAGTAATGACCGAAGCTAACAACATCGACAACGCAAACGTAGACACCGAAGCTACCGCTGCTGACATCGCTGCCGCACAGGCTGCTACCGAGGAGTTCACCAACACCATTGGTGACGCCGTAGCACCGGCGGAGTCCGAGCAGGTTGAAGCTGCTGCCCCTGTTGTTCACGAGGGCCCGATCCAGACCGTTGGTCGTCGTAAGCGCGCCATCGCCCGTGTTCGCATGGTCGAGGGTTCCGGCGAGATCATCGTCAACGGTCGTTCCCTGGATGACTACTTCCCGAACAAGCTGCACCAGCAGGACATCTTGCTCCCGCTGACCTTGCTTGAGCGCGAGAACCAGTTCGACCTCAAGGTCACCGTCACCGGCGGCGGCCCCACCGGTCAGTCCGGCGCCCTGCGCCTGGCTATCGCACGCGCACTGAACGTGTACAACCCGGCAGACCGCGCAGTCCTGAAGAAGGCTGGCCTGCTGACCCGTGACGCTCGTGCAGTGGAGCGCAAGAAGGCTGGTCTGCACAAGGCACGTCGTGCCCCGCAGTACTCCAAGCGTTAAATTTTATTTCACGCTTGTCGACGCCGCTTCGTCCTCACCGTTGGTGGGATGGAGCGGCGTTCGCCGTTTTCAAGGCTGGAGCAACGCGAGCGTCGTCACGCCCATAATGCATAATGGATCGCATGACTCGACTATTCGGAACCGACGGCGTTCGCGGTTTGGCGAACAAGAAGCTCACCCCGATGCTGGCCCTTCGCCTGGGGCAGGCGGCGGCGGACGTCCTGACCAAGGAACGAGAATCCTACAAGCTGCGCCCGACTGCCGTGATTGGACGCGATCCACGCGTGTCGGGTGAAATGCTCGACGCTGCCATCGCGGCAGGATTGGCCTCCCGCGGCGTGGACGTGCTGCGCGTGGGCGTTCTTCCGACGCCGGCGGTGGCATTCTTGACCGATGATCACGGGGCGGATCTTGGTGTGATGATTTCCGCGTCCCACAACCCGATGCCGGACAACGGCATTAAGTTCTTCTCCGCTGGGGGCAAGAAACTGCCTGATGCCGTCGAAGACGAGATCGAGCAGGCGATGGAGAATCTGTCCGAAGAAGGGCCAACTGGGACCAAGCTCGGGCGCATCATCTCTGATGCTCCCGATGCTGTGGAGCGCTACCTGCGCCACCTCAAGGAGGCCGTGCCGACCGACTTGTCTGGGATCAAGGTCGTGGTGGACACCGCGAACGGGGCAGCGTCAAAAGTAGCAGTGGAAGCCTATGAGGCAGCCGGTGCTGAAGTTGTGCCTATCCACTTCAAGCCCAACGCTTTCAACATCAACGACAACTGCGGCTCTACTCACATCGAGCAGGCTCAGGCTGCTGTGAAGGAGCACGGCGCGGACCTCGGCCTGGCACACGACGGCGATGCCGACCGCTGCCTGGCAGTAGACGCTGAGGGCAACGTCGTGGATGGCGACCAGATCATGGCGATCCTGGCCGTGGGTATGAAGGAAAGCGGCGAACTGCGCCACAACACCCTGGTGGCCACCGTGATGAGCAATCTCGGCCTGCGCCTGGCCATGGAGGAGCAGGGCATTACCGTCAAGCAGACCAAGGTGGGTGACCGCTACGTCCTTGAAGAGCTCAACGCGGGCAACTACTCCATCGGCGGCGAGCAGTCGGGTCACTTGGTCCTTCCTGACGAGTGCACCACCGGTGACGGTACCTTGACCGGCCTGTCTCTGATGGCGCGCATAGCTGCGACCGGCAAGAGCCTTAAGGACTTGGCCTCAGTCATGACGGTTCTACCGCAGGTGCTTATCAACGTTCCCGTGTCCAACAAGGCCGTCATCATGGATGCCCCGGAGGTCAAGGACGCGATCGCCGAGGCCGAGGCCGAGCTGGGCAGCACCGGCCGAGTGCTCCTGCGCCCGTCTGGCACCGAGGAGCTTTTCCGCGTGATGGTGGAAGCCCCGGAGAAGGAGCAAGCCCGCAAGGTTGCTGGCCGCCTTTCTGCCGTGGTGGCTGCGGTCTAGCTCGGCCCAACACTGACGCGCTGCGTCTCAAAGCGCCTGTTGCACACATCGTGTGACGGGCGTTTCGTCGTTTTCCACGGAGAACGGAACCGGCCAGCTGAGGAAGCAGTCCAATGAGGGTGAGGAACAAAAGTTGGGCCTTGATGTGGACGCACACGACAGAAAGAGGGGGAGGGCACGTCATGGATTTGTCGGGAATTCACGTGGATCAGGAGCAAGTGGCCGCGCATTTAAAAAGGGTGAAGGCCGATTCTGAAGCTCGCTGGGAGGAGCATAATCAGTGCGCGCCGGCGTTGGCCGCGGCGAGTTTGGGGAAGAACTTCGGCGAAAGGGGACGTTCGATCGCCTACAAACTCGGCCTCATTCACCAGCGCAGTGACTGGCGGATACGCAATATCCATGCCACTGCGGAGGCCGCGTGCAAGGACTATGGCAACGCCGGCGCCGCTGACGGTGACAGTGCCGGGATGTTGGGGAAGGCGTTGCGATGAAGGCTGATACCGCAACGCTGCTCAGCGACTGGGCGGAGTCAGTCAAGAGCTTCCACACTGCGTCGGGGACTACCGCGCCTGGGCCGTACACCGTGGCTGACGTCAAGAAGGCCGTGGCGGCAACAGAGGGGTTGCAGCCGCAGGATCTCGTCACGCACACGGCCGCGGCGTCAGGCTGGGACTCCCATGGCGGTGGCGGTGGCTTCAGCGGCGGGACTTACGGCGGCCCGAAGGACCGTATCAAAGACTTCGTGATCGGGTTTGGCACCACGCTGGTGGCCACGTTCGCCGGCGATACCATCGCTAAGCGCCTCGCTGAGCTGCAGGAAGATATCGACGGCGACCACACTGCACGCGATGACTTAGAAAAGAGCGCGCAGAAGTGCTCGGATTCGGTCGGCGACATCGACGCGGTCTCGGATTCCTTTATCGAAGAAACTCTGACCGCTGCGATCTTCATCGTGGACCTGCTCGTGCTGTTTATCTCCCGGAACCCCGGGCTGACGGCGTTGGTGCATTCGGCCATTTCCTCCGCCGCTGAGCTGATTAGCAGTACCAACTCCACACTCGTGGAACACTGCGAGGAGCGCGACAAGGCGATTGACAAGTGCTACGAGAAATTCGAGGAAGAATGCGACGCGGTGTGTGGCCGTAAACTGCCTACTCCGGCGCCGGGTATCGACCTCGCGCCGTCGGCCAAGGACGTCATCGATGGCAGCTACAAGGACATAACCAAGTACATGGACACGTTCTCGGCTAACAGTGACTGTGAGCCGGACAAGAAGGAAACTGCCAAGGAAGCTACAAAGGAGCACCCCAAGAAGTCTGGGCCACCACCGGTGCCAGCGCCAGCTCCGCAACCTGGCGGGGCCGTACCTGCGGTGCAGCCGTGTGAGGACGCCCCGGCGACGCAGGCACGGGAGCCCGCCAAGGAGAAACAACCAACGCCCAAGCTGCCGCCAGCACCCCAGGTGTGTGACAAGGACGTTTCCACAACACCGCAAACGAAGGAGCCGGACACACCGCAGAAGGATGCGCTAAAACCCGAGCCGGTCGAACGCGTAGATGACGAGAAGGACTGCGAGAACGACAAGCCGCAGAAACCTGTTCCGGCTCTGGAGCCCAAGCCTGATCAGGCCCTTCAGCAGGATGAGTGCGAAGACGAGGCAGGAGAGGGCAAAGAGGAGAAAAGAGAATCTCCACCAGTGCCCGACAAGCCGGTCCTCGAGCCGGTGGCTGAGAAGCAGTCGGAGGAGTGTGCGGACGAACCGGTTGATACTGGCAACTCCGTGAAATCTGCGTGCACGGGAGTGCTCGGCGCCGTGGGTGTAGGAGTTGCCATCGTTGGCATCGGCCTCCTCATTGATGCTGCCGTAGATTTCTTTCACGAGGAGATTCTGCCGGAGCTGACCCCGGACGAGAACGAGCCTGAGGCAAGAGATAAACCCGAGGTGAAGGAGAAGCCAGAACTCAAGGACAAGCCGGAGGTGAAGGAGCAGTCGGAGCCGCGTGTTGAGCCGGTAAAGGTTGATAAGGGCGTGATCGCGCCGCCGCCAGACCTGGCCAAGGTGGAGGAGCCGCCGGCACCGCCGAAGAAGATTGCTGCAGTGGCCGCGGTGGCGGAGGCACCCGCGCCGATAGCGGAGCAGGCGCCAGTGCCGGAGCGCAGTGAGGATGTAAAGCCAGAGCGCGGCGGGGGCGATAAGACGTCGCACGGTCCAGTGGTTGGGGGACCGGGGGCGAGTTCGGGACAAGCCAAAGACAACGGACACAGGGCTAGGAAGGCAGGGCAGTGGTAATGGAATACGAGGATTTCGCAGCGCAGTTTAGGCAACGAACGGCGAAGCGTCTCATGGAGTTTGAGAAGACACTTGAGCAGGCTGAGCAACGTATGCAGGCCGCGGCGGGGGTGGCGGCTACCGGTGGCGCGGCACAAGAAAAGCCCCGCCAGCGGGCGGGGCATGGCGCGGGCGCACGGGTGCGGCCGGCGGGGCCGGTCAAGTCAGTTCTGCGAAGGACCGGGTACTAACTGGTGACCTTGTGTGAGGTGTTGGCGTGCAAGTGCTCTTTCGGTACACCGGCTTCGAGAGCGAGCTGGTCACCGGTCAGCGAAGACAACTTCTTCGCAGTGGCCTCCGGGTCGGAGAATGCGGAGTACTTGCCTTCGTCTTCCAGCTGGTGCAGCAGGAAGCCAGTTACGAGACCGCGAGCCATTTCCGTTTGGCGGTTCTCACCCTTGCCCAAGCCCAGGAGGTTGCGCAGCAGGTTGTCTTCGGAGAAGCCGAGCTGGGTTCCCTTGTCGATCTCGCGGTAGGCGACCTCGCCCTTCCAGTTATAGGCGAGCTTCGCCGGGTTACCAGCGTTGAACACGTCGGTGTCCTGAGACCCAATGATAAGGCTCGGGATCGACAGGGTCTTAGCCGCAGCCTCGGCAGAGGGGGAAACCTTCGCCGGGTAGATGGCGGCCACTGTCTTCACCTTCGGGTTCTGGACCGCGGCGAGGACAGCCGCGCCGCCGCCCATGCCATGGCCGATGACGCCCAGCTTCGCTGGGGAGACCGTGATGTTTCCCTGGCCCAGCTTCACGCCCGCCGCGATCTGCAGCGCGGTTTCTAAGTCCGCGGCAAAGCTGCGGTGGTCGGGGATGAGACCGGTTTGGGTTTCCGGCACCACCACGACGATGCCCCAGCTGGCCAGGTGGCGCAGGGTGCCGTGGTAGTTCTTAATCTTCTTCATCCAGTCATGGCCAAAGGCCACCGCGGGAAGGTTGTTGCCCTCAGCCGGGGCGTAGACCTTGCCTTCCAGTCCGGCGTACGATAGATCGCCGGTGAGGACGCGGTGGGGGCCGCGCTTGGACAGGGTGGACAGATGCTTATTCAGATTCGCAGACACGGCTCAAGGATAGAGGATCTACAGCGGTGCGCGCTGAAGTGGTGGGGCGATGTGCGAACGCGGCGTCGCCAAGCATGCGAAAAAGTTAAGGTTACGTTAATAGATATTCCTGGGGGTTTTACTGACAGGGCACTCATGTAGAATCGGCCTTTATGTGTGGAATTGTTGGATACGTAGGTCACCCAGGTGCTGACCGTGAATACTTTGCTTTAGACGTTGTTTTGGAAGGTCTGCGCCGCTTGGAGTACCGCGGCTACGACTCCGCAGGAGTTGCCATGTTTGACGGCAACGAGATTGGTTGGCGCAAGAAGGCCGGCAAGGTTGCTGCCTTGGACGAGGAATTGGCTAAGCGCCCGCTGACTGATTCGGTTCTGGGCATCGGCCACACCCGGTGGGCAACCCACGGTGGCCCGACCGACGTTAACGCTCACCCGCA
This sequence comes from Corynebacterium incognita, assembly GCF_014217255.1. Taxonomy (NCBI): domain Bacteria; kingdom Bacillati; phylum Actinomycetota; class Actinomycetes; order Mycobacteriales; family Corynebacteriaceae; genus Corynebacterium; species Corynebacterium incognitum. The sequence continues at coordinate 1,653,689 of NZ_CP059404.1, forward strand.
CGTGGTGGACAACGGCCACTTGGCCGTCGTGCACAACGGCATTATTGAGAATTTTGCGGAGCTAAAGCGTGAACTATCCACTAAGGGCTACAACTTTGTCTCTGAGACCGACACCGAGGTGGCGGCAACCCTGCTGGCTGACAAGTTCCATGGTGCCGCTCAGGGGGACCTTACCAAGGCTATGCAGCTGACCTGCCAGGAACTGGAGGGTGCTTTCACCCTGCTGGCTATCCACGCGGACAACGCGGACCGCATCGTCGCCGCGCGCCGTGACTCCCCGCTGGTTATCGGCCTGGGCGAGGGGGAGAACTTCCTCGGCTCGGACGTTTCCGGCTTCATTGATTACACCAAGAACGCGGTGGAGATGGACAACGACCAGATGGTTACCATCACCGCCGATGATTATCAGATCACCGACTTCGAGGGGAACCCTGCAGAGGGCAAGCCTTTCAAGATCGAGTGGGACGCTGCGGCGGCGGAAAAGGGCGGCTTCTCTTCTTTCATGGAGAAGGAGATTCACGATCAGCCAGCGGCGGTGCGTGACACCCTGATGGGCCGCTTCGACGAGGCCGGCAAGCTGACCCTGGATGAGCTGCGCATCGATGAGACTATTTTGAAGTCCATCGACAAGATCATCGTGATCGCCTGCGGTACCGCCGCTTACGCCGGTCACGTGGCCCGCTACGCTATCGAGCACTGGTGCCGCATTCCTACCGAGGTGGAGCTGGCACACGAGTTCCGTTACCGCGATCCGATCGTGACCGAGAAGACCCTCGTGGTGGCGCTGTCCCAGTCCGGCGAGACCATGGACACGCTCATGGCGGTGCGTCACGCCCGTCAGCAGGGTGCGAAGGTGATTGCTATCTGCAACACCCAGGGCGCCTCCATCCCGCGCGAGTCCGACGCCGCGCTGTACACCCACGCCGGCCCGGAGATCGCGGTCGCTTCCACCAAGGCCTTCCTGGCACAGATTACTGCCACCTACCTGCTGGGTCTGTACCTGGCGCAGCTGCGCGGCAACATGTTCGCGGATGAGATTGAAACTGTCCTGACCGAACTGCGCGCGATGCCAGACAAGGTGCAGACGGTCATTGACAACAAGGGCACCGTGGAGAAGCTGGGCAAGGATATGGTGGACGCAAAGTCCGTTCTGTTCTTGGGCCGTCACGTGGGCTTCCCTGTTGCACTCGAGGGCGCACTGAAGCTCAAGGAGATCGCATACCTGCACGCTGAGGGCTTCGCCGCCGGCGAGCTCAAGCACGGCCCGATTGCGCTGATTGAGGAGGGGCAGCCGGTCTTCGTTATCGTGCCGTCCCCACGTGGTCGTGACTCCCTGCACTCCAAGGTTGTGTCTAACATCCAGGAGATCCGCGCGCGTGGCGCCATCACCATCGTGATTGCCGAAGAGGGCGACGAGGCCGTAGAGGATTACGCGAACTACATCATTCGCGTTCCGCAGGCGCCGACCCTCATGCAGCCGCTGTTGGCTACCGTTCCGCTGCAGGTATTCGCTTGCACCGTGGCTGGCGCTAAGGGCTACGACGTGGACCAGCCGCGTAACCTGGCCAAGTCGGTCACCGTGGAATAAAGCGCTCAACGCTGAGGACAGTAAGGGGCAGTGGCACAATGGTGCCATGCCCCTTTTGTCTACCCGGATTAATCTCAACGCTATTGCCCACAACGTCTCCGCTCTTAAGGAACACGTGGGTGCTGATGTCCAGCTGATGTGCGTGGTGAAGGCTGACGCCTACGGCCACGGCGTGGTCGACGTCGCGCGGGTAATGGAACGCTCGGGCGCCGACGCCTTTGGAGTGGCCACGATTGGCGAAGCGACGGCTTTGCGTGACGCTGGCATTAACGCTCCGATCCTGGCGTGGCTGTGGAACAACGACGTCGAACCCGGTTCGGTGTCGTCCGCACTGGCGGCCAACGTGGAGTTGGCCATCCCAAGTCTGGAGCAGGCGAGGTTCTTGGTCGATAGCAAGATCCCGGGAAAGGTCTGCGTCAAGGTGGAAACCGGCATGCACCGCAACGGCATTGATCGCGCTGACTGGGACGAGATTTTCGCGCTGTTGGCGAGCGAAGAGGCCGCCCATCTGGAGGTCACCGGCGTGATGAGTCACCTGGCGTGCGCCGACGAGCCGGGCAATGAGCACAACGCCTTGCAGGGCGCGCAGCTGCGAGCGGCCATCGATTGCGCGCGCAGTCACGGGCTGAACGTACCGGTCAACCACCTTGCGGCCTCCGGCGGTGCAATTGCACGCGAGGACCTGCGCTTCGAGCAGGTGCGGGTGGGCGTGGCTTGCTACGGGCTTTCGCCTTTCGACGAGGAGTCGGGGGGAGTGGCCTTACGTCCGGCGATGACGTGGGCCGCCACGGTCCTCAACGTTAAACCAGTAGCGGCGGGAGAATCCACGAGCTACGGGTTGACGTGGCGAGCGGAGGAAGCCGGTTACCTCGCCGTGGTCTCTGTGGGCTACGCGGACGGATTGCCCCGCGCCGTGCAGGGGGTGTTTGACGTGACCATCGGTGGCAAGCGCTACCCGCAGGTAGGACGCGTGTGCATGGACCAGATCGTTGTCTCGTTGGGAGCTAACGAATTCGGAGTAGCCATCGGCGATGAGGTTATTTTGTTCGGCGAGGGCGGAGTGTCCGCCAGTGAGGTTGCTCGCGCCGTCGGCACCATCAATTATGAGGTGGTGTGCTGGCCGGGTGGGCGCACGCGACGCGTGGTGGAAGGAGCTGTTGAGTAGATGAAGGAACACTTTCCTGCCTCAGGGCGGCAGATGTTGGAGACCGCGGCGGATACCCAAGACTTCGGCGAGCGTGTGGGCCGCGCGCTCGAGGCCGGTGACGTGGTGATCTTGGACGGTCCTTTGGGGGCGGGCAAGACCACGTTCACCCAGGGCATCGCACGAGGCATGGGGGTCAAAGGGAGAGTGACCTCCCCGACGTTTGTTATCGCCCGCGAGCATCGCTCGCTTGTCGACGGCCCCGCGCTCGTCCATGTCGATGCCTACCGGCTGGGGGAGACCGCGGAGCTCGATGCGTTGGACCTGGATACAGACCTGGATGCTGCGGTGGTGGTTGCCGAGTGGGGAGGCGGGCTCGTGGAAGCGCTCAGCGATGCTTACCTGCTCATCCAGATCGATCGCGAGGCCTCCGACCCGGATTCGGAGGCTCGGTTATTTACGTGGCGCTACGTGACTGATCCAGGTCACTAACGCGGACGACCCACCCTGTACGATGAGGTAGATACACAAAAGAACGGGATCAAAAGGAGCCTGAAGGCTGTGCAGCTCACTACGTTGTCGAAGAATATTGTCATTGGCGTTATTGCGGCATTCGTCGCGGTCATGGGGCTGCTCGTCGCAGTCGCCGCGGTAGCCCCGGAGCCGGCGGTCAAGGGCACCCTGACGTCCACGCTGGAAGATATCGAGGACTCCGGCTTGCATGCGACGGCAGTGGCCCCGGCGGATGTCTACGGCGACAAGTGGGTCGCCGGTGCATTTGTGTGCCCGGGCATGGACGCCAACTACGTCAAGCAAGCCCTGCAGCTGGACCCTGCACAAGTGGGTCTGCGTGAGGGGCAGACCGTGGAGAAGACCAAGAACTTCCTCGTCCTGCGTGATCAGGAGGGCGGCGCCTATGTGGAAGAGCTTTCCCGCTTTGACGTGGACCTGTGCACCTCCCCGGTCGAGGGGTATTTTGATACCCACGTCCTGCTGGCCATGCTCAAGACTGAGGCCGACAACTGGGCGCTGGCTATCCAGTAGACCCGGCCCGGGTTTATGCTGGGATGCGTGCGTGTTCTAGCTATTGATACTTCCACCCCCAGCCTCGTCGTCGGCGTCGTAAACGACGGCGAGCGGGTCGCGGCCACCGTCATTCCGGACTGCCGCGACCAAAACCAACTGCTCACCCCGACGACCCTCGATGTGTTGACTGCGGCTGGGGTGGGCTTTGGCGATCTCGACGCCGTGGTGGTCGGGTGCGGACCGGGGCCGTTTACCGGGCTGCGCGTGGGCATGGCTACGGCCCAGGCGTTTGCCGACGCCGTGTCCATCCCCGTCTACGGCGTATGCTCGCTGGATGCAATCGCCCGAGCCAGTGCCGCGGAGAAGGTGTTGGTGTGCACCGACGCCCGTCGCAAGGAAGTGTACTGGGCTGAATATGAGGCCGGGGTCCGCGTCGCGGGCCCGGATGTGGTGCGCCCGGAGGAGCTGGACGTCGCCACTCCAGAGGCCGTCAACGTGCCGGGACACCTCGCCGAACGGCTTCCCGACGCCCTGCGCACCGTGCCGTGCTACGACACCGCACCGCTGCCGGAGCACCTGGTAGCCGCGTGCGATTTTTCCAGCGCGCCGGTGCCGCTGTACCTGCGACGCCCCGACGCCAAGGAGCCGGCGGCACGGCCGAAGTCTGCCGCCATCCCGGACGTTGAGCTATGAGACTGCGGGAATTAATGCCGGCGGACGCCCCGCGCTGTGCGGAGTTGGAAACCGAGCTCTTTGCTGCGGAGTCGCCCTGGACTAAGGACATGATCCTCGCTGAGCTCGCGCGTCCCCACACTTTTTATTTCTGCGTGGAAGACGCCGACGGCGCGGTGGTGGGCTACGCGGGCATCGCGATGATGGGACCGGCCGAGCACCCGGAGTTTGAAATCCACACGATCGGCACGGACCCGAAGTACCAGCGGCGCGGCATCGGGCGGATGATGATGGACAACATCATCTACATTGCGAAGCAGAAAAGCGCGCCCATCTTCCTGGAGGTCCGCGAGGGCAACGCCGCGGCCATTGCCATGTACCGGGCGTATGGTTTTCAGGAGCTGGGCGTGCGCAAGAACTACTACCGCCCCGGGGTGCATGCGGTGACGATGAAGAGAGACGGAGAATAAGACGTGATTGTTTTAGGAGTCGAGTCCTCCTGCGATGAGACTGGCGTGGGGATTATTCGCTTGGGCGAGGACGGCACCATGGAGATCCTCGCGGACGCAGTGGCGTCGTCGATGGAGCAGCACGCGCGCTTCGGCGGCGTTGTTCCGGAGATCGCCTCGCGGGCGCACCTGGAGGCCATGCCGCAGGTGATGCAAGCGGCGCTAAAGGAAGCGGGCGTCGATAAGCCCGACGTCGTGGCCGCAACTGTGGGCCCGGGCCTGGCTGGGGCGCTGTTGGTCGGGGCGTCGGCGGCCAAGGCTTACGCGGCGGCATGGGGCGTGCCCTTCTACGGGGTCAACCACCTCGGTGGTCATGTGGCTGTAGCTAACTTGGAAGGCCAGGAGCTGCCTCATGCGGTGGCGCTGCTGGTCTCGGGCGGGCACACTCAATTGTTGGAGGTTGAGGCGGTGGGCAAGCCCATGCGTGAGCTGGGATCCACGCTTGACGACGCCGCGGGCGAGGCCTACGACAAGGTCGCGCGCCTGCTCGGCTTGGGGTATCCGGGTGGGCCGGTCATTGACAAGCTGGCGCACCGCGGACAGCCGGTTATTGATTTCCCACGCGGTATGTCACGCCCGCAAGACTTGCGCGGTGAGCACCGCCACGACTTCTCGTTTTCTGGGGTGAAGACGTCCGTGGCCCGGTACGTGGAGAAGGCCGAGCGCGAGGGGCAAGTTATCTCTGTCGAAGACGTCTGCGCGTCCTTCCAGGAGGCCGTGTGCGATGTTCTGACCGCCAAGGCTGTGCGGGCCTGCGAGGACACTGGGGCGAAGGTTTTGCTGCTGGGCGGGGGAGTGGCTGCCAACTCGCGCCTGCGGGAGCTGGCGGCGGAGCGCTGTGAGGCTGCCGGTATTGAGTTACGGGTGCCGCGCTTCACACTGTGCACGGACAACGGCGTGATGATCGCGGCGGTGGCGGGCCAGCTGATTTATGAAGGGGCGGAGCCGTCCGGATATGGCGTGGGCACGGATACCACGTTGGAGGTGGAGATCCCGCTTCTCAGCGCGCGCGGATAGCGCAACGGCGGTATCGTTGCCGATGGATCTAACCACCTTCTTTCTCTACAGGAGCAAACACATGACCATCGGCTTTCTTGTGAACCCGGACCTGACTCACCGCACCATCGATTTCGAGCTGGAACACGCGCAGCAGTTCCTCGGTGGCGTGGCTAACGATCGTGTGGCGGTGTCCTTCCAGGAGGATGGCTCCGAATACGCCGCGCTGTACAACCCGGAAGCCAAGAACAAGGGTGCAGAGCCGAACCCCATGGCGTCCATGGCACGCAACAACGCCGCGACGGGCAACTCGGCGTTCTTGACCGACCCGACCAACGCGATCTGCGGACCGGTCATCTTCGTGGACGCTGAGGGCGAGGATATCTCTGATGAGGAGATCGACCGCATCAAGCATTCCATGCGTGCTGTGCTTAACTACCGCGAGGACCAGCCGGAGGATTACGCGCTGTGGAGCGCGGCCGTGAAGAACCTGGGCAAGCTGGAGATTTAACCCTTAGCACTCCGGGTTGTTGAGAGCTAGCAGTTACGAGGGTAGAGTGCTAGTAGGTTGTTTGGCCCACAGTTGTTCACCCGCGACGACGGCTGTGCTGGACAAGGTCAACCGGCACATACAACTCACTTGAAACAATCGGAGGAAGCATCGTGGCAAACGTCAACATCAAGCCATTGGAAGACAAGGTTCTGGTCCAGATCGTAGAGGCTGAGACCACCACCGCGTCCGGTCTGGTGATCCCGGATTCCGCAAAGGAGAAGCCGCAGGAGGCTACCGTCATCGCCGTCGGCCCGGGCCGCTGGAACGAGGACGGCGACGAGCGCCTGGCACTGGACGTTAAGGAAGGCGACACCGTTATCTTCTCCAAGTACGGTGGCACCGAACTGAAGTACAACGGCGAGGAATACCTGCTGCTTTCTGCGCGCGACCTGCTCGCAGTCGTTGAAAAGTAAGGAGGGCTGCCACGCATGGCAAAGCTCATTGCTTTTGACCAAGAAGCCCGTGAGGGTATCCAGCGCGGCGTTGACCAGCTCGCTGACGCGGTCAAGGTAACCCTGGGGCCGAAGGGCCGCAACGTCGTTCTGTCCAAGTCTTTCGGTGGCCCTACCGTGACTAACGACGGCGTGACCATCGCACGAGACATTGACCTAGACGACCCATTCGAGAACCTCGGCGCCCAGCTGGTGAAGTCCGTTGCCGTGAAGACCAACGACATCGCCGGTGACGGCACCACCACCGCCACGCTGCTCGCGCAGGCGCTCGTCTACGAAGGCCTGCGTAACGTGGCGGCCGGCGCTAACCCGGTGGCCCTGAACAAGGGCATCGCCGCGGCCGCGGAGAAGACCATCGAAGAGCTCAAGGCGCGCGCCACCCCGGTGCAGTCGTCCGCTGAGATCGCCAACGTGGCCACCGTGTCCTCCCGCGATTCGGAGATCGGCGACATGGTCGCCGGTGCCATGGACAAGGTGGGCAAGGACGGCGTCGTCACCGTGGAGGAGTCTCAGACCATTGACTCCTCCGTCGACGTCACCGAGGGCGTGTCCTTTGACAAGGGTTACCTCTCGCCGTACTTCGCCACCGAGGAAGAGACCAACCACGCGGTGCTTGACGACGCCCAGGTTCTCCTCGTCCGCAACAAGATCTCCAGCCTGCCGGACTTCCTGCCGCTGCTGGAAAAGATCGCGGAGTCCAACAAGCCCACCCTCATCGTGGCCGAGGACATCGAAGGCGAGCCGCTGCAGGCCCTCGTGGTCAACTCCATCCGCAAGGTGCTCAAGGTAGCCGCTGTGAAGTCCCCGTACTTCGGCGAGCGTCGCGCCGCCTTCATGGATGACCTGGCCGTGGTGACCGGCGCGACCGTCGTTGACCCCGAGGTTGGTATCAACCTCAATGAAGTCGGCCTCGAAGTACTCGGTAGCGCGCGCCGCATCACCGTGACCAAGGAAGATACCGTAATCGTGGACGGTGGCGGCACCGCTGAGGCGGTCGCCGAACGCCGCGAGCAGATCCGCCGCGAAATCGAGAACACCGACTCCACCTGGGACAAGGAAAAGGCCGGTGAGCGCCTGGCCAAGTTGTCCGGTGGCGTGGCCGTGATTCGTGTCGGCGCTGCGACTGAGACCGAGGTCAACGAGCGCAAGCTGCGTGTCGAGGACGCCATCAACGCCGCCCGTGCGGCGGTCGAAGAGGGCGTTATCGCTGGCGGCGGTTCCGCACTCGTGCAGATCGCTAAGACGCTCGAGGCTTACGCCGAGGAGTTCGAGGGCGAGGAGAAGATCGGCGTGCTGTCCGTGGCGCGCGCCCTGTCCCGTCCGGCATACTGGATCGCCGCCAACGCCGGCATCGACGGCGCGGTGGCTACCGCCCGCGTAGCTGAGATGGCCAACGGTGAAGGCTACAACGCCGCCACCGGTGAATACGGCAACCTCATCGACAACGGCATCATCGACCCCGTCAAGGTCACCCACTCGGCCGTCGTGAACGCGGCGTCCGTTGCCCGGATGGTATTGACTACTGAGGCGTCCGTCGTAGAAAAGCAGTAATATTGCGCCGGTGAACCAAGAATTTGTTGCAGTCACCGGCGCACACGATAACAACCTCAAGAACGTGAGCGTACGCATTCCCAAGCGTGCGCTCACAGTCTTTACTGGGGTCTCCGGCTCCGGAAAATCCACGCTGGTCTTTGACACCATCGCCGCCGAATCGCAGCGGCTCATCAACGAAACCTACCCAGGCTTCGTCCAAGGGTTTATGGCGAGCTTGCCCCGACCGGACGTCGACAAGCTCGAAGGGCTCACCGCAGCCATCGTCGTCGGCCAAGAACCCATGGCCGCGAACGTACGATCCACCTTTGGCACAGCCACCGACATCACCGCCATGCTGCGAGTATTGTTCTCGCGTGCAGCGGAGCCGTCGGCAGGCAGCCCAGCGGCGTACTCCTTCAACGTCCCGTCCGTGTCCGGGCAGGGAGCAATCGAAGTCAAGGGGAAGAAAGAACTCAAGAAATTCCAGCGCACCGGCGGCATGTGTCCCACCTGTGACGGTACGGGCCGAGTCAGCGACATCGACTTGTCAGCGGTGGTGGACGAGGACCTAAGCCTCAACGACGGCGCTATCCTCATGCCCGGAGTCAAAGTGGACTCGTGGATGTGGAAGGCCTACACCGAGTCGGGCCTGTACCCAGCCGACGTCCCGGTGCGCGAGTTTACCGACGAACAAAAACACGCGCTCTACTACTTGGACGACATCAAGGTCAAGGTCGGTGGCATCAACATGAGCTACCAGGGCCTAGTCCCGCGCATGAAGGGCTCGATGCTGGCCAAGGATAAAGAGGCGCTGCAAAAACACCTGCGGGAGTTCGTCGAACGTGCCGTGCAGTTCGTGCCCTGCCCCGACTGCGGGGGAACGCGGTTGGCGCAGCACGCCCGCGAGTCTTACATCAACGGCAAATCCATCGCCGACCTCTGCGACATGGAAATTAAGGACTTGCGCGAGTGGTTTGAGGGGGTCGACCACCCGATGGCGGGAAGTATCCGTGAAGCACTGGACAACGTCATGGGGATCGGGCTAGGGTACCTGACGCTGGCGCGGCCGGCGTCCACGCTGTCTGGCGGAGAGGCACAACGTACCCGCATGGTGCAGCACCTTGGATCTGCGCTCACCGACGTCACCTACATCTTCGACGAGCCCACCGCCGGGCTGCACCCGCACGACATCACCCGGCTCAACGAGCTGCTGCTGCAGCTTCGCGATAAGGGCAACACGGTGCTCGTGGTGGAGCACAAGCCGGAGACGATTGCCATTGCCGACCACGTCGTGGACCTTGGTCCTGGGGCGGGAGCAGGCGGCGGCGAAGTAGTTTTTGAAGGCACGGTGGCAGAACTTAAGGATGCGCCGACGCTGACTGGCAAGCACCTCCACGATGCCGTGTCGCTGAAAAAGGACGTGCGAACCCCGACTGGGGCGTTAGAGATTCGCGGAGCGAACCGCAACAACCTCCGCGACGTGGACGTGGATATTCCACTAGGCGTATTGACGTCTATTACTGGTGTCGCGGGCTCCGGTAAGTCTTCGCTGCTGTCGCATGTGCCGGCAAGCGAACAGGTGATGTACGTGGACCAGACCCCAATTCGGGGTTCGCGGCGGTCCAATCCGGCGACCTACACCGGGGCGTTGGAACCGATTCGGAAGGCGTTTGCCAAAGCTAATGGGGTGAAGCCGGGACTGTTTTCCTCAAACTCCGACGGTGCGTGTACCGAGTGTGGAGGTGCGGGCGTCGTGTACGTGGACCTTGGTTTCATGAGCGGAGCGGACGTGCCGTGCGACGTCTGCGAGGGACGCCGGTTTACGGACGAAGTGCTGGCCTACCAGTTTGAAGGCAAGAACATCGCGGAAGTTTTGGACATGCCGGCCGAGGCGGCGCTGGAGTTCTTTGCGGGAACGGTGAAGCCGGCGGCAGCTGTTTGCTCAGCGCTTGTCGACGTCGGTCTGGGCTACATCACGCTGGGGCAGCCGCTCAGCACCCTGTCCGGCGGCGAACGCCAGCGATTAAAACTGGCGCAGCACATGGCTGGCAAAAAGTCGGAGGTTGACATCCTGGTGCTCGACGAGCCGACAACGGGCCTGCACCTCGCGGACGTCGAAACGCTCCTGGGGTTGCTGGACAAGCTAGTCGACGCCGGGAATACCGTCGTCTGCGTAGAACACCACCTGGCGGTCGTGGCGCACTCGGACCACGTCATCGATATGGGGCCGGGCGCAGGTAGCGAGGGTGGCGAGGTAGTTTACGCTGGAGCGCCAGCCGGGATGGATACACTCACCGGCCGGTACCTGAAGGAATACCTTAAGCGTTAACCTTCTCGCGGGAGCGCAGGATGAGAACCCGCTCCGACTCAGACAGGCCGCCCCAGATGCCATAAGGTTCGGCGGCCTTGAGCGCGTGCTCCCGGCACATCGCGAGCACCGGGCACTTCTGGCACACGGCCTTCGCGCGGTTCTCGCGCTGCGTACGCGCGCGGCCACGCTCCCCGTCCGGGTGGTAGAACACGTCAGAATTTTCCCCGCGGCAAGCACCTTTCAGCTGCCAATCCCAGAAGTCTGTATTAGGTCCCGGAAGAAGATGGGGTTGAGTCACGACACGGTCTCCTTTAGTACAACGAGTAAATAACCAGAAGGCAGTCTGACTGGGCAGGGTGAACAATTGGTTACTCGAAAGTGGAATCTAGGTGTTGAAGCGTGTCTGGATTAGTCATGACTGTCTCTGAGCTGGAATAATGGTCAAAGTTAAAGGTATGTGAACTTTCTGTGTCCATACCCCTTTTTAGTGTGACAGCCCCGCAACCACGTACTGTAGTGGGGTCCGTTGGATAAGCGTCAAAAGGAAAAGTTGTGGGAGATATTGAACAGGAGCTAGAAGGCCTTGTGCCCTCGGCTGTTCAGGGCGATCCTCACGCACTGCAGCGCGTTATTGAGATCGTTCACCCGATGGTGTTGCGTTACGCCCGCGCCCGCATCGGAGGTGGCAAACACCCCACCGCGGAAGACGTGGCGCAAGAAACATGTCTGGCGCTAACGTCGTCGATAAGCAAATACGAAGATAAAGGCCGCCCCTTCATGGCCTACGTCTACGGCATCGCCTTCAACAAAGTTGCCGATGCGCACCGTGCCATGTCCCGCGATCGACTGACTCCAACCGAAGACGTACCGGAAGGCCCCGACACCTCCGCGACCCCTGAAGACGTGGCGATCGCAGTCGACGGAAGTAACACCATGCGGGGTCTTCTCGATACTTTAAGTGACAAGGCTCGCGACATCATCATCCTCCGTACCATCGTCGGAATGTCTGCAGAAGAAACTGCGGCCATCGTCGGATCCACCCCAGGTGCAGTACGTGTCGCGCAGCATAGAGCACTGGCGCAACTGAGGAAGTCCTTGGAAGCCAGCGCAACGCAAGGAGAAAGATAGTGACACATCGCGACGACGTCCCAGAGGACATCGCCCGGCAGCTGCAACCGCTAGTCGAGGACGATGCCTACCTCAGCGATCTTTCTCAAGGCGTAGACCCATCCGGGGGCGCTGACCCACTGGCTGGTTTGCTGCTCGAACTCCGCAACGACGTCAATGCCCAGATGCCCCCGGCTCCTCAGGTCGCGGACACCTCGGCGGCCGCGACGTCGGCAAGCGCGGCGACTAGTTCCGGAATGTGGATTAAAGGAGCGCTCGGTGCGGCAGCAGTTGTGCTTGGTGGTGTAGGCGCGTTTTCTCTGCTCAATGGCGGCGGTGAAGAAACAGACCCTGTGCCTGCACCCGCCGTGGTGCACACTGACACCGAGACGTCTTCGGCAACTCAGGCACCAACAAGCAGCGCCGCCAAGTCATCCACCTCGGTTTCCCCACGCTCAGAAGAAAGCGTGGCCGAAGAAGCGACCAGCGAGGTTAGCGAAGAGAGCACTGAGAATGTGCAGGAAGAGGTAGTCACTCCCGAAAGCGACGAACCAACGCCGTACAACGAAGTGAACCCCCCAGTACCTACGTCGGCACAGACGCCTGCTGACACCCCGACCTCTACCCAGGTCAACCCACCTGCGCCGGCCCCGACAAAGAACTCCCCACGTCCAGGGACAACCACCACGCGGACCCCATGGAATGAGCGCGACGACGACCGCGAATTTACCTTCGCGCCGCTGCCGGGGGAGACCCCGCGCGGGTCGAGCGGTGTGCCGACGCCGGGAGACGGTGACGAGGACCAGGACCAGGACGAGGACACAGGCAAGGATAAGGGCAATAACGCCGAGACCGGCAAGGGCCAGGACGGCAAGGACAACGGTCAACGCGGAGACTAGTCCGCGTTGAGACCGTCCAGGAAGCCTTGGGCGTACTCCCACGGGACGTAGCGGTGCGGGTCTACCTCCGCGCCTGGCTCGTGGACAGGGGGAAGCTCGCCGGCAAGGAGAGCACGGATGTTTGCGGCCATGATGTCCCACTCATAAAAGTGGGTGTTGTTGCAATCGCCACAGAGGAACATGACGCCGTCGAAGCCGTAGGGGGATAGTCGGCGGGAAAACTGCTCCACCGCGATGAGATCTCGGACGTGCTCCAGGCGCTCAGACTCGGATAACTCAGGAACGGCCTCGTCCTCAAGGAACGACGCTGGGTCATTGGGATCGTTTGCAAAAGGATCCATTGGCATTTCGTAGTTCACGGTCTCGAGCCTATTGACCACGACGGGGTATGGCAATTAGCTGCACCGGCTAACCACTTCCCCGACTAAAGGGTTAAAGTTGGGGGCATATTTACGAGACGCTTAAGAAAGGTCCGGAGCATGCGTGTAGCAACTGGTGGAGACGATCCGAACAAGGTCCAACTCAACGGGTTGACCTTTGATGATGTACTACTTCTTCCCGCGGAATCGAATATTGTTCCGTCTGAGGTTGACGTATCGGCGCAGTTTACGCGCAATATCCGACTGGGAATCCCTGTGGCATCGGCCGCGATGGATACGGTTACGGAGGCGCGGATGGCCATTGCGATGGCGCGTCAGGGCGGCATCGGCGTGCTGCACCGCAATCTATCGGCCGAAGAGCAAGCCGGCCAGGTCGAGATTGTGAAGCGCTCTGAGTCCGGGATGGTGACCGACCCCGTGACCGCAACCCCGGACATGACGCTTAACGAGGTAGATGCACTGTGCGCCCGCTACCGTATCTCCGGGCTCCCAGTCGTAGACGGGGCAGGGAAGCTCCTGGGTATTTGCACGAACCGGGATATGCGTTTTGAGAAGGACTTCGAGCGCAAGGTCTCCGATGTGATGACGCCAATGCCATTGGTAGTGGCACATGAAGGTGTGTCCAAGGAGGAGGCACTGAAGCTGCTGTCCATCAACAAGGTGGAAAAGCTACCCATCGTTGACGGTGACAACAAGCTGGTCGGGCTCATTACAGTGAAGGACTTCGTGAAGACGGAGCAGTACCCCAACGCATCTAAGGATGATTCCGGCCGCCTGCTTGTAGCGGCAGGCATCGGTACAGGCGATGAGTCATTCGAGCGCGCAGGATTGCTTGTCGACGCCGGTGTGGACGTCCTCGTCGTAGACTCCGCCCACGCTCACAACAACCGAGTTCTGGACATGGTGTCCCGGGTGAAGCAAAACTTCGGGGACAAGGTGGACGTTATCGGCGGCAACCTGGCTACCCGCGAAGCCGCGCAGGCGATGATTGATGCTGGCGCGGATGCTATCAAGGTGGGCATTGGTCCGGGCTCGATTTGTACGACCCGCGTCGTCGCGGGCGTGGGTGCTCCGCAGATCACCGCCATCCTAGAAGCCGCTACCGCTGCTGGTAAGGCCGGCGTTCCGGTTATCGCTGATGGTGGAATGCAGTACTCCGGTGACATCGCGAAGGCGCTCGCCGCTGGCGCGGACACCGTGATGGTCGGTTCCATGCTTGCTGGCACGAAGGAGTCGCCTGGCGACGTTGTGGTTGTCGGTGGCAAGCAGTACAAGCGTTACCGCGGCATGGGCTCCATGGGCGCGATGCAGGGACGCGGCCTGTCCGGGGAGAAGCGTTCTTACTCCAAGGACCGCTACTTCCAGGCTGACGTCAAGTCCGAAGACAAGCTGGTTCCCGAGGGCGTGGAAGGCCAAGTTCCTTACCGCGGCGAGCTGGACGCAATCACACACCAGATTGTCGGCGGCCTGCGCGCGGCAATGGGCTACACCGGTTCTGCTAACCTCGCTGAGCTGAAAACTAAGCGCTTCGTGCAGATCACTATGGCCGGACTCAAGGAGTCCCACCCGCACCACCTGCAGCAGACCGTTCAGGCACCGAACTACCACTAAGGAATCGCCGTGCGAGAAATCGTCGAAATTGGAACCGGCCGAGAGGCGCGTCGGGCTTACGGATTAGAAGATATTTCCATCGTCCCGACTAGGCGCACACGCTCATCATCTGATGTGGATACGACCTGGAATATCGATGCCTACACCTTTGACGTCCCGATCCTGTCCCACCCCACCGATGCGTTAGCTACGCCAGAGTTCGTCATCGAAATGGGCAAGCAGGGCGGTTTGGGCGTCATTAACGCCGAGGGGCTGTGGGGACGAGTCGAGGACCTGGACACCGCGCTTGCCGACGTCCACGATGCCGAGTCCCTTCAGCGCCTCCACGCTCTGCCCTTAGACGAGGAGCTCCTAGCTGAGCGTATTCGTCAGGTCCGGGACTCAGGGGTCACCGTCGCCGTTCGTGTCTCGCCGCAGCACGCCCGTGAACTCGCACAGACTGTCATCAGTGCCGGGACCGAACTCCTCATTATCCAGGGCACGATCATCTCCGCTGAGCACGTCGCGGCGGATGGGGAGCCCCTGAACTTGAAGGAGTTCATCGGCTCGTTGGACGTACCGGTCATCGCTGGTGGCGTCAGTGATTACTCCACTGCGCTGCACCTGATGCGTACCGGTGCAGCCGGCATCATCGTCGGCGGCGGAACCAACACGAACGACGTCGCCTTGGGCATCGAGCCGCCCCTTGCTACCGCCATCGCCGATGCCGCCGCCGCGCGCCGGGACTACCTCGACGAGACGGGCGGACGCTACGTGCACGTCATCGCAGATGATGCCTTCGCTACGTCCGGGGACGTCGTTAAGGCAATTGCCTGCGGTGCCGACGCTGTGTCCCTCGGCGGCATGCTTGCCATCGCTGAAGAAGCCGGCGGCAAGGGAGCGTACTGGCCATCAGTGGCCGGCCACCCCCGCTTTCCACGCGGCTTCGTTGATGAGCGATCGCCAAAGGCTCCGCTGGAAGTCGTGCTGCACGGCCCCTCCGCGGATCCGTTTGGAACGCTCAATATCGTCGGCGGTTTGCGTCGCGCTATGGCGAAGTGCGGCTACACGGATCTGAAGTCTTTCCAGAAGGTCGACTTAGCTGTTCGATAGCCCATTCTCTAGCATTATCCGGCGGGTGCCAGACGGGTCTTCCGTTTGGTGCCCGCCTCATTTCGCCGTTGCGACCCCGGCCGTTTCCGGCATTATGCGGCCCGCATAGCCCCATGAGGTTGGATTGGTTGGTTTGTCCGCCTTCGGCCCAGGCTTCGACGTGGTGCGCTGTCCCGTACATGGCGTAGCGGTCGCATCCCGGCCATGCGCATCGGACCTGGTCGACGGCGATGATGCGGCGCTGCGTGTCATTGGCGAGACGCTGGGTGCGCCACAGGTTCACGGGCTCAGCGTTCTTGTCATATAGCAAGACCCACCCGTACTCAGTGAGTCGCTCGTTAAGGTATTCGCGCGCGTTCACCCGCGTGCCGTCGGTGGCCTGTAGTTCGTGCTCACCACAGCTTTCGAGATCGTCGGTGGTGACGATGACGGTGGGTTCTAACACGCCGTCGGTAAGCTTGCCTCCGCGGGTAAACAACGCCCAGCACGCGTTGCCCATGGCTATGTCTTCTGGGGTGTTACCCCGGTTGCGGGTCATGGAGCGGAGGGTGCGCTCAAAGCGCGACATTTCGGCCTCGGGCAGTTTTAGCACTGCGGTCCGTCGTCCCGTCGCGTCGGTTTCGCGGCCGATGACGAGGCTGCGGGGCGGGGGATTGGAGCCGGTTGCGTTGAGCTCTCGGACGCGGGCCTTGGCGTATTTTTCCAAGTCGGCGATGCTGAGGTGGGTCATCTCTGCGAGCTCAAGGCGTAGGTCCCACCTGCTGATGGGGGCTTGTCGACGTAGCTGTACTGCCGCTTTATGGATAACTACGAGGCGGGCGATGGGGAAGTCCTCGGCGAAGCGCATCGTGGCGGCGCGTACGGCCTTGTGCTTGCACGGCCCGTAGTAGCTCTCACCGATCGCGCGGTACAGCAAGGTTTCAGACACCCCGAGGCCAAACCCAGCGCCGCGCGCGTAAATGTACTGCGCCAGCGCCAGGCCGTTGGTGGCCAGGTAACGGTCGATGTCTTCGAGGTTCATGACTTTGAACCTAGGCCACATCCTGACGCCTGGAAAGGTCTAGCACGCTCGCCTGTGGATAACTTGCCCGAGTTTCCGTGGCCCTGTGGATAATTGCTAGACTAAAACGCGTGACTCAAGCGAATTCGACTCCCCGCCCCGTCCTTGTCGTGGACTTCGGCGCCCAATATGCGCAGCTTATTGCCCGCCGCGTGCGCGAAGCCAATATCTACTCTGAAGTGGTTCCCCATACTGCAACAATTTCTGAGGTTCAGGAAAAAAATCCTGCAGCCCTGATTTTGTCCGGTGGCCCGTCGTCTGTGTACGCGGACGGTGCTCCGAAGCTCCAAGAAGGTTTGCTGGATCTGGGTATCCCGGTGTTCGGCATCTGCTACGGTTTCCAGGCCATGAACCATGCGCTCGGAGGCAAGGTGGCTAACACCGGTGACCGCGAGTACGGCCGCACGGATATTAACGTTAACGGCGGCGTCCTGCATGCCGGACTAGAGTCCACGCACAAGGTGTGGATGTCGCATGGCGACGCCGTGTCCGAGGCGCCCGAGGGTTTCGACGTCACCGCTTCGTCGGCGGGTGCGCCAGTGGCGGCTTTCGAGTGCATTGAGAAGCGGATGGCCGGTGTGCAATACCACCCAGAGGTGTTGCACTCCCCGCACGGCCAGGAAGTCCTGACCCGCTTCCTGACTGAGATTGCAGGACTGGAGCAAACGTGGACGTCTGCGAATATCGCTGAACAGCTCATCGAAGACGTGAAGGCACAGATCGGCGAGGGGCGTGCAATTTGCGGCCTGTCGGGTGGCGTCGACTCGGCCGTCGCTGCTGCCTTAGTCCAACGCGCGATCGGTGATCGCCTCACCTGTGTCTTCGTCGACCATGGTTTGTTGCGCGCGGGCGAGCGTGAGCAGGTGGAGAAGGATTTCGTAGCGGCGACCGGGGCGAAGCTCGTGACTGTGCACGAGGCCGACGCGTTTTTGGCTAAGCTTGCCGGAGTCACCGAACCGGAGGCGAAGCGCAAGGCTATCGGTGCGGAGTTCATCCGCTCGTTCGAGCGTGCGGTGGCGAGTGTACTTTCTGACCAGGACGTGGACTTCTTAGTCCAGGGCACCCTGTACCCGGACGTTGTGGAGTCCGGCGGGGGAGCCGGCACCGCGAACATCAAGTCCCACCACAACGTCGGTGGTTTGCCTGACGACGTCGAGTTCGAGCTCGTTGAGCCGCTGCGCCTGCTGTTCAAGGACGAGGTACGCGCGGTAGGCCGAGAGCTGGGGCTTCCAGAGGAGATTGTGAACCGTCAGCCGTTCCCGGGGCCTGGTCTGGGTATCCGCATCATCGGCGAGGTGACCGAGGAGCGCCTCGAGACCCTGCGTCAGGCTGACCTCATCGCTCGCACGGAGCTGACCGCCGCCGGCCTGGACAGCGAGATTTGGCAGTGCCCTGTGGTGCTGCTTGCCGACGTCCGTTCGGTGGGCGTCCAGGGCGACGGCCGCACCTACGGGCACCCGGTCGTGTTGCGTCCAGTGACGTCCGAGGACGCCATGACCGCGGACTGGACCCGCGTCCCGTACGACGTCTTGGAGAAGATCTCCACCCGCATTACGAACGAAGTGAAGGACGTTAACCGCGTGGTCTTGGACGTTACGTCCAAGCCGCCGGGAACTATCGAGTGGGAGTAGTAATCTCCACCGGGCCGATGCCGTGATCGACGACCAAGGTCAGTCGCGCGGCATCGTCGCGTTTTTCCACGCAGTTGGTAGGGCCAAGGCCGGTGTCGCAGACAACGTTGACTGGCTGGTTGGCGGGCAGGGTGATGTCTAGCGGGCCGATGTTGCCGTCGATGCGCAGTTCATGGGCGTCGGAAAGCGGGGGAAGGTCGGACAAATCAACGGTGGCGGGCCCGATGCCAACGTCGATAGTTTCCTCCAGGTCGGTAGCGCTGGAGATTTTAATGTCCGTCGGGCCTGCTTGGTGGGAGAATACATACCCGAATCCGACGATCGCGACGGCGATGCAGAAGATGGTCAACCCGGCATTCGACTTTTTCGGCTTCGGGCGCGGGGAAGGTTCGGGTAGGTGCCATAAGTCGGGGGCGGCTCCAAGTGGATCCCAGGCGGGTGGGCGCTTTTCCAAGAGGAAATACCCTCCGACCAAGACAGCGGCGCTAATAAGGATTGCCGCCAAGATGCTGCCATCGGCCGTCGCGCCGCAAAAGATGAGCACGAATGCGACTACGCCTAGGACCCACCCGAGGCTCTTGTCTTCACCTCCGTTCATCGCTGCTTCGAAGGGGGAGGGTTGGTCGGCTTGTTTGGGCATGAGTCCCCAAGCGATGAGGTAGGCCGCCATGCCGGCCCCGCCGCAGAGCGTGACTACCGCGAAGACAATGCGGACTAAGGTCGGGTCGATTCGGTAGCGGACGCCGATGCCTTCGCATACACCGGCGACGTAGCCATTGGGCTGTCTGAGAGGTGTCATACTTTTATTTTCGCAAAAGTCTCACCAGCAAACATCAGGGTTTCCCCTGATCTCTTAGTCGGACAGCGTAGGGCAAGATGATGTCTATGTACCCGACTTATGTCCGCCCCCGGCAGGGCCGCGTTATTGCCGGTGTCGCAGCCGGGGTTGCGAACCATCTCAACAGGGATGTCTTCCTGGTCCGTGTCGTGCTGTTATTTTCCTCCCTGTTGTCGGGGGCCGGTGTGCTTTTTTATGCCGCCGCGTGGATGTTCAGCAAGGTCGAGGAGACTGCGCCCGCTCCAGTTGAAAAGGTGATTCTCCCGCGGTGGGCGTATTATCTGCTCTCCGCCCTCGCCTTTGTCGCCGCCGTCGCCGGTGATTCGTGGGGCGTGGCCATTTCGCTGGCTCTCATCGCGGTAGGTGCCATGATTACGTGGCGGGCGTATGACAAGGGCCTGCAATCCCGCGCGTCTGTCATCAACGCCACCGCCGGTGCTTTTTTAGTCTTAGCCGGTGTCATCCTCACCACCGTCGGGGTAAGCAACGGTGCCCTGGTGACCATCACCCTTGCGGTTTTGCTGACCGTCGCCGGCGTTGGCGCTCTTGTAGTCCCGCTCGTCGTGCGTTCGCTGACCGAGGAGCGTGCCGCGAAGGAACGTGCGGAAATTGCCTCCCGCCTCCATGATTCCGTGTTGCAGACTCTCGCAATTATCCAAAAGCGTGCCGATGCCCCAGACGAGGTCGCCCGCCTCGCCCGGACCCAGGAACGCGAGCTACGCGCGTGGCTGTTCGAGCCGGAAGTCTCGGCTACAAAGACCATTTTCGCCACGCTCAGGGAGGCTGCCGCCGAGGTTGAGGATCTCTTCGGCCTGCGTATCGCCCCTGTGATCGTTGGCGAGGACGTCCCGCTGACCCCCGCCGCTGAGGCGGCTGTCATGGCTTCCCGAGAGGCTATGGTCAATGCTGCCAAACACGCAGGCGTTAACGCCGTTGACGTGTACGCCGAGCTCTTAGACGGGAAGCTGTCCATCTTCGTCCGCGATCGCGGCGTAGGCTTCGATCCTCAAGACGCCGCCCCGGATCGTCACGGCATCCAGGACTCGATTGTCGGCCGTATGCAGCGGGTGGGCGGGGAGTCTGAGATTAAGTCCGTTCCTGGGGAGGGGGCGGAAGTTATGGTATCGGTAAGTCTATGGTGAGTGTCTTTTTGGTTGATGATCATTCCGTGTTTCGCTCCGGCGTGCGCGCGGAGCTGCGCGGTGTCGACGTCGTGGGTGAGGCTGGCACGGTGGCTGACGCCGTGGAGGGCATTCGCCGTACGCGTCCCGACGTCGTTTTGCTAGACGTCCACATGCCCGATGGCGGCGGCAGGGCGGTGCTCGAGCAGGTGGGCCAGGACTCAAAGTTTTTGGCGCTCTCGGTCTCGGATGCGGCGGAGGACGTCATTGCGGTGATTCGCGGCGGCGCCCGCGGCTATGTGACTAAGAGCATTTCCGGCCCGGAGCTGGAGGAGGCCATTGACCGGGTGTATAGCGGCGATGCGTATTTTTCCCCGCGGCTGGCGGGTTTTGTGTTGGACGCTTTCGCGGGCAAGGAGGCGAACATAGACCCGGTGGTGGATGAGCTGACCCCGCGTGAGCTGGAGGTGCTGCGCCTGCTGGCCCGGGGCTATACCTACAAGGAAATTGCCTCAGACCTGTTTATTTCCATCAAGACGGTGGAGACGCACACCTCGAATATTTTGCGCAAGACGCAGCAGTCTAACCGTAACCAGCTGACTCGCTGGGCGGTTTCCCGCGACTTGGGTTAGGGGTTATAATTGCGCCCATGAATCAAACGGGCGTTCGAAGCGAGGTCGCGGCTTTGCGTGCCCGCATGTCCGCGAAGGGCGTCACCCCGGTCGAGAGGGTGCTGCCCGCCCGCGGCTTGGCGCGCCGCCAGGTCACGGCGTTTAATGATTGTCCCCCTTTGGTCGTGGATACTATTTCCCAGCTCACGGCGCGTGATAAGACGGTGGGGGTCGTCGCGTGGCCGGGCCTGCTGCTGGGGGATGTGCCGGACCTGGGTAATATCATTACCGTCCCGGAGCCGGGCGCCGAAGCGCTGTCGGTGACTGGTGTTTTATTGGAGGGACTCGATGTTGTGTTCCATTACAGCCCTGTTCCTGTTGCGCTGACTCCCACCCGCGCTCGGCCTTTACTCGCGCGGTTGCGGGCTGGTCGCGCCGCGCTGGTGACCATTGGTTTAGACGTCCCCGGCACCCGCGTGCGTGTGACCGGCCAAGTTCGGGGTGTCGCCGGCATTGGCTGGGGCGTCGGGCGAGTGCGCGATCTTGACCTGGATGTGCAGGTTGAATCCCGGCGGCGGCTGGTGGCGGTATGAGTCGGGTAGCGGCGTTGTGGTTCCCGCGGTGGCCGGTGCAAGCCGCGCTTCTCGACGACCCCGAGCTCACCCCGCCTGTGGCTGTCGTGCGGCAGCACAGGGTCGTCGCCAGTGATGCGCCGGGGGTGTACCCGGGCATGCGGGCCCGGCAGGCCGAGGCTCTCGCGCGCATCGTGGAGTCCGACCGCGAGCGCGAGGGGGTCATTTTCGCAGGCATCATTACTAGTCTGGACGAGGTTGCGGCGTCGGTGGAGGTGCTGCGGCCCGGTTTGGTGCTGGTGGATATTGGCGCTGCTGGGCGATTTCACGGCAGCGAGGATCGCGCCGTCGAGTTGCTTCTCGACGCCGCTGCCCGGTCCGGCGTCGACATGGCCATCGGCGTTGCCGATGAGTTGGAGACCGCGCAGATTGCCGCGCGGCATAGCCGTATTGTCCCGCCGGGCGGCTCCCGTGATTTCTTGCGCACTCAGCCGATCTCGGTCCTCGGCCCAGACGCCGCGGCGTTTCAGCGCCTTGGTCTACGTACGCTGGGGGACCTGGCAAACTTGCCGAAGACGCAGGTGTTGACGCGTTTCGGGGCCGTCGGCAGGCGGTGCTACGACATTGCCACGGCTGCTCCGGACCGGAGGGTCGCCCCGGATCTCCCCACGACGCAGTTGGCGGTGAGCATCGCGCCCGAGGATCCTATCGACCGCGTGGACGCCGCGGCCTTCGCGGCCCGGCAGCTGGCCGCGCGGCTGCACGAGCGGTTGGCCAAGGCGGGGCTGGTGTGCTTGCGGTTGCGGGTGACGGCGGAATTTACGGATGGCACGTCGTCGGAACGTGTGTGGCGGGTGCGGGAGGCCCTGGCGGAGTCCGCGACGGCGGACAGGGTGCGTTGGCAGCTGGACGGCTGGGTACGCAATAAGCTCATCCGTGAGCTCACCCTGGACCCACTCGAGACCGCCACCCCGACGACGTGGGGGAGCGAGGAGAAGGCCGGGCCGGTGATAGCCCGGGTGCAATCGATGCTGGGGACGGATAAGGTGCTGGTGCCGCGGCTTGTCGGTGGGCGTGGGGCGGCGGAACGGGTGGCATACACGCCCTACGGCGAGGAACCCGAGCCCTTAGTCCCGGGCACGTGGCCCGGCCAGATGCTGTCTCCGCTGCCGTCGCGTCAGGGCGACGACACCCCGGTGCGGCTGACCGATAGCTCCGGCCGCGACGTCTTTGTGACGGCGGAGGCCCTTCTATCCTCCGACCCGCACATGCTTGCCGATGCCCCCGTGACCGCTTGGGCCGGCCCTTGGCCTGTGGACACCGACTGGTGGACGCAACATCCGCAGCGCCTAGCCCGGTTGCAGGTTGTCAGCGGGGCTAGGGCGTGGCTGTTGGTGTGGGAAAACGGGGGCTGGACGGTGGAGGGGACGTATTTTTAGTCGTTGCTGCGGATGTCGATGATCACGCGGGTGGGCCCGCGTAGGACTTCGACGGAGTAGGGCAGCTCCTTGTTTAGTCCGATGACGAACTGGGAGCGGCCCTCGAACGTGCCCGCGCTCACGATCTGCTTGACGTTGCCGCCTGCTCCCGCCACGGTGCCGATATTCGGGTCCTTCTTGCCCATTTCGAACGGGTAGACGGTGCCGTCGATGTTGACCTCGAGGGCGGTGGATCCTTCGTACGAGATGGCGTTGCCGGAGCCCTGCTGGGCAGGGGAGGCGGTGTAGTCGATGTGCCAGCCGGGGTCGCCGTCGCCTTCCAGCTCGAAGACGACGCGCTCGAAGCCCTCATGTTGTCCCACGCGGACGTCCTTGACCATGAGTTGTGCCGGCGCCTCGGGGCGTAGGGTTTTCATCTTTTTGTCGGCGTCGCCAAGCGGAGTGATGCCGGCTGATGACACCTGCATGGTGGAGGTGACGGCGGGCTCTTCGGTGCCACAGGCGCTCAACGCTAAGGTGGCAACAAGGCAGGCGACAGTCTTCTTCATATCTCCCACGGTATAAGCCCCTGACTAAGAAGTGAAATAAAACCAGTGGGTTTTAATGAAATTGTTGTTTAAGGTGGAACGCATGACACGTTGTTCGGATGCCCAAGTCGAGCCCTTGCCAGGGACGGCGAAACAGACCACAACCTACGTAGTATTCGAGTGGCCCTACGGCTGGTCCCGGGACGTGTTGGATG